>NZ_CP088156.1:6625000-6926807 GCF_021088345.1 Bradyrhizobium ontarionense | reverse complement strand
GACGTGGGACGGAGCGTCAGCAAGGGTAAACGCAGTTTGAACGAGTGCAATCGACTGAGGTCCATCATATCTCTACGTCGTCTTGGCCGGGCTCCGTCCCGGCCATCCACGTCGTTCGACACTCCCGGAGAGACGTGGATGCCCGGGACGGAGCCCGGGCATGACGAGTAACTAACTGAAAGCCGTGCGCGTTGCGGCAGGTCATATGTCGCGATATGCGATGGCCTGCCGCAAGCGGGGGAGGCAAAGAGCCGCCGCCTCACGCCGCCTTGGAGACTTCCATCAGCAGGCGCTCGGCGCGGGCGTCCTCGATGCGGTTGACGAGCTTGCCGCTCTCGTGGCGGTCGCGCAGGGTCTTGGTCAGGGTGACGCAGGTCTGCACCAGCATGACGATGCCCATCGTCAGATAGCCCTTCATCCACAGATCGATCGGCATGAAGAACACGCCGAGCGCGACGAGAAAGGCGGACGCGCCGAACGAGGCGTAAGCGAAGGTGATGAAGGCGCTGCTGTGGGGCTGGACGTTCTGGTTCATGGTCGGCTCCTATGATGACGGATGGTTGGTTGGATGCGTTGATATCGGAGGTGACGAAATTCAGTTGGCCGGGGTCGTGCGTCCGGCCTTCAGCCGGGCCAGCACGTCGTCGGCGGTGGTCTTGATGCGCGGGCCAAAGCCCTGCTCGGCGAGCTTCTCGGCGGTCGTGATCGGGCCGGTGGCGGCGTCGAGCTCCACCAGCGCCTCGTCGGCGGCCTGCGCCTCGATCTGCCGCTCGCGCAGCCGCCTCAGGGTCGCCTCCGCTTCCGGAAGCGTGCATTCATAGGGACGCGCCGCCTCGATGCCGCCGCGGCGCAGATTGCGGACGGCCTCAGAGGCGCGGGCGATGCGCCGGCCACGATCGAGCTCGGCGATGCGCGCCTCCGCATTGGCGACATGCTTCTTCAGCCGCGCAATCTCGGTGGCGAACAGCGCCCGCGCCGTCCTGGTGGCGTCGCGCTCGGCTTCGAGACCGGCAATCGCCTGCGCCGCCTCGCGCGCCAGATCCTCGCGGCCGCCGTCGAGCGCGGCGGTGGCCCGCACTTCGAGGTCGGCGATCCGGGCCATCGTGACCTCGAGCCGCCTGCCCTCCTGCTGGTCCTGCGCGATGGCCAGCGCCAGCGCGCGCTTGCTGCGCTCGACGGCCGCGGCGGCGTCGCGCAGCTGCTGGTCCAGGATCACCAGCGCGGTACGGTCCTGCAGCTCCTCCTCCGCGACGGCCACGGTGCCCCGAAACAGCGTCAGAACGGTCTTGAACATTGTGAACTCCCTGTTATGAGCATTGCTCATAGGATTCTTGTAGCGCAAACCTGAGCGACGCTCAAGAGTTTTTATGAGCAGCGCTCACAATTTTGGTTAACGATGTCTAAAACACTGGAAAGACGCGCGAAACAGCGTGAGGCCCTGATCGAGGCGGCCGAGCGGATGATCAAGACCAGGGGTCTTGCCGGCCTGAAGACGCGCGATCTCGCCCAGGAGATCGGTGTCGCCAATGGCGCGGTCTACAATCTCGTCGCGGATGTCGACGAGCTGGTGCTGATGGTCGGATCGCGCACCTTGGCGCGGCTCGACGCCGAATTGTCGGCAGCCGAGAGCGCAGGCCCTGCTGACCCCGAGGCCGCGCTGGTGCGCATCGCGATCGGCTATTGCGATTTCGCCGCCCACAATCTCGAGCTCTGGCGCGCGCTGTTCGAGCATCGCATGCCGCCCGACAAGCCGCTGCCCGACTGGGCGGTCGCCGACCAGATGCATCTGTTCCGCCACATCCACCAGCCGCTCGCCACGCTGTTTCCGCAGCGCTCGTTCGATGACATCAGCGTCACCGCACGCAGTCTCTTTTCGGCGGTCCACGGCATGGTGGCGCTCGGGCTCGAGCAGAAGCTGGTGGCCGTGCCGCTCGCGGCGCTGCGTCAGCAGATCGCGACCATGGTGAGAGCGATGGTGACGGGGCTGGTGGCGAGTTGAGCCTTACAAAGAGTCGAGCCTTGCAACGAGTCGAGCCTTGCAAGGAGACGTCTCGTGAACCTCTCCACCAAGCGACCAGCGCGAGATCGATCGGCGTCCGATCCGGGCCGTAACTATCCACAATGGTGGCGCTCCATCGAGGAGCTACGCGGTCTCGATCTATCATCCGACCGCCGCGCCCCGTCATCGGCCCACCGTGCGGTCTACGACCACGACAGCAGCCTCGACGAGTCCCATCGGACGGGGCTCTCGTCCTGAACAACCACCATACAGACGTTCATTGACGCGATGAGATCAGCGCGCATCTTTTCCAATTCGGCGCGCAACTTCCTGACCTCGTTTGGTGGAATGTCATGACGTCACATCGACGGAACTCGTATACCACCGCGATTTCAGCTCGACTGACACAAATTGGACTTCACTTCTTTGTTCCTTTACTCATTCGCGTCTCATCAGAGCGCAACTTCATCCGACTTCGGCCAAACTTGACGAAGACGACAAACTACCGCCGCATTGCTTCATGATAGAATAGTCATGTCGGGCTCGCACGAGCGATCATGTCTAGGGCCCGACGGCGATCCACAACGCTGAGTGATCGGTAACTACGAGCAGCGGTGAGACGTGCGCGAGCGTCGTCGCCGCTTTGTTTGGCCTGCAGCATCCGTGATGCGCGGCCGCCGCGCGATCCGAGAAGAAAATAAAAAAATCCAACGACATCAGGACGCACGAGCCAAGGGGGAAGTCGTGAGAAACTTGCACGCGCCTGATGACGACCGTGACGATCCGCCATTTTCGTCCGGCTACGATGATGGTCGCCCTCCGCTGCGCGATCAATCCTGGCGCGACATGCAAGAGCGGCCCCGGCCGTCGGAGTTCATTTCACGCTTCGGCATGGAAGAGGCTCCTGCGCCACCGCGGCAGCGGCGATCCCTCGGCCTGCTGAGCATTCTGGCACTTCTGGTGCTGGCTGCAGCGGTGGCCGGTTATGCAACGACGAAGGTCCCTGCGCGCTGGGCCGGCGTGATCTCCACCAACACCCGGGCCGAGGTATCGGCGGTCGCTACGGTGCCGTCGCCCCCGGCCCGAGCACCGCTGGCCGTCGCCTCATCGCCAGATGTTCCCGCGACGGGAACCACCGCAAGCGTCGCCCCCGCTAATGCGCCGGACCCGAACACCCGCTTACGCGAGGAGGACCGCGCGCCGAAATTCGATGTGCGCGCGGCCAACGCCGTTCCGGCCGCGCGGGAGACCGGTTCTCAGACCCCGGTCCAAGGCGTGACCGATACCGAAATCCGCTTCGGCATGGCTGCGCCGTTCTCGGGTCCGGCCAGGGAGATGGGCCATCAGCTCAAGCTGGGCATCGACCTGGCGTTCGCCCAGGCCAACGATGAGGGCGGCGTGCATGGCCGGCAGCTCAAGCTGTTCACCGCTGACGATGCCTACGAGCCGACGCGGACGCTGAACGCGATGAAGGAGCTCTATGAGCAGAACAAGGTGTTCGGCTTCGTGGAGAACTACGGCAGTCCGACAGCCCTGATCTCGGTCCCCTACGCGCTCGAGCGCCACACGCTCTATTTCGGCGCCTTCACCGGGGCGCCCTCGCTCCGGCGCGATCCGCCGGACCGCTACGTCTTCAACTACCGTGCCGGCTACGCCGAGGAGGCCGACGCCATCGTACATTATCTGGTTAAGACCCGACGGCTGCGTCCGCAGGACATCGGGGTTCTCACCCAGCAGGACGCCTATGGCGATGCCGGATGGGACGGCGTCACCAAGGCGATGCGGACGCTGCGCGGCGGCGTCTCAGGCGACGTCTTCCGCATGAGCTACAATCGCAATACCGTCAATGTCGACGACGCCATCGCGCAATTGCGCCGGCAGCGGCCCGCGATCAAGGCCGTCGTGCTCGTGGCCACGTTTCGGGCAGCCGCAAAGTTCGTCGAGAAGACGCGCGACATCTATCCGGACATGATCTACGCGACGATTTCGGGCGTCGGCAGCACCGGCCTGGCCAGTGAATTGATGGTGCTCGGCCCCAAATACGCTGATGGCATCATCTGCACCCAGGTCACGCCGGCGGTCGACAGCTACGCCTCGGTCGCGCTGAACTACAAGAAGGCGCTCGCCAAATATTTTCCAGGAGAGCCGGCGGACTACACCTCGCTGGAGGCCTATCTCACCGCCAGCATTCTGGTTGAAGGACTACGGCGCGTCGGTCCCGCCGTCGATACGGAGGCGCTGGTCAACGTGCTGGAGAGCATGCAGAACTACGAGTTGGGGCTTGGCCCGAAGGTGAGCTTCGGCCCCTCCGATCACCAGGCGCTGCACAAGGTCTGGGGGACGCAGCTCGACAAGTCCGGCCAGTATCACGCCATCGACCTGGAGTGAGCGGCGAGCCACTCGATGCCGACAATGCTTCGCCGCATAGTACGGCGGACGGATGTTTGGTAAGGGAACGCGCAAGTCGTGCCCCCGTCTTACTTCATCGTGGATCGACTTGACCGGCGCGGACAAAGTCGCGCCGGTCAAGCAGGGCAATCCTATCGAATCGCTGTCGCGATCTTGAGCAGCAGGCCATGCCGGCCTGACTCGTACCTATCAGCGTGCTCGAAATCCGGGGCGGTTCAGTCCGTGAAATGGGGGCAATTTCAACTTCGGACAAGCAAACGACTGATAACACGGACCCGCACAAGATCTCACGGCCAGACAGGTGCGCCGTCCAGCCCTGCGGTTTCGGGCAGGCCGCAGATCAGGTTCGCATTCTGCACCGCCTGACCGGCCGCTCCCTTGCCGAGATTGTCGACCACGCCCATCGCGATCACCAGATTGCGCTCCGGATCGGCCGCATAACTGACGAACGCGAGGTTCGAGCCGGTCGCCCATTTGGTCTGCGGCGGCCTGTCGGTCACGCGGACGAATGCCCTGTTGGCGTAGAAGCGCCGGGCCGCGTCCAGGCACCGGTCCGTCGTGACGCGGCCGCGGCAGTAAATGGTAGCGAGGACACCGCGGGTCATCGGCACCAGGTGTGGCGTGAACACCAGCCCGGCCGCGCTGCCGCCACTCAGCCGCTCGATCGTCGTGGCGATCTCGGGCATGTGGACGTGCTTGAGCAGACCGTAGGGCTGCAGGTTCTCGTTGCTCTCGGCGTAGCCGAACTTGCTGTCGGCGCCGCCCCGGCCGGCACCGGAGATGCCGGTCTTGACGTCGATCACGATGTTGCCGGGCTCGATCAGCTTGTTGACCAGCAGCGGCGCCAGCGCGCTCAGCGTCGCCGCGGGGAAGCAGCCGGGATTGGCAACGCGGGTCTGCCCCCCGATCTCGGCTGGCCAGACGTCGGCCAGGCCGTACGCCCAACCCTCGACGTAGCGGTGGTCACCGCCGATGTCGACGATCTTCACGTCCGCAGGCACGCGCGCCAGCGCCTCGGCCGAGGCGCCCGTGGGCAGCGACGCAAACAGCACGTCGAGCTTCGGCAGGGTCAGAGGGTCCCACTTCCCGATCACCAGCTCGGCCAGCTTGGCCGGCACACCGGGGAAGCGGTCCACCAAGCGGCTGCCGGCGCTGCCCTCGCCCGCGGCGTAGATCAGCTCGAAAGACGGGTGGCTCGCGACCAGGCGCATCGCCTCGCCGCCGCCAAAACCGCTGATCCCGACAATGCCGACGCGAATGCTCATGGTGGTGTCCTACTGCTGGAGTGAGCGAACAAGTCTAACGAACGCGCGCTGCCGGCGCGGCGGCCCACGCCGCAAGCGGGCGTGCCATGAACAACGGCCAATTGCGCAGGTCGTCGGAGATGTCAAGCGACCCGGTCGGCGGGGACTCTCGTCTGCATCGTTATGCTAACGTTTCCCGGCTTTAGCGGTCTTCTTCGCATGTTCACCGCGTGCGAAAGCTTCGGCGATTTCCGCTGCGGGGATCACTAGATTGTTGGATTGGAAAGCCTGCCCCAGCATGTTGCCGCCAACGATCCGGATACAGATATCCTCCGGCGTCTTCCGCAAATCGTACAGGAACGACGGAACGCGTTCAGGATGATCGATCGCCCCTGCCTTCTCGAAGGCAAAGTCGAAATAGACGTGATAGTGATATCCCGATGCGCCGCGCGGTGAGGACCTGATCTCTCGGTAAGAATTGATGTTTCCAAACGAGTCGTAAACGTAGGGATCTTGCTGCAACTTTCTTGTCGCGTCGATGGAGAAGGCTCCATCGACGCAGAGACCGACCCGATAGCTGATATTGAAGCCATAGGGTCTGGCGTACTCCCGCAGATCGACGTCTGCGGAGAAAGTGGCCATCATCATTGGCATTGAGAAAGGCTTCACGGAAAGCCAATCTTTGTCCGGCCTGTCCTTGACATCGACGATCTCGATCGTCTCCAATTTGAAGTCGTCAAGGTCGGCCAAAGCCAGCCATGCCGACGAGGACAATACAACCGCAGCAAGAACGATTGTCTCGGCTCTCCATCTCATGACCACCCCCGAGTGAACGACCAACCGACCCGCTTCGTCGTTTCGATTTCATACTTCATCCGTTTCCGGCGGAAACTTTTCAAGACCGAATCGCGAAAAGTGAGGCGGTCAAGACGTCGATGCGCCTTGCTTTCCCATGCCGCTTCGTCAATATCGCGCGCATGACTCAGGCCGTACTCAATCTCGCCCATTCGTGGTGGCGCTCCATCTAGGAGCGGCACGGCCTCGTCATTCATTCGCCCGTCGCCGCCGTTCATCGGCTTGCGACGTGGTCCAATGAGACCAACAGCATCCAAGCGCTCGCATGAACGGCGGTTCTCATCCCTGGAGAACCTAAGATGCAGCATTCATTCGCACCCCGCCCCGTCATCCTGACCGGCGACAGAACCACGAGCCCTCTGCACCTCGGCCACTATGTCGGCTCGCTGAAGAACCGCGTGGCGCTGCAGTCGACGTATCAGCAGTTCCTGCTGCTGGCGGATGCGCAGGCGCTGACGGACAATGCGCACGATCCGGCCAAGGTGAGCAGGAATATCCTGGAGATCGCGACGGACTATCTCGCCGTCGGCATCGACCCCGACCTCACCACGATCTGTCTTCAGTCACATCTGCCGGCGCTGGCCGATCTCACCTTGCTCTACATGAACTTCGTCACGGTGGCGCGGCTCGAACGCAACCCGACCATCAAGGACGATATCCAGGCGCGCGGCTTCGGCCGCGACATTCCGGCCGGCTTCCTTTGCTACCCCGTGGCCCAGGCCGCGGACATCACGGCGTTCAAGGCGACCGTCGTTCCGGTCGGAGAGGATCAAGCGCCGCTGATCGAGCAGACCAACGAGATCGTCCGCCGCATCAACCGCCAGGCGGGCATCGACGTGCTGCGAGAGGCTCGCGCGCTGATCCCCCGTGTTGGACGCCTGCCCGGTGTCGACGGCAAAGCCAAGATGAGCAAATCGCAGGGCAACACGATTCCGCTCTCCGCCACGGAGGATCAGATCAGCGATGCCGTCCGGCGCATGTTCACCGATCCGCTGCACATCCGCGCCTCCGATCCGGGTCGTGTCGAAGGCAATGTGGTGTTCACCTATCTCGATGCGTTCGACGATGATCATGCGACGGTCGCGGAATTGAAGGCCCGTTATGTCCGTGGCGGGCTCGGCGACAGCGTCGTGAAAAAACGCCTGGAAGACGTGCTGCAGGCCGTTGTTGCGCCGATCCGCGCGCGGCGGACGGCCCTCGCACGCGATCCGAGCCATGTTCTTGACGTCGTCAGGTGCGGCACCGAGCGGGCGCGCGCCGTCACCGATGCGACCCTGCGCGATGTTCGCGATGCGCTGGGTCTGTTCGCGCTGCACTAGCAGCGCAGGATTGTCGCCGGGACGTGCAGGATGCAATATGGACGGGCTGAATGGCGGGGCACAGAACACGTGAACGGCATCGGACTCACGGCGCTCGATCTTGGACTGCGCGGCGCGGCGAGCGGCCTGTTCGTGATGATGGTGCTCGTGCTGCTCCGGCTGCGCCCGGCCACCCCTCACGCCATTCTCGGCCTCGTGATGTCGGCCGGCGGCGCGGGGTTTGCGATCGCCACCGCGCCGTTCATCCCCACGACCACGTTCTGGTGGACGCTGCCGGTGCTCTCCGCGCAGCCGGTCGTGTTCTGGCTGTGGGCGCGCGCCGCCTTTGACGACGATTTCGCGCTCAGGCCCTGGCATGGCCTGGTCTGGCTGGCGGTGATTGCGCTCGGCTTCACGGCATCGCTGAGCTGGCCGATGTGGCCCGAGGTCACCAAGGTCTGCGCCAAGGCCCTGTCGGGCCTCACGCTCATCTTCGCGCTGCTGGCGATGGTGCAGACCGTGAAGACCTGGCGCGACGACCTGGTCGCGCGGCGCCGGCTGCTGCGCGTCGCCGTGCTGACCTTGAACCTCGGCTTCATGGCCATGGTGGCCGCCCCGGCGCTGCTGCCGCTGCACATGGCCCCGCTGGGCACGGTGGCCAATACCGGCGGGCTCGGCAGTCTGGCCAGCGCGCTCACCCTTTGCGTACTGGCGATGCTGGCGAGTTGGAACCTGTTCGGAGCCAACGCGGCCACGGCGCTGCCGACGCCGGCGGTCGTGGCGGCCGGCGACGCGGGCGCGCCGCACGGCACGGAGGCCATGGCCGGCGACCGCCCGGCGGTGGCGCCGCTGCTGCTGCGCCGGCTCGACCATCTCATGACCGTCGAGCGCATCTACCGGCAGGAAGGACTGTCGATCGGAGGTCTCGCGGCCCGGCTCAACGTGCCGGAATATCGGCTGCGGCAGGCGATCAACGAGGGGCTCGGCCATCGCAACTTCAACGCCTTCCTCAACCGCTACCGGATCGATGAGGCCAAGGCCGCGCTGTCCGACCCGACCCAGCGCGACGTGCCGGTGCTGACGATCGCGATCGATGCCGGCTTCCAGTCGATCGGGCCGTTCAATCGCGCCTTCAAGGCGGCGACGGGAGTGACCCCGACCGAATTCCGCCGGCAGGCGCCGGCGGATCCACGAGCCGGGGCGGCAGAGACCGCAAGCGATTTGAGAATTCGGCAAGCCGACTGAAGAATTCGGCTGGCCGAATTCCTGATCCGGCCAACCTGGCACGGCGCGCCAAGGCAGAGAGAGACGTCGTCTCTCCGCTTTCGAGGAAGCCGTGCCCAGCACCATCATCCCTGCCCCCACCTCCGAACGGCTGCATGCGCTCGATGCGGTCAGAGCCTTCGCCCTGCTGCTCGGCATCGTCCTGCACGCGGCGATGTCGTTCCTGCCCACGCCGGTGCGGTTCTGGTTCATCGAGGACACCCATCCGAGCCAGGTTCTCGGCATCCTCACCTTCGCCATCCACGTGTTCCGGATGACGACCTTCTTCCTGATGGCCGGCTTCTTCGCGCGCATGAGCTTTCACCGTCGCGGCACGGCAGGGTTCGTCGGGGATCGCCTGCTGCGGATCGCGCTACCGCTGGTGGCGGCCTGGCCAATCGTGTTTGCGCCGATGGTCGCCGTGGTGATCTCGGCCAGTCACTTCGCCCATGGCGGGCCGGTGCCCGGCATGGCCGGCTGGCCGCCGGTGCTGCCGCGCTTTCCGTTGGCGCATTTGTGGTTCCTCTACATGTTGATCGAGCTCTACGCCGCGGCGCTGCTGCTGCGCTTGGCCGTGACCGCGATCGACGCCGAGGGCCGGCTGCGCGCGGCCGCCGATCGGCTGTTCGCGCTGATCATGCAGAGCCGACTCGCGCCTGCGGTCCTCGCGCTGCCGATCGGGATCGCACTCAGCCTCGACCATAGCTGGGTCGGCTTCATCGGCGTGCGCACGCCGGACCAGTCGCTGATCACCAACGCCCAGGCCTGGATCGGCTTCGGCTCCGCCTTCGGTGCCGGCTGGCTGCTGCACCGGCAGATCGCACTCCTGCGTGTGCTGCAGCAGTACTGGCTGCTCAACACCGGTGTCGCCGCCGGCCTGATTGTGCTCAGCTTCGCGCTGGCGCTCGCGGTGTCGCTGGTTTCAGCCCGCGTCTGGGCCGCGCCGCTCGACCTCACCACCATCCGGCTCCTCGGCGCCGTCGCCTATGCGCTCGCGATCTGGACGGCGACATTCGCCATGATCGGAATTGCGCTCCGCTTCATGGCGGGCTTCAGCCGCACGCGGCGCTATCTCGCCGACGCGTCCTACTGGCTCTATCTGATCCACATGCCGATCGTCATGGCGCTGCAGCTTGCCGTGTCGCAGCTCGACTGGCCGTGGCCGGTCAAGTTCGCGACCATCCTGTTGGTGGCGATTCCCGCCATGCTGGCGAGCTATCATCTGCTCGTGCGCGACACCATCGTCGGGCGGCTGCTGAACGGCCGGCGCGCCCGTCAGGACAAAACACCTCGCATGGCCGCAGTGGGGCCGGCATCGACCTGAGATGCCGCGGCCCGCGTCTCTCCGAAGTCCGCCGCGCACGCGTTGGTCCGCCCTGGGCCGCGCGCGGAGCGAACCTTTCATATGTACAACGGCGGTCGCTTGCGCGTGACCGGGCCGAAAGTCCTATAGCATAGGTTAACTAAGTCATTTCCAGCAGCGTCACAGGAACCCGGGACAGCTGCGCGCATCAGCGCCGGATAGGTGCCGCCGCGCTTTCAAGCTGTCGACAAAGGCGCTATGCTGCGTTCGCGCCTGCGCCGCTACGACGTCGAGATCCGGCCTCGTAGTATCCAGCATTCGCGTTTCACCCCGGGAGAACGCATGGCGAAGCAACTCATCGTAAAGCCGCCGACGGTCGTGAAGCCACCGACAAAGGCCACGCGGGCTTTCGATCCGGCGGTTTTCCTGAAAACCGAGGGCCCGGGCCGGACGATTGGGAGATATCGAAAGGACCAGCAGATCTTTTCACAGGGCGGCACGGCGGATGTGCTGTTCTATATCATCACGGGCACGGTCAAGATCGTGGTCCATTCCGAGCAGGGCAAGGAGGCGGTCATCGCGCTGCTCGGGCAGGACGACTTTTTCGGCGAGGGGTGCCTGGCCGGCCAGTCTCACCGGCTGTCGGCAGCGTCGGCTATCACCGAAAGCGAAATCCTGCGGGTCACCAAATCGGCGGCGATGAGCGCCCTGCGTGAGCAGCCTACGTTTTCCGAGATGTTCGTTTCGCATATCCTCGCCCGCACGATCCGCGTCGAGGCCGACCTCATCGATCAGCTGTTCAATTCGAGCGAGAAGCGGCTCGCGCGGGCCCTGCTGCTCCTGGCCAATTTCGGTAACGACGGCAAACCGCAGAGGGTCATCGCCAAGGTCAGCCAGGAGATGCTGGCGGACATGATCGGCACGACCCGCTCGCGCGTCAGTCATTTCATGAACAAGTTCCGCAAATTGGGGTTCATCGACTACAACGGCCACCTGGAGATCAACAGCTCGCTGCTGAACGTCGTCCTGCACGATCGACCGCATATTGCAGGCGACAAGTCGGTCGATGGCAAAGGTCCGCTCAAGAGCTTATGACCGGGCATCTCGAAATCCAGCTGGGCCGCCCAGCTCGGCTCGATCTTCGTCACCATCAGATCATTGCAACTGACTGCGCACCGCCGTCGTCGGCGGCGTCAGAAACGCATCAAACCGCTGCTTGACGATGGCGTAGCATTCGCACGAGGCCTTCTCGAGACCAGGGCGGTCGAGCACCTGAATGGTGCCGCGACGATAGCTGATCAGGCCGGCCGCCTGCATGGATTGCGCGGCAAGCGTCACGGACTTGCGATTGGCCCCGAGGATCTCTGACAGAAATTCATGCGTGTACGGAAGCACCGCCCCTTCGGCCCGGTCGTGCATCATCAGCAGCCATCGGCAAATGCGTTCTTCGGTCGAATGCATGGCGTTGCAGGCCACCGTCTGCTGAACCTGTGACAGCAGCGTCTCCGAGTAGCTGACGAGAAGATTGCGCACGTGTTCGCTGGAGTCGAACTCATGCTGCAGCAGCTCGATCGGACACCGGACGGTATGCCCCTCGAGCTGAACGATGCAACGGTTGAAGGAGGCCCGGCTGTACATCGCGGCGAACAGGCCGAAGGCGCCTTCGCGACCGATATTGGCCGTCTCGATGGCGTCGCCATTCTCCAGCACGGTCAACAGCGACAGCACCGATCCTCTCGGGAAATAGGCATGCCGGAGATGGCCGCCGGCCTCGCAGACCACGGCGCCCAGCTTGAAGTCGACGGGCTCGAGATGCGGATCGATACGGCTGCGGCTTTCCGGGGCCAGGGCGTCGATGAGCTGATTGCTCCGCACATCACGATCGGTTTGCGCCTTGATCATTCGAGCTTTATCGATCGCCCATGAGGGTCTGGCCATGTCCAACCGCGGCCGGGCAGCGGGCGGTGCACGCCGTGGCACAATTGACGTCTTGAGCCGTCTCAACCGGCAAGTCTGAGCAAAATTGCTCACATTCCTTTCGCGCGACCATTTGGTCCGCGATGGTCACCGCGCCGTCGGAAATGCGATCGTCACCTTAAAGGGCGACCCCACTGATCCGGATCATCTGAAGCAGGAGTCATCCGAAGCCGGAGAGTCCTGCTCGGGATTTCCGGCCGCCCGGTCGGTCCAGAAGGCCGCCATCCGCAGGCAATGCGCCTGCACGTCCGGCTCGAGGATATCGCGCGCAAGTTGCGTGAAATCCGACGCAAGACGAAGGCATTCCCGGCTAAAATTGAGATCGTTGACGGAATTGGACAGGACACACCCCCTCGACGGGGTCCATCTGTCACACGCCTCGATGCTTGCTGTCGGTGGGCCACACCACGAAGCGGCCCAAAGAATTGCCGCCGAATGAACGGATCTGGCCGACGCGCCAACCCCTCGTGTCGCCCGGGGTCTTTCTGCTCGATTCGGCTGGCGACGAATTACGCTGCGGCAAAATCGGAACCCAAAATCGGAACCCATGTTCCCTTTTGCTCAGACGCCGAACGGCGAACGCAACAGACTGTGTGCCGAACATCGGAGCGGAAGAGAGCAGCAGGAAATTCGTAGCCGGGATGCGTCCTGTTTTGGGAGAATCAGGGTTGGGGAGAATCTACGGTGTTGCGACATCCGAGCCAAAATACCGCTTTTCCGATCTTTCTCGAGCGCGCAGGCGTCCGGAACGGAATCCTTGGCCATCGGCTCCTGCAACAATCCGTGCTCGCCGAACTCGGTCGTGCCGCATTGCAGATCCGCGACATCCATGTCGTCCTTCAGCGCGCCACGGCGCTCTGCGCCAAGGGCCTTGATGCGCCGTTCGCCACCGCGATGGAATTCGTTGCGAGCGATCAAAGACTGCTGGTCCGTGCGGGATACGGATGGCCGGGTTCGATCGAACAGGCATCGTTTGTCGTGGACAGTGGGTCGCCCGCTGGACGCGCCTTCCAGACAGGTCAAGCCATCATAGCCAATCGCAGCCCCCTTGATGGTCGCGCGGAGACGCCGGGACTTCTGGTGGATCGCGACATCAAGAGGTCGATCAGCGTCCGGATCGACCGCGGCGGGCAAGGCGGCGGCTTTTTCGGCGTGCTGCAGGTCGACAGTCCCGACGCCGGGCGCTTCGACGAGGCTGACGCCGGCTTCCTCACTGGATTCGCCGACATCGTCGGGCTCGCAATCGAGCGCCTGCAGGAGGAGACGCGGCTCCGGGAAGCCTTGGACCATCAGGCCATGCTGACGCGCGAAATGGGCCACCGCGTCAAGAACAGCCTCGCCTCGGTCGTGGCCATGCTCCGCATCCAGGCGTTCGGGACGCATTCGACTGACGCCAAGCGCGCCCTCGAAGAGGCAGGATCACGCGTGGCGGCCATTGCCCAGGTCCATGATCACCTCTCGCAGGCGTCGCAGATCGGCTTGATCGACGTTGACGTCTTCCTCAATGACTTCTGCAGCCGGCTGCAACGCGTCGCGGGAACGAATGTGCTGCGCTGCGATGCCGACCCGATACGGCTTTCGGCCGATCATGCCGTTCCTCTCGGCCTCCTGATCAATGAGCTGGTCAGCAACGCCATGAAACATGCCTACCCCGGCCGCAGCGGACCGATCGACATCTCCGCCCGTGACATCGACGGTTGCCTGCACCTCAGCGTGTCCGATCAGGGTGTCGGTCTGCCGGACGGTTTCGACATCGATCAGCCGCGCGCAAGCCTGGGTTTCCGGATGATCAAGGGCATGGTCCAGCAGCTCCGCGGCCATCTCACGGTCGGCTCCAACAAGCCCACCGGCACGCGTGTCCTGTTCGAACTGCCGCTGCTGCCCAGCGCGGATGGGGTTGCTCCGGCGGTGGCACTCGTCACAGCAGACCGCCGGGCGCTGGAGGTGGCTCGGTGATCCCACCCGCGATCATCGCCGGCCAGATCGCAGGCCAAGATCGCACGCCAAGGCGGCCGATGACGTGATGATCCTCGCGACGGCCGTCTGCTCCTGACGCCGCTGCGGCGGGCGACCTTGCCTAGCGCCTGGCTCGGCCCTGATCAAAATTTCGCCTGCGCAACGGCTTTCGCTCGCGCTAGTGTTCCCGCGCCAACACTCGCTCCCCCCTTTTGGAGCCACTCACGCGGGACGGCCCATGTCTCTGTTCATCCGCGGCGGCACTGTGGTGAACCACGATCATTCGCGGCGCGCCGACGTGCTGATCCAGGGCGAGAGCATCCTCGCCGTGGGCACCACGATCGAGCCGCCGCTGTCGGCTGACATCATCGACGCCGACGGCTGCTACGTGATGCCGGGCGGCATCGACCCGCACACCCATCTCGAGCTGCCCTTCATGGGCACCGTCTCGGCCGACGATTTCGAATGGGGCACCAAGGCGGGGCTCACCGGCGGCACCACGATGGTGGTGGATTTCTGCATCCCCGATCCCGGCCAGTCGATGCTCGCGGCCTATCAGGACTGGCGCCGCAAGTCGGAGAAGGCCGCCGCCGACTACGGCTTCCACATGGCCGTCACCTCCTGGTCGAAGCAGGTGTTCGACGAGATGGAGACCGTCGTCAAGACCTACGGCATCAACACCTTCAAGCACTTCATGGCCTACAAGGGCGCGCTGATGGTGGACGACGACGAGCTCTACAACTCGTTCGCGCGCTGCGCCCAGCTCGGCGCGATGCCGCTGGTCCATGCCGAGAACGGCGACGTGGTCGCGCGCATGCAGGAGGCGATGCTGGCGCGCGGCATCGACGGCCCGGAAGGCCACGCCTTCTCGCGGCCGCCGGAGGTCGAGGGCGAGGCGACCAGCCGCGCGATCATGATCGCCGACATGACCGGCGCGCCGCTCTATGTCGTGCACACCAGCTGCCGCCAGTCCCATGAGGCGATCGCGCGCGCCCGCGCCGCCGGCCAGCGCGTCCATGGCGAGCCGCTGATCCAGCATCTCTTGCTCGATGCCGGCGAATATCGCTCTGATGACTGGGACCATGCCGCGGCCTGCGTGATGTCGCCGCCATTCCGCGACAAGTCACACCAGGATAGCCTGTGGGCCGGACTGCAATCCGGCTCGCTGCAGGTGGTCGCGACCGATCATTGCTCTTTCACGCGGGCGCAGAAGCGGCTCGGCCGCGGCGACTTCCGCAAGATCCCGAACGGCACCGGCGGGCTTGAAGACCGCATGCCGCTGCTGTGGACCGCGGGCGTCGGCACGGGACGCCTGACCAGGGAGGAATTCGTCGCGGTCACCTCGGCCAACATCGCGCGCATCCTCAACGTCTTCCCGCGCAAGGGCGCCGTGATGGCCGGCTCCGACGCCGATCTCGTGGTGTGGGACCCGGCCGCGTCCAAGACCATCCAGGCGAGCCGGCAAGTGAGCCGCATCGAGTACAACGTGTTCGAGGGCTTCAGCTGCACGGGCGGGCCTGCGGTGACGGTGTCGCGCGGCCGCATCGCCTGGCGCGACGGCGAGCTGCGCGCCGAGGCCGGTGACGGCCGCTATGTCGAGCGGCCTGCGTTTCCGCCGGTGCACGTCGCCAATTCAACCTGGAAGGCGATCACCGCGCCGCGCGCCGTCGCGCGCGACATGGTCACGCCGTAACGCGCGCGACTCGAACGAACGACGGCGCGGCGTCATTTACCGGGCGGAAACCGTTGCTGTCGTTCAATGCGACCATGGCACAGTTGCGCATGGAAGTTCGCGATTCGGCCGGCACCCCATTGCCGGGCTATGGCGACGCATTCTTCGACCTCAGGCTCCCCGGCGATCATTCGCACGTGGCGCAGACCCTCCTCCGGATGATTCGCGGCGACGATCTGCTGTCCGATGTCTACAGCGTGCATTTCCTGCGCGATGGCGTCGAAATCGGCGTGTGGTCGCTCGACCATGAGCGCGTCGAGGCCGCCTTCGCCGGCCTGGAGCGCAGCTCGCCGGCCGCCGCCTGAGGCGCCTCGGATCAGCTCACGCCGGTCTGCCGCGCGATCCTGGGGTGCGCCTTCTGGTGCCACGCCCAGGCCGAGCGGATGATGGATCCGAGATCGGAGCGGCCGGCCTCGAAGCCGAGCTCCTGCGCGGCGCGGCGTGGATCGGCGACCAGCACCGGCGGATCGCCGGGGCGGCGCTCGCGATATATCAGCGGCACCTGCTCGCCGGTCTCGTTGCGGATCGCATCGACGATCTCGCGCACCGAATAGCCGCTGCCGGTCCCGAGATTGTAGGCTCCGCCCGGATGCCCCTCCAGCAGCCGCGCGATGGCTGCGATGTGGGCCCCGGCGAGGTCGTCGACATGGATGTAGTCGCGCACGGCGGTGCCGTCGGGCGTCTCATAGTCGGTGCCGAAGATCGCGAAGTCCGGCACATGGCCCAGGATCGCCATCAGCGCCCGCGGGATCAGATGGGTCTCGGGATCGCGCAGTTCGCCGATCAGGCCCGAGGCGTCGGCGCCGCAGGCGTTGAAGTAGCGCAAGGCGGTCGCGCTGAACCCATAGGCCGCGCGATAGTCGGACAGGATCTGCTCGATCATGTATTTGGAGCGGCCGTAAGGATTCACGGTCGGACCCGCGGCGCTTTCCGGAATCGGATCACGCCCGGCATTGCCATAGACCGCACCGGTCGAGGAGAACACCAGGCGCCCACAGCCGGCCTCACGCATGCCCTGCAGCAGACCCAAGCTGCCGGCCACGTTGTTCAGGTAATATTTCTGCGGATCGGCGACGGATTCCCCGACCGCGCTCGACGCCGCGAAGTGCATCACGGCCTGCACGTCGTACTGCCGGATCGTGTCCGCCACCTTGATGCTATCGGCGATATCGCCGACCACCAGCGGCCCCCATTGCACGAAGCCGCGGTGGCCCGTCGTCAGATTGTCATAACAGATCGGCGTGAACCCCGCTTCGGCGACGGCCTTGCTGCAATGAGCCCCGATATAGCCGGCGCCGCCGGCCACCAGGATCGCGCCTTTCGTTCCCATATGTCTTTGGTATCCTATCGATGTGCGCGGCCCGCCTGCCGACCAAGCGCCAAAGGCTGAATAGTAGAGCGATCGCCCGCCAGCACCAAATGCAGGTTGCGCATGTCGTTAACCTCCGGGCGCCGGGCTGCTCCGTCCCCGGCCGCGATCGTTCGCCGCGCCGGTCGATTCCACCCGGCGCAGGCGATCTCCACAGTTTGCTGAAATGAGCGCATGCTCGATCGCGCGCGGGCGGCTGGCGCGTTCGGCGGAATGGCCTTATCAGTAAGGTCCGGGCTGACGAACCCCGGGACAAAGCCTGGAGACGTGTCGTGAGTGAGTCATCGAGCAACGCAGACGCCGCGTCGCAAGCCGCCCCGACGACATCGCCCGCCTCCACCGCAGCCCCCTCCCCCACCGCAGCGCCCGGCACCTGGACGCGTCTCGTCATTCCACTGCTCGCCGTGATCGTCGCGCTCGCCTTCGTGGCGCTCGCGACGACGCGCTGGAACGCCTGGGTCGGCAACGCCATCACCCAGACCACGAACGACGCCTATGTCCGCGCCGACCTGACCCAGCTCTCGAGCCGGGTGGCCGGCGAGGTGCTGAAGGTCGCCGTGAGCGACTTCCAGCAGGTCAAGGCGGGCGACCTGCTGGTCCAGATCGACCCTGCCGACTACGAGGCGCAGGTCGCGCAGGCCGAGGCCACGGTCGAAGCGGCGCAGGCGGCGCTCGACAATCTGAGCAACCAGATCGAGCTGCAATATGCGACGATCGCGCAGGCCGAGGCGCAGCAGGTCTCGGCGGGCGCTGCCGAGGTGCAGGCGCGGCAGGAGGAAGAGCGGCAGCAATCGCTGTCGCAGAGCGAGGCCGGGACCCGGCAGCGGCTGGAGCAGGCCACGGCGGCCTATGCCAAGGCGCAGGCCGATGTGCGGGCAAGCCGGGCCGCGATCGCCGCACAGCGCCACCAGCTCGAGGTGCTCACAGGCACCAAGAAGCAGCGTGGCGCCGACCTCGCCGGCGCCAAGGCCGCGCTCGCCGGGGCGCGCCTCAAGCTCGGCTATACCAGGATCACGGCGCCGTTCGACGGCGTGGTCGGTCAGCGGCAGATCCAGACCGGCGACTATGTCAACGTCGGCAGCAATCTGATCGCGGTCGTCCCGCTGCCCCAGGTCTTCGTCATCGCCAACTACAAGGAGACGCAGCTCACGCATGTCGCGCCTGGACAGCCGGTCGAGATCACGGTCGACAGCTTTCCGGGGGAGAAGCTGCGCGGCCGCGTCGAGCGGATCGCGCCGGCCTCCGGTTCGCAATTCGCCCTGCTGCCGCCCGACAACGCGACCGGCAATTTCACCAAGGTCGTGCAGCGCATTCCGGTGCGCATCGCCTTCGACGCCAATCAGCCATTGCTGACGCGGCTGTTGCCGGGCATGTCGGTCGTGACTCACATCCACACCAACGGTCAGGCCGATGGCGCCAGGTGAAGCCGGACCAGGCGCCTCCGACCGCGGGCCGCTGTCGCGGGGCGGCCTCGCGCCACATCCGCTGTTCGCGGTCGGCGCCGTTCTGCTCGGCTCCTTTCTCGCCAATTTCGACAGCCGCCTGACCTCGGTCGGCCTGCCCGACCTGCGCGGCGCCTTCTCGCTCGGTTTCGACGAGGGCGCCTGGCTCTCGACCGCCGCCATCGGCTCGCAGATCTTCGTCGCACCGGCCGTGGCCTGGCTTGCGACCGCGTTCGGGCTGCGCCGCGTGCTCGGCATTCCGAGCCTGGTCTATGCGGCCGTCTCGTTGATCATTCCGTTCGTGCACGACTATCCGACGCTGATCGCGCTCGCGATCGTGCACGGCATGCTGCTCGGCACCTTCGTGCCGGCGACCCTGATGATCATCTTCCGCAACCTGCCGATCCGCTGGTGGCTGCCGGCGATCTCGATCTACGCGATCCGTGTCGGCTTCGCGCTCGACACCTCGACGTCGCTGGTCGGTTTGTATGTCGAGCATCTCGGCTGGCAATGGCTGTACTGGCAGGGTGCCTTGCTCGCGCCGCTGATGGCGTTGATGGTCTATCTCGGGACCCCCGCCGAGCCGATCAACCGCACGCTGCTCAAGGACGCCGACTGGGGCGGCATGCTGCTGCTCGGCAGCGCGGTGTCGATGATCTATGCCGGCCTCGACCAGGGCAACCGGCTCGACTGGCTGCAGTCCGGCACCGTAATGGCCCTGCTCGGCGGCGGAGCCGTGCTGTTCCTGCTCTTCCTCGTCAACGAGGCGCTCGCTCCGCAGCCCTGGGCTCATTTCAACGTACTGTTCTCGCGCAACATCGGCCTCTCGCTCGCCGTCATTCTGCTGTACACGCTCACCAGCCTGTCCAACGCGTCGCTGGTGCCGAACTTCCTCGGCGCGATCACGCAGCTGCGGCCGGAGCAGAGCGGTTCGCTGCTGCTGATCTACGGCGCGCTGCCGATGATCGTGCTGGTGCCGCTGTCGATCGCAGCGCTTCGCCATCTCGATCCCCGCATCGTCGTCGTGATCGGCCTCGGCGCCTTTGCCGCGGCCAACCTGCTCGGCACGCAGCTCACGCATGCCTGGGCGCGCGAAGACTTCATCGGCATCGTGGTGCTGCAATCGATCGGCCAGGCCTTCACCCTGCTGCCGATCATCATCCTCGCACTGTCGAATTCCGATCCCGCCCGCGCAACGTCCTTCGCCGCCTACATCCAGATCATGCGGCTCGGCGGTGCGGAGATCGGCGTCGCCCTGATGGGAACCTGGTTGCGCGTGCGCGAGCAGCTGCATTCAGCCAATCTCGGCTTCAACATCCAGAGTGGCGACCTCGACGTCGCGCGCGTGCTGCAGCGACTGACCGGCTATTTCGCCGGTCATGGTGCGGGACAGGCCCAGGCCCGCGCGGTCGGAACGCTGGCTGCGGAGGTGCAACGCGAGGCCAACGTGCTCGCCTATATCGATGCGTTCTGGCTGTGCTTCTGGCTGGCCATCGTCGCGCTCGTGCTGGTTGCCCTGATCACCCGCGCGCCGCAGGGACCGTTCACGCCGACGCCGATCGGCCTGAAGGCCGCATGGATGCGGCGGTTCGGATCATCGCCGACATGAGACCATTGCGACCTCGCGTTTCAAAGGCCGCGCTGCGCAAGCAGCTCAGACCCCAACGACAATAAAGGCCCGGTGCACACGCCGGGCCTTTGCCTTTAACCTTTTTGACGCAGGCAGAGCTGCGCGGCATGAGCGCATGCACCGGATGTTGCGTGCTCATTCATCCGGGCACGACATCTAGCCGTGAACAGATCCCGCACCGAGCTTCGCCGCTGATTCGGGCGCGGTTCGTTCCAGCCGCGTTCCGAACGTTAACACCGGCGGCGTCAGCGTCGCATTATGAAACATCATTCACGTGCAGGTAGCGGCAGCTCGTGGAGGCGCCTCGAAGGCCGCGCCATGCACGCGGCTCCTATTCCAACAACACCACCACCAACAACAAGAAAGGCCCGGCGCTCACGCCGGGCCTTTGCGTTTAACCCTTTTGATGCAGGCCGAGCTGCGCGGCATGAGCGCATGCGCCGGATGTTGCGTGCTCATTCATCCGGGCACGACATCTAGCCGTGAACAGATCCCGCACCGTGATTCGCCGCTGATTCGGACGCGGTTCGTTCCAGCCGCGTTCCGAACGTTAACACCGGCGGCGTCAGCGTCGCATTATGAAACATCATTCACGTGCAAGTAGCGGCAACTCGTGGAGGCGCTTCGAAGGCCGCGCCATGCACGCGGCTCCTATTCCAACAACACCACCACCAACAACAAGAAAGGCCCGGCGCTCACGCCGGACCTTTGCGTTTAACCCTTTTGATGCAGGCCGAGCTGCGCGGTATGAGCGCATGCGCCGGATGTTGCGTGCTCATTCATCCGGGCACGACATCTAGCCGTGAACAGATCCCGCACCGTGATTCGCCGCTGATTCGGGCGCGGTTCGTTCCAGCCGCGTTCCGAACGTTAACGTCGTCGCCGTCAGCGTCGCATTATGAAACATCATGCACGTGATAGTTGCGAGAGATCGTCGAGCGGCCACTTCGGACGCTTGATCTTCTTGTAGGGCAAGGTCGTGACATCGCGCGCGACCACGCCCGGCGCATCGACCATGATGATGTCGGCGGCAACGGCTGCGAACGACGCGCGAAAATGCTGCGCGGATTTCACCACGACGAGCTTGTGCTTGGCCGGATCGCAGCCGAGCTGGGTGAAGAGATCGGTGCCGAAGGCCTGACAGCGAAACGTCGTGATCACGACCTCGACGCCGTCGCTTGCGATCAGCGCGCAGTCGCCCAGCTTGGCGGGCGTGCCGGCGAGCCCCGTCATCACCATGTTCTCTTTCAGCGCCTTGATCTCCCAGGTCGCATCGACGGGATCACCGGACAAAGGCCCGATCTTGCCGCCGATGCGCAAGGGCAGCCTGGCGCCGACGCCGGCATCAAAGGCGATGCGCACCGCGATCGGATCCCAGATCGGTCCGAGACAGACATTGCCGATCTTGCGATCGAGGATCCGGCGCAGGATGAAGGTGGAATCGCCGGGCGCGCCGCCGCCGGGATTGTCGCTGGCATCGCCGAGCACGATGGTGCCGTCCTTGGCGAGCGCCTGGTCGAGCGCAGCATCCACGCCCGGCATGCGCTCCGTCACCGCCTCGCGCATTCCGATCAGCTCGTCCGCCAGCCGGTGCGCCAGCGCCTGCGCTTTCGCGCCGTCGGGATCGACGGCAGCATCGCTATAGACCAGCACCTTGGTGCCCATGTCGGGCGTATCACCCCAGCCGAAGCCGTGCACGATCGAGACCGAGACGATGCCGTCCTTGCCTTCGAGCGCGGTGATGCGATCGACGAAGCTGCGCACCGGCTCGCGCGTCGTGTGCAGGGTCACGATCATGTTGGTGTCGACCAGCGACTTCAGCAGCTTCAGCCGCTTCTCGGCGAGCTCGGTGCAATGCGCGACCAGATCCTGCGCGCGTTCGAGGATGTCGGTGTGCGGATATTCCTTCCAGCAGATCAACAGATCGGCGCTGGCGACCATCCGCTCGCTCATATGGACGTGCGGGTCGAGCGTGGCGCCGATGACGGCGCTGGGCCCTGCGATCTCGCGCACCCGGGCCAGCAGCTCACCCTCGCAATCATCATAGCCGTCGGCGATCATCGCGCCGTGCAGGCCGATCAGCACCATGTCGACCGGTAGCGCGGCCTTGAGATCGGCGAGGATCTGATCGCGCAGGGTCTCGAACGCCGACCGGGTGACGACGCCGTTCGGAACGGCCGCAGCGACCAGCCCCTCGATCAGCGTCCAGCCCTTGGACGGCCCAACCTGGCGCGCCGCCCACAGCGGCCCGCCATGCATCTGCATCTTGTCCGGGTGCTGCCCGGCCGGGAAATAGGCGCGTTCATGGAAGGTCGCGAGGCCCGTCGGCATCGGCGCAAAGGTGTTGGTCTCGGTGGCGAGGGCGGCGGAGAAGACACGCATGAGATAGGGGCTCTTGGTTCGCGCGATGACGATGGCAGGACGCCGCCATGGCCGGCGGTGCGGCCGCAGGGGACCGCATCGAGACCATGAGCACAAGACAGCACGATGGAAGAGCGCTCGTCGCTCAGCGCATGAGGCGCGTCAGACCAAGGCGATCGACGCCCGCACCGACTGCTCTTCGACCGACCTGATGGCGACGGTCGCAACCTGCGCCAGCGCCTCGCGGTCGGCGCCCGACGACGCCATCACGCTCATGCCGGTGATGACGGCGGAGACATAACGCGCGAGTGCGGCAGGGTCGGCGCCCGATGCCAGATCGCCCTCGTCCTTGGCCCGCTCGAAACGGTGCCGGAGGTGATCTTCGGTTTGCGCCCGGCGTGCCGCGAGTTCGAACGGGACATTGGCCGAGCCCGAGCCGCAGGCGAGGCCGCCCTGGACCAGCAGGCAGCCCGGAGGATTGGAGGGATCGGTCTGCTTCTCCGCGACGCCCATCAGCATGCGCGAGGTGACCTCGCGCGCAGTCGGCGCACTCAGCACCTCCTCCATCCACGCCTCGCGCCGCGCCGTGTAGCGATCGAGCGCGGCCCTGAGCAGGGCTTCCTTGCTGCCGAACGCGGCATAGAGGCTCGGCGGATTGATGCCCATGGCGTCCGTGAGCTGGGCGATGGTCGCGCCTTCATAGCCATGGCGCCAGAACACCTCCATCGCCTGGTCCAGCGCGGTGTCGCGGTCGAATGTCCGGGGCCGTCCGATGGCCATGTGCAAAACTCCTGTTCCCGTCTCCGCCCCAATCAGATTTTCTTATCTAGTTGTTATCTTTGGCTATTTCTTTGATCTGGCGCATTCGCCAAAAGTCGGGCTACGATTTTCTTAGCATCCGTTACATAAGTCTCTTGCGAACGGGTTGCCAGCGCCACATTTGTAGCGAGCACTACAATATGGAGCGCGCCAATGCCTTCGCCCGAAATTCGTTCCCCGAGCCGCCTGAAGCGGTGGCTGAGCACCGTTGCCGTCGCCGGCCTCGTGCTTGCCGCCGGCTCATTCGCCGGCAGCCGATATTTCCATTTCAGCACCGTTCCGAGTGCCGCCAGGGCTGCAGCGCCCGAGCAGGCTGTGCCGGTCACGGTCTCCGTGGTCGCGCCGCGCCAGGCAAGCCTCTGGGACGAGTTCTCCGGTCGCCTCGAGGCGGTCGAGCGGGTCGAGCTCCGGCCGCGCGTCGCCGGCGCCATCCTCGCCACCAATTTCACGGAAGGTTCGCTGGTGAAGGCCGGCGACGTTCTGTTCAAGATCGATCCCGCGCCCTATGCCGCCGAGGTCGACAAGGCGCAGGCGCAGCTCGAGGCGGCGCGCGCCCGCGCCGCCTTCGCCGCCAATGAGCTCGAACGCGGCGCGCAACTGGTCGGTAATTCAATCGTGACAAAGCGCGATTACGATCAGCGCGACAACGGCAATCGCGAAGCCATCGCCAACGTCAAGGCCGCCGAGGCGACGTTGCAGACCGCCAGGCTCAATCTCGACTACACGCAGGTGCGGGCGCCGGTTGACGGCCGGGTCGGCCGGATCGAGGTCACCGTCGGCAATCTCGTCGCCGCCGGCTCCGCCTCGCCGGTGCTGACCAGCCTGGTCTCGGTCAATCCGATCTATGCGAGCTTCGACGCTACCGAGGAGCTGGTGCTGCGCGCCCTCAACGCGATTGCCGACGGCTCGGGCAAGCGCGGACAGCTCGACCGCATTCCCGTGGAAATGACGACATCGGGCGGCATCACCGCCTCGGGTCACATCCAGCTGATCGACAACCAGGTCCAGGGGCAGAGCGGCACGATCCGGGTGCGGGCGGTCTTCAAGAACGAGGACGGACGCCTGATCCCCGGCCAGTTCGCCCGCGTGCGCATGGGCCAGCCGCAGCAGCAGTCGCTGGTGCTGCTCGACGAACGCGCCATCGGCACCGACCAGGACAAGAAGTTCGTGATGGTGGTCGGCGACGACGAGCGCGCGGTGTATCGCCCGGTCACGCTCGGCGGCAGCGTCGATGGTCTGCGCATCATCTCCGCCGGCCTCCAGGCCGGCGACCGCGTCGTCGTCAACGGCCTGCAGCGAGTGCGTCCCGGCGCGCTGTTGAAGACGCAGGTGGCGGCGATGGGCGCGCGGGACGGGGCGTCGTCCGACGCGAAGCAGCTGGCACAGCGCTGAACTCGCGCAGGCTTGCCCGGGCCCGGAGATCCGATGTGATCATGCCCGGCTGCCAATGACAACCACAACTGTCGTCCCCGCGAAAGCGGGGACCCATAGCCACAGGCCCTGTTTGTAGACAACGGACGATGACCCAAAGCCTTTTTCACCAATTGGCCGTCCGCGGTATGGATCCCGGCGTTCGCCGGGACGACAGCCAGTATGAGGAGACGTCGAGCGCATCTTTGACGCGGCCCGACTTTCTCCGAAAAGCGGTGTGGAGCAGGAACAAATTTTGCGACCTCATTTGCACTCACAACTAATCAAGCCAGCCTCCCACACTGACATCTCCCGACCACGGGGCCTCCCATGAACCTCTCCAAGTTCTTCATCGACCGGCCGATCTTCGCAGGCGTGCTGTCGACCCTGATTTTCCTCTCTGGCCTGATCGCGCTGTTTGCGATGCCGATCTCGGAATATCCCGACGTCGTGCCGCCCTCGGTCGTGGTGCGCGCCACCTATCCCGGCGCCAATCCCAAGGTGATCGCCGAGACCGTGGCGACGCCGATCGAGGAGCAGATCAACGGCGTCGAGAACATGCTCTACATGAGCAGCCAGGCGACCACCGACGGCGCGCTGACCCTGACCGTCACCTTCAAGCTCGGCACCGACCCCGACAAGGCCACGCAGCTGGTGCAGAACCGGGTGCAGCAGGCCGAGCCGCGGCTGCCCAACGTGGTGCGGCAGCTCGGCATCGTCACCAAGAAGAGCTCGCCCGACCTCACCATGGTGGTGCACCTGATCTCGCCGAACGGCCGCTACGACACGACCTATCTGCGCAACTACGCCGTGCTCAACGTCAAGGACCGGCTGGCACGCATCGAGGGCGTCGGCGACGTGCAGCTGTTCGGCGCCGGCGACTATTCGATGCGGGTCTGGCTCGATCCGCAGAAGGCGGCCGAGCACGGCCTGTCGGCCTCCGACATCGTCAAGGCGATCCAGGCGCAGAACGTCGAGGCCGCCGCCGGCGTGGTCGGCGCCTCGCCGAGCGTCAAGGGCCTCGATTTGCAGCTCTCGGTCAATGCCGAAGGCCGGCTCTCGAATGAAGACCAGTTCGCCGACATCGTCGTGAAGACCGGCGCGCATGGCGAGATCACGCGGCTGCGCGACGTCGCCCGCATCGAGCTCGGCGCCTCCGAATACGGCCTGCGCTCGCTGCTCGACAACAAGCAGGCGGTGGCGATCCCGATCTTCCAGGCGCCCGGATCCAACGCGCTGCAGATCTCCGACAACGTCCGCGCCACCATGGCCGAGATCAAGAAGACGATGCCTGAGGGTGTCGAGTACCACATCGTCTACGATCCGACCCAGTTCGTGCGCTCCTCGATCGAGGCCGTCGTGCACACGCTGTTCGAGGCCATCGTGCTGGTCGTGATCGTGGTGATCCTGTTCCTGCAGACCTGGCGCGCCTCGATCATCCCGCTGCTGGCCGTCCCCGTATCAATTGTCGGCACCTTCGCCGTGATGCACCTGTTCGGCTTCTCGATCAACGCGCTCAGCCTGTTCGGCCTCGTGCTTGCGATCGGCATCGTCGTCGACGACGCCATCGTCGTGGTCGAGAACGTCGAGCGCAACATCGAGGGCGGGCTGTCGCCGCGCGACGCCACCTACCAGGCGATGCGGGAAGTCTCGGGCCCGATCATCGCGATCGCGCTGGTGCTGATCGCCGTGTTCGTGCCGCTCGCCTTCATCTCCGGCCTGACCGGCCAGTTCTACAAGCAGTTCGCGCTGACGATTGCGATCTCCACCGTGATCTCGGCCGTCAACTCGCTGACCTTGTCGCCGGCGCTGTCGGCGCTGCTGCTCAAGGGCCATCACGCGCCGAAGGATCGCCTCACCCGCATCCTCGACGCCTCGCTCGGCTGGTTCTTCCGCGGCTTCAACCGGGCCTTCGTGCGCGCCTCCGACAATTACAGCGGCAGCGTCTCCAGGGTGATCACCGCCAAGGCCGGCATCATGGTGCTCTACGTGCTGTTGGTCGGCGCCACCTTTGTCCTGTTCAAGCAGGTGCCGGGCGGCTTCGTGCCGGGCCAGGACAAGCAGTATCTGGTCGGCTTCGCGCGGCTGCCCGACGGCGCCACGCTCGATCGTTCGGAGGAAGTCATCCGCAAGATGAGCGACATCGCGCTGACGCAGCCCGGCGTCGAGAGCTCGGTCGCCTTCCCTGGTCTCTCGATCTCCGGCTTCACCAACTCCTCCAACGCCGGCATCGTGTTCTCGACCCTGAAGCCGTTCGACGAGCGCAAGGATCCACGGCTGTCCGGCGGCGCGCTGGCGATGGAGCTCAACAAGAAATACGCCGGTATCCAGGACGCCTTCATCGCGATGTTCCCGCCGCCACCGGTCAACGGCCTCGGCACCATCGGCGGCTTCAAGCTGCAGATCGAGGATCGCGCCGGGCTCGGCTATGAGGCGCTGAACGACGTCACCAAGACATTCATGGCGGGCCTGCAGAAGTCCCCCGAAATTGCCGGCGTATTCTCGAGCTTCCAGGTCAACGTGCCGCAGCTGTTCGCCGACATCGACCGCACCAAGGCGCTGCAGCTCGGCGTGCCCGTCACCGAGGTGTTCAACACCCTGCAGATCTACCTCGGCTCCTACTACGTGAACGACTTCAACAAGTTCGGCCGCACCTATTCGGTCCGCGTGCAGGCCGACGCGCCGTTCCGCGCCCGCGCCGACGACATCCGCCAGCTCAAGGTGCGCTCCGCCTCCGGCGACATGGTGCCGCTGTCGGCGCTGCTTAACGTGCGCCAGAGCGCCGGCCCCGAGCGCGCCATCCGCTACAACGGCTTCCTGTCGTCGGACATCAACGCCGCCGCGGCGCCCGGCTTCTCGTCGGGCCAGGCGCAGGCCGCGGCCGAGCGGGTCGCCGCCGAGGTGCTGCCGCCCGGCTTCGCCTTCGAATGGACCGACCTGACCTACCAGGAGTTCATCGCCGGCAATTCGGGACTCTGGGTGTTTCCGCTCGCGATCCTGCTGGTGTTCCTGGTGCTGGCGGCGCTGTACGAGAGCCTGACCTTGCCGCTCGCGATCCTGATGATCGTGCCGATGGCGCTGCTGGCTGCGATGTTCGGCGTCTACCTCTCGAAGGGCGACAACAACATCTTCACCCAGATCGGGCTCATCGTTCTGGTCGGCCTGTCCGCCAAGAACGCGATCCTGATCGTCGAATTCGCGCGCGAGCTCGAATTCGCCGGGCGCACGCCGCTCCGCGCCGCGATCGAAGCCAGCCGCCTGCGGCTGCGTCCGATCCTGATGACATCGATGGCCTTCATCATGGGCGTGCTGCCGCTGGTGCTCTCGACCGGCGCAGGTTCGGAGATGCGGCGCGCGATGGGCGTGGCGGTGTTCTCCGGCATGATCGGCGTCACCGTGTTCGGCCTGTTTCTGACGCCCGTGTTCTATGTGCTGCTGCGCACGCTCTCCGGCATGAAGCCGCTCACCCAGCATGGCGACCACGGCACGGTGGCCGCCCAGCCCGCGGAGTAGACGCCGATGTGAAAAGGCGTGATGTCGGACGTGCGCAACTTGAAACGTCTTTTATCCGTAAGGGCGAGAGACACAGTTGGCGTCCCCTCACGCTCCACCGACGATCCGGCCCGATGCGATCAAATCTGATCAAGTGTGTGCCAGATCACAGACCAGCGCGGCGGGATGGAGGACGCCACCTCAGCCCGTCGCGCCGACCCGGCGGCCAGAACCCGCACCTGGCCGCCGGGTCATTTCGATAAGGAGTTATGACATGGAACTTTTGAATCACCTTGTCGCTAAGAAGCTGATGACGACGGCCCAGGTGTTCGAGCGCATCGGCGCGCATGGCGGCACCCGGCAGTTGTCCGCCCCCAGCCGTCCATTCGGGATGACACAGCCGACGCTCGATCTCGTCGTGGATAACTCGGCCAGTGACGTGTCCCCCGGCCCCTGCCTGCACCAGAGGTAACCCCCGCGCGGCCCCGCACAGGCTCAAATCATCATCACCATGCCCGCTGATTGCGCCGGCCGCATCCGCGTCGCGTTCGCATCCGGGTGCCGCCGCCCGCTCCCGCCCAAATAGCGTCATCTCGCGGTCAAAACTCGCGCTTGCCAGGGCAGAGGCTTGTCGATAGCCTTTTTTGGGCTTTCCAGCGGGGATCAAGCATGCTCTTTCGGTCTAACAAGTGCTCGAACGTGACGATGTCGGACAAGACGGATCGGCCGGCGTCCTCCCTGCCGACCGGCATTGCGACATCGATGATCGCGGCCGCAGCCGTCATGATCGCCCTCGCCGGGTCGGCGCAGGCGCGCGATCTCACCGTCGTCTCCTGGGGCGGCAACTATCAGGACGCACAGCGCAAGATCTACTTCCAGCCGTTTGCCGCCAAGCTCGGCGCCACCGTGCTCGATGAAAGCTGGGACGGCGGCTATGGCGTGCTGCAGGCCAAGGTGAAGGCCGGGGTGCCGAACTGGGACGCGGTGCAGGTCGAGGCCGAGGAGCTCGAGCTCGGCTGCAGCGACGGCATCTATGAGAAGATCGACTGGGACAAGCTCGGCGGCAAGAGCGGCTTCATCCCGGCCGGCGTCAGCGATTGCGGCGTCGGCGCCATCGTGTGGTCGACCGGACTGTCCTATGACGGCGACAAGATCAAGGACGCGCCAAAGTCGTGGGCCGATTTCTGGGACACCGCGAAATATCCAGGCAAGCGCGGCCTGCGCAAGGGCGCCAAATACACGCTCGAATTCGCGCTGATGGCCGATGGCGTGCCGGTCACCGACGTCTACAAGGTACTGAAGACGAAGGATGGCGTCGATCGCGCCTTCAAGAAGCTCGACGCGCTCAAGGCCGACATCGTGTGGTGGGAGGCCGGCGCCCAGCCGCTGCAGCTGCTGTCGTCCGGGCAGGTCGCGATGACCTCGGTCTATAACGGCCGCATCAGCGCCATCAACCGCACCGAGGGCAAGCATTTCGGCTTCGTCTTCCCGGGCAGCATCTACGCGGTCGACAGCTGGGTGGTGCTGAAGAACTCGCCCAACAAGGACGCCGCGATGAACTTCATCGCGTTTGCGAGCCAGGCCGAGAACCAGTCCAAGCTGCCGGAATACATCGCCTATGGCCAGCCCAACATCGCGGCCGCGAAGCTCGTGCCGGAGAAATACACGGCCGAGCTGCCGACCACGCCGGACAATCTGAAGCAGGCCATTCCGCTCGACGTCGGCTTCTGGACCGATAATTCGGAAGAGCTGTCGAAGCGCTTCAACGCCTGGCTCGCGCGCTGAGGCTTGCCGCTCAGTTCAAACCGCCCCGGCGCGCGGGAGCCATGACGGCTCCCGTGGCCCTGCTCCCACCGTGCAGGCGCAGCCGCGTGACGATGGCGCGCCGTGAGTTCCGTTGATGGATACGCCGTTCATCTCGTTTCGGCAGGTGGTCAAGCGTTTCGCCGCGCTGACCGTCGTCGATCACCTCGACCTCGACATCGCGCGCGGCGAGTTCATCGCCCTGCTCGGTCCCTCCGGCTCGGGCAAGACGACGCTCCTGATGATGCTGGCGGGCTTCGAGCAGCCGACCAGCGGCACCATCCATGTCGACGGCCACAGGGTCGACGGGCTGCCTCCGTTCAAGCGCAACATGGGCGTCGTGTTCCAGAACTACGCGCTGTTCCCGCACATGAGCGTGCGCGACAACATCGCCTTCCCGCTCAAGATGCGCAACGTCGCGAAGGCGGAGATCGCCGCGCGCGTCGCCCGCGTGCTCGACATGGTCAAGCTGTCCGCCATGGCCGAGCGCAAGCCGGCGCAATTGTCGGGCGGCCAGCAGCAGCGGGTGGCGCTGGCGCGCGCGCTGGTGTTCGAGCCGCAGGTCGTGCTGATGGACGAGCCGCTCGGCGCGCTCGACAAGAAACTGCGCGAGCAGATGCAGCTCGACATCCGCGACCTGCACCGCAGGCTCGGCCTCACCATCGTGTTCGTGACACACGACCAGGACGAGGCGCTGACGATGTCGGACCGCATCGCCGTGTTCAATCACGGCAAGATCGAGCAGATCGGCCCGCCGCGCGAGATCTACGACCTGCCGCGCACGCCGTTCGTCGCCGAATTCATCGGCGAGACCAACCTGCTGCTGTGCAAGGTCGACGACCAGGCCGATGAGGCGGTGCGCCTGACCTCCGACTCCGGCCTGTCGCTGTCCGCGCATGCCGGCTCCGGACGCGTTGATGGCGCCCATGTCCAGGTGTCGATCCGCCCCGAGGCGATCAGGATCAACGATCACGCGGCGGCGACATCGAACCGCCTGACCGCGCGCATCATGGATGCGGTGTATTTCGGCGACCACATGCGGCTCGTCGCCGAGGTCGGCTCGCAGCGGCTGATCATCAAGAGCGACCGTGCCGGCCAGGCGGTCGAAATCGGCAGCGAAGTCGCGCTCTCCTTTGCGGCGTCGGATGTCTGGGTGGTGGGATCATGCGACCAGACCTCCGCCAACGGCTGAAGGCGGCCCTGCTGCTGGCGCCGCTGTTGGCGTTCATGCTGTCGTTCTTCGTCGTGCCCCTGGTGACGATGATGAAGTCGGCAGTGTCGGATCCGGTCGCGACCGAGGCCCTGCCCCGGACTGCGAAGGCGCTGGCGGGCTGGGAGCGCACGGGCGCTCCGCCTGTGCCGGCCCAGGCCGCTTTCGCGGACGACATCCGCGCGCTCAGCAATGACGAACAGTTCGGCGATCTCGTTCGCCGGCTCAACAGCGCGCAATCCGGCTTCCGCAGCCTGCTCGGCAAGACCCGCCGCGCGCTCGACGGCACGGCCGGCGCCGTCGATCTCGCCGCGATCGATGCGCGCTGGAGCGAGGCGACCTATTGGTCGACCATCGCCGAGGCCGTGGCCTCACCCTGGACCGACAAGAACCTGCTCGCCGCTGTCGACCTCGAACGCGATGCCGCAGGCCACGTCGCCGCGATGCCGGAGGGCGCCTCCGCCAATCGCCTGATCCTGATCCGCACCTTCGTGACCTCAGCCCTCGTCACGCTCGCCTGCATCATCATCGGCCTGCCCTTCGCGATGGTCGCCGCCTCAGTGGAAGGCTGGCGCCGGCAGATCCTGCTCGGCGCCGTGCTGCTGCCGCTATGGACCTCGCTACTGGTGCGCACCGCCGCCTGGTATGTCGTGCTGCAGGACAACGGCCTGATCAATGCGACCTTGAAGGGGCTCGGCCTCACCTCCGGCCCGATCCCGCTGATGTTCAACCGGCTCGGCGTCATCATCGCGATGACGCATGTGCTGCTGCCGTTCATGGTGCTGCCGATCTTCAGCGTGCTGATCGCGATCCCGCGCAATTTGATGCCGGCGGCGGCCTCGCTCGGCGCCCATCCGCTGCGCGCCTTCTTTCACGTGCTGCTGCCGCTTTCGATGCGCGGCGTCGTCTCCGGCGCGCTGCTCGTGTTCATGGCCGCGCTCGGCTACTACATCACACCCGCTCTGATCGGCGGCGCCAACGACCAGATGATCAGCTCCGTGATCGCCTATTACGCCACGGCCGCGGCGAACTGGGGCATGGCCGGCGCGCTCGGCCTCGTGCTGCTGGCGATGACCATCCTGCTCTACGCCGTCTATATCCGCCTGACGGCAGGCGAGGAGCAGCGCGCATGAAGCTGCTGCCGCTCATCAAGCTGCTGTTCGCGAGCCTCGTGGTGGTGTTCCTGCTCGGCCCGCTGGTCGCCGTGCTGCCGCTGTCGCTCACCGACAGCGTGTTCCTGAACTATCCGATTCCCGGCTATTCGACGCGCTGGTTCAAAGAGCTGGTCACGGCCGACTCCTGGCGGCTGTCGATCGTCAACAGCCTGCTGATCGGCTCGGGAACGACGGCGCTGGCGACCGTGCTCGGCACGCTGGCCGCGCTCGGCCTGCGCGGCAAGCGCGCCTCGCTGCTGCTCTCCGCTCTCCGGACCGTGTTCCTGCTGCCGATGGTCGTGCCGGCCGTCGTGCTCGGCGTCGGCATGCAGTTGATGTTCGCACGCTACGGGCTCACCAACACCTATCTCGGCGTCATCATCGCGCACACCGTTGTGGCCGTGCCGTTCGTGCTGGTCAACGTCTCCTCCGCCCTGCAGGGCGTGGATCTCAAGCTGGAGCAGGCCGCCGCCAGCCTCGGCGCCTCGCCGGTGACGGTGCTGTCCTCGGTGACCCTGCCGATCGCCCTGCCCGGCATCATCTCCGGCGCGCTGTTCGCGTTCGCGACCTCGCTTGACGAGGTGGTGCTGACCCTGTTCGTGGCCGGGCCGAACCAGCGCACGCTGGCGCGGCAGATGTTCGCCACCATCCGCGAGAACATCAGCCCGGCGATCGTCTCGGCCGCCGCCGTGTTCATCGTCGGCACCATCGTGCTGTCGCTCGCGATGCTCGCGATCCGGCGGCGGATGTCGTGAGCGCGCGCCGCGCATACAAAGTGAGCAAGTTAGGTACCCGGAGCAATCAACTATCGAATGATGGAATAGGGCTGGAAGCAGCGGATTACGGCCATGAGAAGGAATCTCTGCTCCTTTCAATAGAAAGTCCGCTCACAACAATTCAGGTGATAGCTCCCATGCCGAGCGAATATGATAGTCTGCCGCATTAAGCACTGCTGAATTCGCGTCGTTACGCCAGGGCTGATTGGGAGCGACCGTATTTTTCGGTGGACAACCGGAAGTCCACACACGTTGCAATCTCTCGCAACTGACCTGATCGGGCGCGATACCTGTTAGGGTGAGAAACATTCGACTGGGTATTATTTTACTCTCAATACTCAACGCAATGGGAGCTCACATTGAAAATCACCAGCGTCATTGTGGAGAACTTCCGCGGCATTCGCTCGGCAGCATTAAGTGATCTCGGCGAAATGGTCGTATTAGCCGGGCAGAATGGATCAGGAAAATCATGCATCCTCGACGCCATTCGACTTCTAAAATCAGTTTATGGAGGCTACCAACAGAATGAATTCCATCAATGGTTTGGCGAGTTTCAGATCAACTTCACGAACGATCCACGAGCCTTCGCGACAATGTTCAACGAAAAGGGCCTGCCATTAGCGCTGCAGATGGAGGTTAAGCTTCACGATCAAGAACGGGCCTACCTCAAGGAACGCGCCAAGGAACTTATTACGCGGCAGGTGTGGAGAACTCTTGTTCCGGAATTATATGGTTGGCGAAGCCTTGAAGCCGCCCCTCTCACCGCTCAATTTAGAAGCCGCCAAGATGAAGTAGATGCAGCAACGAAACACGACCTAGATCTTTTCAGCACTGAAATTGACAGACCGACTGTCGTAGCAAGCCTAATGATACGCCCGGGTCAAGCGCCAGAGTTTACACCGTCGAAAACTCTAGAGCTTATGTTCACTGATTTTGACCCGGAGAACGTCGGAGTCATCGATTACCACGGCGCCCACCGGATGTATAACCGGGAGCAACTCAACGCCATAAACGTAAACCTCGATGCAATCGAACAGCAAAGACGGCAAAGTGCTCTCTATAATTATAACGCGAAATACACCAACGTAAAAAGCGAAATGGCCGCCCTCTATGTTCGAGAAGCACTTGCGGAAAAAGCCGGCAAGAGTTTCGACACTAAGAACTCACTAACCGACACTCTCAAGGAGCTTTTTTCGACCTTTTTCCCCGAGAAGGAGTTTCTTGGTCCGCAGCCGCTAGCAGATGGCAGCCTACACTTCCCGGTAAAAGTTGGAGGTCGAGAGACCCACGATCTTGATGACCTAAGCTCCGGAGAGAAGGAGATACTCTACGGCTACCTACGACTCAGGCGGTCGGCGCCAAAGCATTCGGTTATCCTACTTGACGAACCAGAATTGCACCTTAACCCGAGACTTACGCGCAATCTGCCAGATTTTTATCATCGGCATTTGGCGAAAGAACTAGGAAATCAAGTTTGGCTGATTACCCATTCCGACGCCATCCTTAGAGAAAGCGTGGGACGCCAAGGCGTGTCCGTGTTTCACATGACGCCTAGTGCACACACGCTACAAGCACGCCAAGCCCATAGAATCGAAGTCGACCACGACCTCGAGCGCGCAATTATCGATATGGTCGGAGACTTGGCTGCATACAATCCTGGGGCAAAGGTCGTAATATTTGAAGGAGCTGATTCCGACTTCGACTTGAGAATGACGTCGGAGCTGTTTCCCGAGCTCATCGCAAAGGTAAATGCCGCATCTGGCACGAACAAAGCTAGAGTACGAGGGCTTCATGCGCTGCTACAATCACTTGTTGAGGGAGGCCGTCTTCCGCCCATGCGCGTCTATTCCATAACCGATCGAGATTCTGGAAAAGGCGGAACTGCGGCTACTACACAATTTGAATGGGACGTTTATCACATCGAGAACTATTTGCTAATTCCGAGCTTTATTAGGAGCGCTCTGAACGATCTTCTTGGCGGGCGAGACATCCCATCAGAAGATGAAATCGAAGATGAACTTCGCACTTGTGCGAAAGATACGTTGCAATCTCTAGTTTTACACGACTCATGTGATGCGGTAAACAACGAGATGATTGCAGCTATCAACACCAAAATCGATCCGAAGTCGACAAATCCCGGCACGTCGCTTTTCGAGGCCATCGAGGCCTCTCGCAACAGGATCGATGCATTGATTCGCGACCGCCTCTCTCCCGCTGCAGTGGAGAACCTAGTAGAGACGCATCAGGAGAGGTTCCGAACCGACTTACAAAACGGAACGTGGAAAAGCTCGTTCAGAGGGCGGGATATCCTGCGCCTATTTGTTGGAAAGCGCGGTGCAGGCGTCAAATACGAAACCTTTCGGAATGTGGTGATTGCCCGAATGCGTGATTCAGGCTATCAACCATCTGGAATGAAGGCGATACTCGATAGAATTTTAGCACCGCAACATCTTGGTCAACTTTAGACCGCACGCGAGTGCACGCTATCGACCCAAGAGTTGATGCACCTATTGCGAGCAGATCTGTCACCCCGCACTGACGTACTTCCGCCAGTTGTGCGCCTCCTTGAACCCCAGCACCTCGCGCGCCTTCCGGTTCGACAGCGGCGCCTCATCGTCACCGAGCTCGCGGGTCACCGGCACATCGGGGCAATAGCGGCGCAGCAGCTCCCGCGTCGGGATGGTGGCGGTGACGGTGTCGTTGACGGCGTTGAAGACCTGAAAGCCGAGCCCGTCCTTCTCGATCGCCAGGTGCACGATCTCGCCGAGGTCGCGGGCATCGATATAGGACCACGCATTGCGCTTGCGCGACGGTGGATCGGCGATGAAGCCGGGAAACATGTCGTATTCATGCGGCTCGATGACGTTGCCGATGCGCAGCGCATAGATGTCGATGCCATAGCGCATGGCAAAGGCGCGCGCGGTCTTTTCGTTCACGACCTTGGACAGCCCATAGGAGTCCATCGGGTCGGTGTCGTAGTCCTCGTCGAGCGGGAAGCTCTTGAAATCCTTGTCGCCTTCGGCAAAGCAGACGCCATAGGTGGTCTCGCTGGAGGCGATCACGATCTTGCGCACCCCGAGCTTTGCCGCGGCCTCGATGACGTTGTAGGTGCTCATGGTGTTGACCCGAAAGGTCTCGTTGTCGGGCTCAATCAGCACCCGCGGGATCGCGGCAAAATGCACGACCGCGTCCGGCGCCTGCGGCGGCCTGCCGGCCTTGAAGCCGCCGAAGCCGAAATGCGTGGTCAGGGCGTTGAAGGCCTCGCCGCTATCCGTCAGATCGGCGATCAGCGTGTTGATGCCGGGGTGGTCGAACGGCTTGAGGTCGACGTTGAGCAACGCATAGCCCTTGCCCTTGAGATGCGGCAGGACATGCCTGCCGGCCTTGCCGGTTCCCCCGGTGAATACCACGCGCTTGGCTGTCATTGACTTTGTCATCCTTGTGAGCGGTGCATTTGGGAGTCCTAACAGTTTGTCACGCACCCGCTCCATAGAAACTTGGGATTCGCTGCACGCCAGCTATGCCCTCAAGGTGTTCAACCGCCTGCTTCAGGTCTCCATCCATAAGCGGACTCACTTTTGCGCCGCAATAACCGACGTGATGCCATAAGCCGAAATTGGATTTATCGCGCCTCGACGAGCGCGGCGAGTTTGTCCAGGGCCATCCGCCAGCCAGTCTCGTTGTCGGAGGACGATACGCCGCGTGGCAATCCGTCATGTGTGGCGAGGAGTTCGGTACCACCGTCTGCATCAGCGAGCGTGATCGTGATCGTCATCTCGCCGTGCAGCGCGGGATCCGTCGTCTCAAACTCGTCCACCTCAACAACTTGCTGGTTCGGGACGAGTTTCACAAAGCGGCCGCGATACGTGTCGGTGTGCGCGGTCGTCTTGCCGGTCCCAGTCGGCGCGTCATATGTGAGTGAAATCCGGAACGAGCCGCCTTCGCGGGCGTCGAACGCATGCACTTCACAAGTCATGCCGTTCGGCACCTTCCATTTTGTAATTGCGCGCGGATCGAGAAGCGCTTGATAAACGGCCGAACGAGGTGCGTTAATGTGGCGACCTATCGAAAAGGCATTGCGCATCGCCCGTTCCCTGCTCAGCTTGGGTATCGTGCCCAGGCTCCCCTCGTTCGCATCGAATATCGCGGAGGCGTCATTTGATGTCGAGATCGACATTCATCGAGTTACCCTGATCTGAGTTGAAATCGGCGGCCTCGGGTCAAGAGCAGCCCTCGGGTTCCCCAACCACTTGCTTCCGATAGAGATCAAGGAGCCGACGTTGTCAGGGTCCAAGCGGGGGACAACGGGACGAAGACGATTTTTCGAGGAGAAGCTCAGCCATGAGCGCTGATACGACGATCCGACGGCTAGGGGCAGACGATGCGGCATCTTTCAAAGCACTTCGCCTGGAGGCCCTGAAGGCAACCCCCGAATTGTTTGGGAGCACTTTCGAGCTGGAGGACAAACTGGATCTCGCTTGGTTCGCGGACCGGCTTGAAGACGCGCACGTCATTGGCGCGTTTCGAGACGGCGAACTTGTCGGGATAGTGGGCTTCTCCATCCAGCAGGGGCCGAAGAAGGCCCACAAGGGGCGGTTGTGGGGCATGTACGTTCGACCAGACTCGCGAAACCTCGGCGTTGGGCGGCTGCTGGTGGATGCCTTGCTGGCCGTCGCCCGCGAGCGCGTCGAGCTGGTTCAGCTCACCGTCGTCAGCGACAATCGACCGGCTCGGAGGCTCTATGAGACCGTCGGTTTCCTGGAATTTGGTCTGGAGCCGAAGGCCTCGAAGTACGGCGATCGATATTACGATGAAGCCCACATGGCGCTCGACTTCAGTCGAGCGGCGGACGTTCGTTAAGGGGTGGGACGGGCGAAGTTAACACCGGCCAAAGAACCGTCGTGGTCCCATCGGCGACATCATCGGCTTGAACTGACATGACAGAGGCGGCTAGCCCGTCGAGCGATGCGAACGGCCTTGCTTGATCTCTTGCTCACTTGATCTCTTGATCTCTTGCTCACTTGATCTCCTGCTCAAAGGACGCGAACTTATCCCCCGTCGTCAGTAAAGCCTTCGGGCGTGCGGCCGATGCCGCATTGGGTCATTCTCCGCAATCGCGACAGAGCTTTGCATCGCAGAGACCTTTCGCAAGGTGCCGAGAGGAGGCGCCAAGAGACGGCACGCGAGTGAAAGAGGCCGCCAATTGAGACGGCCTCTCATCGCTACTGACGGCTCCGTGCTAGCGGCAAGGCCTCCCCACCATCTTGGCATGGGCGTTATGGCAGCCGTCATGCAACTGAGATTTCTTCGTTACTTTGGCGCCCAACTTCGAGGTGAGCGGCGTCTGCGCGTACGCGGATATCGAACAGGTGAAGAGTGACAACGCGAGTGCGACCTTGAAAATCGACTTCATGCCTTCCTCCGAAGCGATACTCAATTTAAGGTTGTAGAATTTAACGAAGCAACTTCGAGACTTGGCAGACTCAGAGATGCCTCGCGCGGCCATTTGTAGCGCTACAATTTGTAACACTACCGAATTGCGCTGATAAGATCAAGACGCGGACTGCTTTGGCATTGAAAGTCCGGTTTGCCTCATTCGCGAACGGGTCGAGGGCAACAGCAGATCAAGCCGTGTGCCGTTGTGCGCAGAAGGCGGACGTTTCCCGAAAGCTGCGGCTCGACGACAGGCTTTGCCGGCCTTCTCGCCTGACGGAGGCATGGATGCCCGCGCGGGCTCATCCCGCAAATCCGAGGTCGATTGCTCCCTGAGCACGTCGCTTGCCATGCTGTTCCGTTCCGCTTCGCCCTGACAAATCGAAACAGTGAACGAATAGCTTCTTGTCTTGCTTCGACGGCTTCGCCGTTTCGCCCGACCAGGGCCATTGGTGATCACCCTCCTCCTCAACCGAGTCCGGACAATCCGTTGGCCTCAGGGCGCGTCCGCTATTGACTTTTTGAGCGCATCCCGTAGCGTTACACTATGTAACACCGACGCCGCGATGACCCGTCACAGCGACGTGGACGGGATGTGCGCGAGCGGTCGAGGAGCTTCCAGATAGGCTCGGGGTGAGCTTTCATTCGAAAGCGCAAGATCCTGCTCTCTGCAGGGCAGACGGTGAGCGCCCGGGAGCCCGACGCGATGATCACCTTCGGACGGCATCGGCCGCTGGTCCAGACCCCGTGGGAGGAATCGGCCGCTCGGATCGCGATCGACGACATTGCGGTCGATGCGGTCGCCCAATTCGATCCCGATACCTTCTGGCCGGCTCACCCCAGCGACGACGGGACGCAAGACGGCGATCCCAGCTTCTACAAGGGGGCGGCGGGAGTCATCTGGGCACTGGACTACTTGCACCGCATCGGTGCGACCCGCGTTGCAAAGGACTTTCGTCCGGTGCTGCCAAAGCTGATCGAGCGCACGGTCGTCGACCACGAGGCCAGCTCGCCGCCCGATTACGAGAAGCACGGCTCGCTGCTGCGTGGCGACATGGGTGCGGCCCTCCTCGCCATGCGCCTCGCACCGACGTCGGACATCGCCGAGCTGATTTATCGACGTGCCGAAGCCAACAACGAGCTGCCGATCCGGGAGCTGATGTGGGGCATGCCGGGCTCGATGATCGCGGCCGTCCACATGGCCGAGATGACCGGGGAAGCGCGCTGGCGCAGCCTGTTCGAAATACAGGCCGCGCGGCTGTTGTCCGAGGTGGAGGACACGCCGCAAGGCCCGCTTTGGACGCAGGATCTTTATGGTGCCAAAGATCGCTTTCTCGGACCCGTTCACGGCTTCGCCGGCAACGTCATCCCGTTATTGCTCGGATGGCATTGGCTGTCGGCGGCGCAGCAGGCTCATGTGGCCGACTTCGTGCCGAAGGCGCTGGAGGCGAATGCCTGGCGGTACGACATCGGAACGACATGGGGCCCGAGGAGCAAGCGCGAGAAGCGGCTCTTCATCTGCCAGCACTGTCATGGTGCGCCGGGCATGGTGACGACCTTCGCCGACGCGCCGTTCGCGACGCCGGATTTCGATACGATGCTGCTGGACGGTGGACGTTTCACCTGGTCCGCCGGACCGCTGACGAAAGGCTCGAACCTCTGCCATGGCACGGGCGGAAACGGCTATGCCTTCCTCAAGCTCTATCGCCGCACCAAGGACCCGATCTGGCTCGACCGTGCGCGCCAATTCGCGATGACCGCCATCGTCCAAGTTCGCGGCGCTCAGATGACGACCGGCCGCGGCCGCTATTCGCTGTGGACCGGCGACATCGGCCTTGCCATCTACTTGTGGGATTGCATCACGGGCGAGCCTCGGTTTCCGACGATCGATGTGTTCTGACTCGGTGCATGAGTCCGTGCGAGTTGACAGCCGGATCAGCTCTGGCCATGACGACGGAGTGGCCGGCCCCCGCCCTCCGAAGGAGAAATAGCAGGGCTGCCACGGACAGGGATCCTGCCCGAGCCGACAGGCAAATCGCTCGCATCAATTGGATTGCGAGACGACCTCTGAGTATCAACGGAGAAGGTGACCGAAGTCGCGCAAGGCCTGCGCCGAAAAACTCATTTCGTACGCTGGTTCAAACACATCCGCTGAGCCACCGCCTCGCTCACAAAGATTCTTGTTTCTTTTTTACAGAAATCGTGATTTTCTTCATCTCGTCCCGTCTCACCTGAGGGGCGCTTCGCGGTCGTCACGAACGTCGAGGCGGGATGCGGTGGGCGTGTCGATGTTGCAGCGTGGTTGTCCGCGCCGACGAACAGCATTGATACGCACGGTCAAGTCGCGTGGTCCTGGCACCCCGATGCTGGTGTTACGCTTGCGTCGACGCTCGCGCGTCGCGCAGGCAACGGTGGCCAACAAGCCCGGCGCACCGGGGAGAACGCGAAGCAGCCGTCAAAACCATCGCGCGGGGAATGCCGGGTGTTCTCGGCTGAACCTGTGGTACCTGCCGCCTGCATTTTTTTACGCAGGCGGGCCATGGGTGCGGCCAGCGCCCGGCATTCCCCGTGCCCTCTCAGTTGAGAGGGCGGTCGATCAGCACAGCTCGGACGCGACAGCGCGCCGCGAGACAGCGAGCCCATGTCTGCCAATCACCAATCACATGTCTGCCGATCAAGTCCGCAACGCCAAGTCCGCAACGCCACGTCAGCCCAGCGCGCGACGCCGACGATCGGAGCACCGCAGTGCAGGTGTCATATCCGGCGCAGGAGTCACCTCCCGAGCTCGCGCGACGAGCAAGACTGCCAATCGGTTTCTCATCATGCCCGGGCTCGACCTGGCTGCGCGGCCGGAGCCGCTTCGGCGCGGCGAAGGCCCGGACATCCGCGCCTTTCTTTCCAAATCCGCCAAAGACGTGGATGGCCGGGACTGCCCTGCCCTCCCTCGCGATCGCTGCGATTCGTCACCGCCCGCCTGTCGGCACGTATCGCGCCCGCCGCGGCGAGCCGCCGGCTCGTTCGGATGTCAATGTCGGAGAGGTTTCAATGATCGTAGGATGGACCGAGGCTGGGTCACCGGCCATTTCGGCCGATGGTGGGCACGACAGGGATCGAACCTGTGACCCCTACCATGTCAAGGTAGTGCTCTCCCGCTGAGCTACGTGCCCTAAATCCAGAAGGTCTGATCGGGTGGGCGTCCCTATATCGGCTCCCACGCGGGCAGGCAAGGACGCAAACAGGCGAAAATGGGAATAATCCGCCGATCTGCGACGTCTGCCCCCGGCGGCTCAGGCCGCCAGCATCTTGTTGACTTCGCTGACGAGCTCGCGGAGGTGCACCGGCTTGGACAGCACCTTGGCGTTCTTGGGCGCCTCCGAATCGGAGTTCAGGGCGACCGCGGCGAAGCCGGTGATGAACATGATCTTGATGTCCGGATCGAGCTCGGAGGCGCGGCGCGCCAGCTCGATGCCGTCCATCTCCGGCATCACGATGTCGGTGAGCAGCATCTCGAACGGCTCCTCGCGCAGCCGCTGGTAGGCCGACATGCCGTTGTCGTGGGGCGAAACCTGGAACCCGGCATTTTCCAATGCCTTGACCAGGAAGCGGCGCATGTCGTTGTCGTCTTCGGCGAGCAGGATCTTGTGCATGGCGGGGAGCGGTCTGGTCCGGGTGAGAGGCGGAGCGTTGCCGCCACTAAGCCTGACGGACGGTAAATTTCGGGTGAAAGATTGCGCCTTTTGATCCGATATCGGCAAGGCAATTTCAGGGCTGGAATCGCGTTTGTCGTGCCGGGCGCGGAAGCCAGCTCAGAGTTGTTCCAAACAGAGCATGAACTTTTTCATTGCTTTTCGCTTGGCAGAACGGCTCGGATTATCGAAGATGCGCGTTGGCAACAGCAATGGCTGCGCTGTCCAGCGAGAATCGGCCGGAGGATACCGGCGCATCGACGGACGCGACCAAGGGACGTGACCAAGGGGACGGCGCCCAGAGATGACGGACTTTGATGGCGAATTGCCGCCGTTCGAGATCATGGAGCCCGCGACGTGGCGCGCGCCCATCATCTTCAATTCGCCGCACTCGGGATCGGTCTATCCGGACGAGTTCCTCAACGCGTCGCGAATCGATCTGCCGGCGCTGCGCCGCTCCGAAGATTCGTTCATGGACGAATTGATCGCCGATCTCTTGTCGCGCGGGTTCCCGGTGGTGCGCGTGCATTTCCCGCGCTGCTATGTCGACGTCAATCGCGAGCCCTACGAGCTCGACCCGCGGATGTTCACCGGCCGGCTGCCAAGCTTCGCCAACACCCGCTCGATGCGGGTCGCCGGCGGCCTCGGCACCATCCCGCGCGTGGTCGGCGACGGCCAGGAGATCTATCGCGACCGGCTCAACGTGGATGAGGCGCTGCACCGGATCGAAACGCTCTACAAGCCGTATCATCGCGCCTTGCGCCGGCTGATCAACCGCGTGCACCAGCAGTTCGGCACGGTCGTGCTGGTCGACTGCCACTCGATGCCGTCGGTCGGGGTGTCCCGCGACGAGCCGCGGCGGCCCGACATGGTGATCGGCGACCGCTACGGCACGAGCTGCGCGCCTCTGCTGCCGGATCTGTTCGAGGACGTGCTCGGCCGGCTCGGCTATTCGGTAGGCCGCAACAAGCCCTATGCCGGCGGCTTCATCACCGAGCACTACGGCAATCCGGCGAGTGGCCTGCATGCGATCCAGATCGAGCTCAATCGCGCGGTCTACATGGACGAACGCCGGCGCGAGCGCGGGCCGCGCTTCGCCCAGGTCGCCTCCGATCTCGCCGTTCTCGCCGAGGTGCTCGCGACGGTGCCGCTCTGCGACCTCGGCCCGTTCCAGGCTGCGGCCGAATAGACCCGGCGCGGCGATCTTCGAACCCTCGAGAGCCGCCGCCATGGGAAGCGCGCGCACTCTGCGCAAAAAAAAAGGGCCGCTTGTATGACAAGCGGCCCAAGTCTAGGGAGGAAACGCCCAAGGAGGGCAGCAGTAACGCGGAAGCGCTACCGCACCGCAACAATATGCAATCGCGCTGCACAAAGCGCAAGGGTTTTTCCGCCGTTCTCCATGCAAAAAACACAGGCCGGGTTGCGCCCAGCGCGGCTCACGCCTTATTTTCATCATTGATCTCAATGGGTTGATTGGAGAATCCAAATGACCTGCGCGGCAATCCGGTTTCGCTTTGGGTTTCGCATTGAGGGCCCAGGAGCGGTCAATCGCGCGCATGCGAAGCCGCCGGTCACCAAACGACATCCAAGATGCCACGTTGGTGTTCCATATCCGGATGCGCGCAAGACGGCTTTGAGCTAGGCATAGCCTTTGGGCTCAGTGCCATCCGATTCCCTGATCGAAGGACGCGTTGTGACGGTCATCGACTTCTCCGCCTTCATCGGCCGCCTTGCGACCGCCTCGGGCGAAACCATCCTGCCGTTCTTCCGGACCTCGCTCTTGGTCGATAACAAGAGCAGTCGGCACGATTTCGATCCCGTGACGGAGGCCGACCGCGCGGCCGAGGCCGTCATGCGCCGCCTGATCAAGGCGAACTTTCCTCAGCATGGCATCGTCGGCGAGGAATTCGGCAATGAGCGCGAGGACGCCGATTATGTCTGGGTGCTCGATCCGATCGACGGCACCAAATCCTTCATCGCGGGCTTTCCGATCTGGGGCACGCTGATCGCGCTCCTTCACAAGGGCACCCCCGTCTTCGGCATGATGCACCAGCCGTTCATCGGCGAGCGGTTTGCGGGCGACAACGGCTCGGCCCACTACAGGAACGGCGTCGGAGAGCGCCGGCTCTCGGCGCGGCGTTGCGAACGGCTCGAGGACGCGGTCTGCTATACGACCAGCCCCCTCCTGATGAACGAGGCCGATCGCGCCGCGTTCGGCCGTGTCGAGTCCGAGGTGCGGCTGTCGCGCTATGGCGGCGATTGCTACTCCTATTGCATGCTTGCAGCCGGTCACCTCGACCTCGTGATCGAAACGGAACTCAAGCCCTACGACATCGCGGCCTTGATCCCCATCATCAACGGCGCCGGCGGCATCGTCACCGATTGGACGGGCGGCCCGGCGCAGAACGGCGGACGGATCATCGCCGCCGGCGACAAGCGCGTGCACGCGGCAGCGCTGAAGCTGCTCACAGGCAGCTGACCGTGAGCCGCTGAACTGAATAGGATCGTACGGCGACCAGAAATCACGGAACGGATTCCGCACGCTCATCGAGATGCGTACAATTACGGGAAAAGCACCTCAGCATGCATTATTAACGACGCGTTGACCTCGCCTGCCTAGGCTTTGTGTAAGCTTTATGAAAATGCGCCCGATCGCGCGGCTGTACATGATGTCTCCAGGAAAGCGGCTCTGATGCCTCGTTTCAGCTTCCGACTCACTCACAAGATCATGGCCATCGCACTGATCGGTGTGACGGCACTTGCGGTCATCGGGGGCATCTATTTGGCGGGCAATACGTCGCAGGAGGCTTCCCGCCGGCTTGCAGGCAGCGCCAGGACCACAGCCGACCTCAACCAGAAGCTCCTCACCGACCTGCTGGAAGCGCGGCGCGCCGAAAAGGACTTCCTGCTGCGACGCGATGAGAAATACGCGGCGCGACATGCCGAGCTCAACGCGACGATCAAGCGCGAGCTCGACGAGCTCCGGACCACGAGCCGCGCACTCGGTCACGCCGCCACGGGCGACAAGATCGACGCGGTCGCGAAGGGGTTTGCCGCCTACAGCGCGGAATTCGCTGCGTCCGAGCAGGCGGAAGTCCGGGTTGGCCTGAACGAGACGCTTGGGTTGTCGGGCTCGCTGCGTTCGGCCGTTCACGACATCGAAGCCAAGCTAAAGGACGTCAACGATCCCAGGCTCACCAGCGGCATGCTGATGCTGCGCCGTCATGAAAAGGATTTCATGCTGCGCCGCGACCCGAAATACATCGCCGAGCTGAAGGCTGCAGCTACCGCATTCGGCCAGGCCGTCGCCGGCGCTGATCTCGCGCCAGCCCTCAAGGCGGACATCAGCCAGAAGCTCGACAAATACCAGAAGGACTTCCTGGCCTGGGCCGAAGGATCCCAGGACGCGGCACGTCACAGCGTCGCGATGTCCAAGGCATTCGCCGACATCGAGCCCGCCATCGCCGAGATCGGCAAGGCCGTCACTCAACAATATGCGGCGGTCCAGGCCGCAGAAGCCGAGACCGGCAGCGCCGTCAAACGCGGCATGCTGGTGACGCTCGGCATCTCGCTGATCCTGGTCAGTTGCGTTTCTTTCCTGATCGGCCGCGGCATCTCCAACGCGATCCGCAACATGGTCCTGGTCATGACGCGGCTCGCAGGCGGCGACGCAGCGATCCGGATTCCCGGCGTCGGCCGTCGCGACGAGATCGGCGAGATGGCCGGCGCGGTCGAGGTGTTCAAGACCAACATGATCGAAACCGAGCGGCTGCGTGCCGAGCAGGCCGAAATCGAGAAACACCAGGCGCAGCAGCGCAAGGCGGAGATGGCGGCGCTCGCCAAGAACTTCGAAACGGCCGTCGGACGGATCATCGAGACCGTGTCCTCGGCCTCGACCGAGCTCGAAGCATCGGCCATGACCCTGACCAGGAATGCCCAGCACGGACAGTCGCTGGCAACGACGGTCGCATCTGCCTCCGGGGAAGCCGCAGCCGGCGTTCAGTCGGTGGCTTCGGCGACCGAGCAATTGTCGGCGTCCGTCAACGAGATCAGCCGCCAGGTTCAGGAATCCGCGCGGATCGCGGGCGAGGCCGTCGGTCAGGCGCGCCGCACCAACGAGCGCGTCAGTGAGCTGTCGCGAGCAGCGACGCGCATTGGCGATGTCGTCGAGCTCATCAACACGATTGCCGGTCAGACCAACCTGCTTGCGCTCAACGCGACGATCGAGGCCGCGCGCGCCGGTGAGGCCGGCCGCGGCTTTGCCGTCGTCGCCGCCGAGGTGAAGGCGCTTGCCGAGCAGACCGCGAAAGCGACCGGCGAGATCGGGCAGCAGGTCACGGGCATCCAGACGGCCACCGCGGAATCCGTCGACGTCATCCGCGAAGTCTCCGGGACGATCGAGCGCCTGTCGCAGATCTCGGCGACGATCGCGGCTGCGATCGAGGAACAGGGCGCGGCCACACAGGACATTTCCCGCAACGTGCAGCACACGGCGCAGGGGACGCAGCGCGTCTCCGACAACATCATCGAGGTCCAGCACGGCGCCACCGAAACCGGCTCGGCGTCCACGCAGGTGCTGTCGGCGGCGCAATCGCTGTCCGAGGAAAGCAGCCGGCTGAAGCTCGAGGTCGGCCGCTTCCTGGAGATGGTCCGCGCGGCATAGCCGCATCAGACGACCGCCCTGCGCAAATGCTCGACGAGCAATTTCGCGGGGCGCGGCAGCGCCTTGAAGCTGCGGGCGCAGATCACCAGTCTGCGGTTGGCCCAGGCATCGCGCAGCGCGACCAGACCGATCGGCATCGACCGCGCGCAACGGCGCGCCGCAGCTTCGGGCACGACGGCAATGCCGATGCCGGCCGCCACCATCTGACAGATCGCGTCGAAATCGCGCAAGCGGGCCCGCACATGCTGCCGGATGCCGAGCCGCGCCGCATGTCTGCCGATGTGGACGTTGAGCGCCGTCCCCACGGTGAGGCCGATGAAGTCCTGCCCGGCGGTCTCGCTGAAATCGATCTGCCTGCGGGTCGCGAATGGGCTCCGCCGGCCGGCCACCAGCATCAGCCGGTCCTCACCGAAGGCGAAGCGCTCGATGGTATCGGGCAGCGCATGCTCCGCCGCGAAGCCGAGATCGGCCCTGCCGGATGCGATCGCCTCCGCAATCTCCGTGCTCTCGCGTTCTTCCACGTCGACATTGATGTCGGGATGCTCGCGCAGAAAAGCCGCCAGCGCCTTGGGCAGATGCTCGGCGAGGCCGACCGTATTGGCGAGCAACTGCACATTGGCGCGCAGGCCCGATGCAAAGCCTGCGAGATCCCCCTGCATGGCCTCGACATTGGCGATGATGATGCGGGCGTGATCGAGCAGACTTTCGCCCGCCGCCGTCAGGTCGACGCCGCGACGGCCGCGCTTGAACAGCTGCACGCCGAAGGCGTCCTCCAGTCCCTTGATGCGCGCGCTGGCGGACGCCAGCGCCAGATGCGCACGATCGGCGCCGCCGGTGATGCTGCGGGCTTCGGCCACGGCGATGAACAGCCTGAGATCGACCAGGTCGAAACGCATAATCCCCGTGCCTCAGTCTCTGACGAAGGCTGGCTCCGTAACCTCCACATTGTGCCGCGGCCGCGGGTTGGTCAATGTCGCAGCCATGATCGACCCCCTCCTCATCTTCATCGCCTTTGCCCTGACGCTGGCCGGTTTCGTCAAGGGCGCGCTCGGCCTCGGCCTGCCGACCGTCTCAGTCGGACTGCTGGCGGTCGCGATGCCGCCGGGGCGGGCGCTGGCGATCGTCATCGTACCAGCGGTCATCACCAACATCTGGCAGACTTTCGCTGGCCCCTATCTGCGCGACATCGCAAAACGTCTGTGGCCGCTGATGGCGGGCACCGCGATCGGCATCTGCCTCAACGCCGGGGCCCTCAGCCATTCCTCGACGCGCTGGGGCAACGTCGCGCTCGGCGTGCTGCTGATGCTCTATGCCATGCTCGGCCTCACCAAATTCGCCTTCAAGGTCGCGCAGCGCCACGAGAAATGGGTCGGCGGCATCATCGGCCTCGTGACCGGGCTGATCTCGGCCGCAACCGGGGTGCAGGTCGTGCCGTCGGTGCCGTACATGCAGGCGATCGGGCTCGAGAAGGACGAACTGATCCAGGCGCTCGGCGTGTTCTTCACGGTCGCCACCGTCACCCTCGCCTTCAACCTGACGAGCTCGGGCCTGCTCGGCACCGCCACCGCCCTGCCCGGCGCGGTCGCGATGGTCTGCGCCTTCCTCGGCATGTTCGCCGGACAAGCCGCACGATCGAGACTGCCGGCCGAAGCCTTCCGCCGCGTGTTCCTGATCGCGATGATCCTCCTCGGTCTTTATCTCGCCGGCAGCGCCTTGATCGAACTGCTCTGGTGATCAGCGCGCCTCGAGCATCGCGATCCGGGCTCCGAGATAGACGAACAGGCCGCCGATCGCGCGGTTGAGCCACAGCAGCGCGGCCGACGAGCGCCGCACGCGGCGCGCGGCACGCGCCGCCACGACGGCAACACCGAGACACCAGATCGTGCTGTTGACGACGAAGATCGTGCCGAGCAGCACAAAGGCGAGCGGCTTGTGCGGCGCGTCGGCCGCGACGAATTGCGGCAGGAAGGCGAGGAAGAACATCGCCACCTTTGGATTCAAGATGTTGGTGAGCGCGCCTTGCCAGAACACCTGTTGCCAGAACACCTGGCGCAGCGGCACCACCGGCGCCGCGTCAGCCATGCGTGGATCAGCGGCCCCCGCTCGTCGCGCCAGGAGCTGCGTCATCCCGAGATAGACCAGGTAGGCAGCGCCTGCCCATTTCACCATGGCGAATGTCGTGGCCGATGCGGTGAGCAGGGCCGACAATCCGATCGCGCTTCCGAACACATGGACCAGGCAGCCGGTGCTGATGCCGAAGGCCGCCGCCGCGCCGCCCCGCCAGCCCATCTGCGCACTGCGGCCGACGATGTAGGCCGTATCCGGGCCCGGCGTCATGTTGAGCAGCAGGCCGGCGACGAGAAACATCAGCAGATCGTGAATTCCGAACATGATTGAACGTTTCCTAACGATATCGATCTAATGATTTGCGTGGGCCCGAGTGTTGCCGCCGCGAGCGGCGGGCCGCAAAGACGCAGGGCCGCATGGTGCTGGGTACGGCGATAGGTTCCGGAAAAGGATTGGATTCGGCCGCCTCGGCCATGGTATGCGCGAGGCGGGAGCACGATGTGATGGAAAGACGCCTCGCTGCCATCCTTTGCGCCGACGTTGCCGGCTATTCGCGGATGATGGGAATCGACGAGGCGGGCACGCATGCCGCCTTCAAGGCCCATCGTGGCGCCATCCACCCGATCATCCTCAATCATGCCGGGCGCATCGTCAAACACACCGGCGACGGCTTCCTGCTGGAATTCGCCAACGCCGCCAGCGCGATCCAATTCGGGATCGAAATGCAGTCGCTGATGGCCGAGCGCAATGCGCACCTGCCCGCCGACCGCAACATGCGCTTCCGCCTCGGCATCCACAAGGGTGAGGTGACGATCGACGACGGTGAGGCATTCGGCGACGGCATCAATGGCGCCGTCAACCTCGAATCGATCGCGACCCCGGGCGGCGTCGCCGTCTCCGACAGGGCCTATCAGGAGGCAGATTCGCAGCTCTCTGTCGACCTGATCAACGCCGGCAGCTTCCAGTTCGAGAATCTTCAAGAGCCGGTTCAGGCCTGGACCTGGGAACCGGGCAGCGATCCGATCGTTCGGGAGCAGAGAGGCGCCTCCAGCCTGCCGCCGCAATATCGCACGGCGATCGTGGGTGTGCTGCCGTTCGTCAATCTCGCCGACGGCGTCGATGAATACCTCTCCGACGGTCTCACGGACGATCTGATCCACGCCTTGTCGTTGCAATCGTTCTTTCGCGTCCTGAGCCGGACCTCGACCTTCCGCTTCAGGGATCGCAGCCTGAGCCCGCGCCTGATCGCACGGGAGATCGACGCGACCTATGTGATCCAGGGGACGTTGCGGCGCTCGCAGGACAAGATCCGCGTGACCGCCGAACTGATCGCGCCCGAAACCGGCGCGCAATTGTGGACCGGACGTTACGATCGCGAATTCGGCGATCTTTTCGCGATGCAGGACGAGATCACCACGAGCCTCTGCGCGGCGCTGATGCCCGAGATCTACCGCGTCGAGGCGTCGGTTCCGATCCGCTCGACGGCGACCAACCCGACCGCGTGGGATCGCTTCCTGAGGGGACTGTCCCACTACTATCGGCCGACCAAGGCCGACTACGAGACGTCGATCGCCCTGTTCCGGGAAGCCATCGCGCTCGATCCCACACTCAGCCTCGCGCACGCCTATCTGGCCACCATTCTCCTGCAGGGCATCAACTTCGGCTGGATCAAGGGCTCGCGTGAGCTCTGGAACGAGGCGATGAGCCTCGCGCTGGACAGCGTGCGGCTCGACGGGCGCTCCTCGTTCGCCTACGCGATCCTCGCCTTCGTGCAGGCGATGCAGGGCGCCCACGAGGACGGCATGAAGGCGGCGCGCAAGGCGACGGAACTGAATGCCTACGACATGGGCGCGCGGGGTGTGCTCGGCCTGTGCCACATGGTGACCGGCGAGCACCAGCAGGCGATCGAACTGTTTTCGATCGCGGCTCAGCGCGGCAACAGCGATCCGCGCTATCAATGGCCGGCGCTGAACGCCTTCAGCCATTACCTGCTCGGCCGCTATGAGGCTGCGCTGTCGTGGGCCCGCGAAGAGCTGCTGCTCTACCCGAACCACCTGCAGGCGCTGACGATCCGGGCAGCGACGCTGGCGCAGCTCGGCCAAACCGCGCAGGCACAGGATGCCGTCGGCGCCCTGCTGGAGCGTTATCCCTGGCTCACGCTGGATCGTCACATGAAGAACATCCGGTGGAGGAATCGTGACGACATCGACCATTATCACGACGGGCTGACCAAGGCGGGGCTGACCTGAGCAAATCGCGGCCCCGGTCATCAGCCCGCCACACGGCTTGCACATTGCTTCCGCAAAATCATTGGATTCAAGCACTGTTGCCGTGTTATCGCCCTCTCTAGGAGCAAGGAACGAATGGAGAGACGGCTGGCCGCCATTGTCTGTGCCGATGTGGCCGGTTACTCGCGGATGATGGGCGCCGACGAGGCGGGAACCCATGCCGCGTTCAAGGCCCATCGCGGCGCCATCCATCCAATCATCCTCAACCACGGCGGCCGGATCGTGAAATACACCGGCGACGGGTTTCTGCTGGAGTTCCCGAGCGTCGTCGGCGCGATCGAAGCCGCGGTCGAGATGCAGAGGCTGATGGCCGAACGCAACGCTCACCTGCCGGCCGACCGCGTGATGCAGTTCCGTCTCGGCGTGAACATGGGCGACGTCATCTTCGACGAGGACGAGGTGTTCGGCGATGGCGTGAACACCGCGGTGCGGCTTGAAGCCGCAGCGCCTCCCGGTGGAGTTGCACTTTCCCATAAGGCCCATCAGGAAGCGAGCAAACACCTGACGGTCACCTTCCTCGATCGCGGCCCGTTCCGCTTCAAGAACATCGAGGACACGATCAATGTCTGGACCTGGGATCCCAGCACGCCGGACAAGAGCCGTGAGCCGGCGCCCGCGTCGGGCCTGCCTGCGCAGTACCGGACGGCGATCGTGGGCGTCCTGCCTTTCGCCAATCTCAGCGGCGACAACGACGAATATTTCTCCGACGGATTGGCCGAAGACCTGATCCATGCGCTGTCGCTGCAATCCTTCTTCCGCGTGCTCAGCCGCAACTCGACCTTCGCCTTCAAGAATGCCGGGATGAGCGCCCGCCTCATCGCGCGCGAAATCGACGCGACCTACTTGATCCAAGGCTCGGTGCGGCGCTCCGGGACCAAGATCAGGGTGACGGCTGAACTGGTCGCGCCCGAAAACGGCGAGCAGCTGTGGGCTGGCCGCTACGACCGCGACATCGGCGACCTGTTCGCGGTGCAGGACGACATCACGGCCAATCTGTGCACCGCGCTGGTCCCGGAGATCTATCGCGCCGTGGCCTCGGTGCCGATCCGGTCGGCGACCGCCGACCTGACGGCGTGGGACCGTTTCCTGCGCGGGCTGTCGCACTACTATCAACCGACCAAGGCCGACTACGAAAGCTCGATCGCGCTGTTCCGCGAGGCGATCGCCATCGACCCCGGGCTTGCGATCGCCCACACCTATCTCGGCACGATCCTGCTGCAGGGTATCCATTTCGGCTGGATCAGGAACTCGCGGGAGCTGTGGGACGAGGCGATGACGCTTGCCGAGGCGAGCGTGCGGCTGGATTCCCGTTCCTCGTTCTCCTATTCGCTGCTGGCCTATGTCCATGCCATGCAGGGGCGGGTCGAGGCGGGCATGGAGGCGGCGCGCAAGTCGCTCCAGCTCAATCCCTACGACATGGGCGCGCGCGGCGTGCTCGGCGTGTGCCATCTCGTCGGCGGTGAGCACCGCCAGGCGATCGAGCTGTTCTCGATTGCCGCGCAGCGCGGCAACAGCGATCCACGCTATCAATGGTCGGTGCTGAGCGCGTTCAGTCATTACATGCTCGGCCAATACGATGCATCGCTGTCCTGGGCGCGGGAGTCGCACTACCAGAACCCGAACCATCTGCAGTGCCTCGCGATCCGCGCTGCGGCGCTGGCCCAGCTCGGCCGCTCGAGCGAGGCGGGTGAGGCCGTCGCCATTCTGCTCCGCCTCTATCCATGGATGACGGTCGAGCGCCTCCTGAGCAACATCCGCTGGCGAAATCCGGTCGACGTCTCGCATTATCGCGACGGCCTCGCCAAGGCCGGCATGCCGCTGACCAAGCTGACCTTGGTGGATACCAAGGCCAAATACGCCGGCGAATAGCGCAATCTCGACTTGAGGTTGACAGTGCGCCGGGTTACTCCATCATTCATAATTGCATTGTAACTTTCAGACGGCGTGGACTCGTCCCGCTCTTCGGCGCATTCCGGCGCCAGATGTCTTTGTTTGCGTGATCCGGTTTTCATCACTCAGGTGCTTTCCAAGGATGTCGTTCGATGCAAGAAGACAGCGCCCGCGTCCGTGACGCCCTGCCGGGGCAGCTCCCCGTCTCGTCCAACAATCCCTGTCCTTTCCTGCGCGCACTGGTGGCCGGCGGCTTCGTCGATGGTCACACCGTCCCGCTGAAGACGATGGCGCACACCATCGAGGCGGCGAGTGGCGAGACGGGCTTCAAGAGACGCGTCGTCGGCATCAAGACCTTCGGCGTCGCCCTGATCGCCAACGGCCTGTCGCCACTGCGCCTGCTGAAGAGCCTGTGGTCGGGCGCCGATCTCGACGAGCTCCGCAACGGTCCGCTCGACAAGCATGGCGGCGGCTCGCGCATCCTCGATGCCGGGGCAAAAGTCCATCCCGAGGAGATCGATCGTCTGGCCGGCTTCGGCAGCGACTATCCGGATCCCGCTGGGGGCACCGAGCGCGGCCTCAACGCGGCGCAGATCCAGACATTCATGAAGGCCAATCTCAAGCGCGATGGCGACGCGGCGCACTGGTACTATCCCTTGCTCATGCAGGGCGAGTGGCCGGTGCTGCTGAGCATCCTCGGCAAGGGCGACGGCGACAACCGCTACCTCAGCGTCGCCGAGGTCCGCACCCTGTTCGTCGACCGCCGCCTCCCGCAGCGCATCGAGGCGCGGCTGATGGCGAAACCGAAGCCAGCCAACATCGTCTGGCGCATCGGCAAGGCGCTGATCGGCACGGCGGTCCTGGCCGCGATCGCTCTGTTCCTGACATGGATGGCCGCCCCCGATGCGGTCGGCGACAAGCTGAGCGCGATCCTGCCCAAGAAGGTCGCAGCGTTCATTCCGCCGGCACTCCCGACCACCGAGCCAACCACGGCGGCCTATTGGCTCGACCAGGGCTGGACCACGCAGGACCGGCACTGGTTCCACCACGTGACGCAGGGCACCGCCACCTTCCCGATTCCCTACAGCTGGTTCATGGCGATGGAGCAGCCTTATCTGTCTCCGTTCGGCACGCCGGGCCGGATCTCCGACAGCGCCTATCTCGAACGCTTCGGCTTCATTCCGAGCCCGAAGAGTGTCGATGGCGACCCGAGCGCGCTCAGGCCGTTTGGCTACGCGGCCACGTCGACGGCGAAGACCGAGCCGGCTGCGCCGCTGCCCGCGGGCCTGAAGCCTGCTCCAGCCGGCAACGAGGGCGGTCTGCCGGTCGGCTTCGCCCGGCTCACCAACGTCACCAATCCGGCCAGCGGCGCCGCCGAGCCCGACAAGATCGGGCTGACCTGCGCGGCCTGTCACGCCGGCAGCATCCACTACAAGGGCGTGAGCGTGCGCTTCGACGGTGGCCCCGGCATGGCCGACCTGCGCAAGCTCGAAGAAGCCATGGGCTTTGCGATGATCTTCACGCAATACGTGCCCGGCCGCTTCTCGCGCTTCGCCGAGCGCGTGCTCGGGCCGAATGCGTCCGACGCCGATCGCGCGACCCTGAAGAAGGGCCTGAAGGCCGCGACCGACTTCGCGCTCACCATGCAGGCCAAGAACTACCAGACCGCGATCGAGGCCAAGGGCCAGACCGAGACGATGGAAGGCTTCGGCCGGCTCGACGCGCTGAACCGCATCGGCAACCAGGTCTTCTATCTCGACATGGCCGTGAGCGGCCTGCCGAACATGCTCGGCAACCAGGAGGCCATCGACGCGCCGGTGTCCTATCCGCCGATCTGGACCGTGCCGTGGTTCTCCTGGGCGCAGTATGACGGCTCGATCGCGCAGCCGCTGATCCGCAATGCCGGCGAGGCGCTCGGCGTATTCGCTCAGATCAACCTCTCGCCCGAGCCGGCCAGCGGCCGGCTGTGGCGCTCGTCGATGGCGATCGAGAACCTGATCCACATCGAGGACATGCTTCGCGGCCCCGATCCGTTCGCGACCACGACGCCGGCGTTCGGCGGGCTGACCTCGCCGAAATGGCCGGAGAAGCTGTTCGCCGGCGACGACGCCTGGAAGATCGAGCCTGCGCGCGTCGAGCGCGGCCGCAAGCTCTACGCCACGATCTGCGTCGAGTGCCATCTCGGACCCGTCGCGGATCCCGTGTTCGACAAGACCTATCCGGACAAGAGCTTCTGGAAGATCAAGCCGGCCGACGATTGGGACAGCAAGGGCTGGAACGCCAAGGGCCCGATCCTCGACCTGGTGCAGAAGCCGGTCGAGGCGATGCAGACCGATCCCGGACAGGCCAGCATTCTCGCCACCCGCAAGGTCAAGCTGCCCGGCTTCCTCGAGGTCGATCCGGCCAAGGACCTGAAGGGCTGCAACCTGCCGCAGGGCTCGACCACCGACATGCCCTATGCGCTGGCGCTGATGGCCGTGGTGCAGCGCGCGAGCGACAAATGGATGGAGGACCGTAAGCTCTCCGAGGCCGAGCGCGCCGCGCTGTGGGGCGACCGCCCGAACTGTCCCAACCCGGCCGGCAAGAGCTATCGCGCGCGCCCGCTCAACGGCGTCTGGTCCACCGCGCCCTATCTCCACAACGGATCTGTGCCGTCGCTGTACTGGATGCTGACGCCGGCGGCCGAGCGGCCGACCTCGTTCTGCCAGGGCGCCCGCGACTATGATCCGAAGCAGGTCGGCTTCGCCGTGCCCAAAGGCGGCGAGACCGCCTGCAAGGTCGGACAGACGCTGTTCATGACCAAGGATTCCAGCGGCAAGCCGATCAAGGGCAACAGCGTGCTCGGCCATTCCTTCGAGGGCCCCGCGAAGCCCAACAAGGACTATCCGAACGGCATCATCGGCGGCGCCTTCTCCGATGACGAGCGTCTCGATCTCATCGAGTATCTGAAGACGCTGTGAGGGCGGGAGGCTATGTCTGGTCATAGCCTCGGGGCCTCGATGGCAGTCGGCCACGACCTCTCGCCGCGATCGCGGGGTGCTCCCCTCCCCGCGAGGGCAGGGCGATCGCATCGACGAGATCGGGCAATCGCAGCGAGAGCACGTGCCAATTAGTTACTCCGTCATGCCCGGGCTTGACCCACGGCTGTCCGGTTTAGAATGAGTGGACAAGGCGCATGGCGTGGATTCTTCTGCGGTCTTGAGCATCGCCAAATGTTCGAGACACGCCAGGAAGGTCCCGCCATGCGCCACCACAATACTGTATTTCACGCGCTGCAGAAGCTTGTTCCGTGGAGGGATTTCGACCGGCTTGTGGAAACACATCGGGCGAACAAGCGCGTGCGCCGGCTCAGTACCCAGAACCAGTTTCTCGCTCTGCTTTATGGCCAACTGGCTCGCGCGGAGAGCCTGCGTGCCATTGAAGCGTCCTTCGAGAGCCACGCAGCGCGGCTCTATCACGTTGGCGCAAAGGAGGTTTCGCGTTCCACGCTGGCTGATGCCAATGCTCGGCGGCCCTATGAGGTCTTCACCGGGCTTCTGGCCGAGATGATGAAAAGCTGTGAACGGAAGCTGGCAGGTGAAGTCGCGGATGCGGTCTATCTGATCGATTCGACCAGATTTTCCCTGAACTCGCTCAGTGCCGACTGGGCCAAGTTCAGCCGCGGCATCAACTGCTTCAAGCTGCACATCGTCTATAATCCAGATACCGAGAATCCAACCTCGGCTGAGTTGACCGCGGGAAACGTCAACGACATCACCATGGCGAAGTCTCTTCCGATCCGCCTAGGCGCCACCTACGTCTTCGATCTTGGTTACTATGATTACGGCTGGTGGGCCGAGCTCAACAAGCAAGGGTGTCGTCTCGTTACCCGTCTCAAAGCCAATACCAAGCTCAGAAATGTGACCGAGAACAAGATCCCGAAAGACTCTTCCGTCCTGTCTGACCGTGTCGGCCTCCTGCCTGCGAGGCTCGCAGCGTCCCGAAAGAACCCGTTCCAGGATCCTGTCAGAGAGATCAGGATCTCTACGGAAACCGGAAAAATCCTGCGCATCGTCACCAATGATCTCGATGCATCGGCCGATGAAATCGCCGATCTCTATAAGCGCCGTTGGCAGATCGAGCTGTTCTTTCGCTGGGTCAAACATACGCTGAAGATCCGCCACTTTCTCGGAACCTCCGAGAACGCCATTCGCATCCAGATCGCCGTGGCGCTGATCGCTCATCTGTTGCTGCGCGCGACCCATAAGCTGCAAAACAGCGTCAAGAGCCTGCAGACGTTTACAGGTCTGATCACGCAAAACCTCATGCATCGCAAGCGGATCGATCGACTACTCGATCGGCCCCCGCCAGCCAGGCAAGATGACCGCCAGTTGAGCCTAAGTATATGCTAAAAACTAAACCGGACAGCCGTGGGCTTGACCCGGGCATCCACGTCTTTCGTCGAGGCCCCAACATAGGAACGTGGATGGCCGGGACGAGCCCGGCCATGACGACGTGGAAGCAGACGGGCGCAAAACTTCGATCCCGCGACTACGTACTTTCGTACCTGTTCAACTATCAAACATCAGCGAAAACATACGATCGCGATCTCGCGGCGCGAAGAGCCCGAGCTTTGCCAACGATTGCCCTCGCGAAAGACGGGAGGGCGCAGGGAAGGCCGGACCTCGACTGAGGCCCGTGGCCCCCGTGCGGAAAGAATGCACGGGGCAGGAACCACAGGTTCAGCCGGATGACCCGGCCTTCCCTGCGCGATGGCTCTACAGTTTATACGCGCTCTCCCCGGTGAACGGGCTGTCTTGCCACCGTCGCCCGCGCTGCTTCGTCAAAAGCAGCACGAGCTTGGCGCCAGCGTCGCGGCGCCAGGACCACGCGATTTCGCCGTGCACAGCAGACCGTTCGTCGGCATGGCATGACACCACGCTGCGACCCGCCGCGCCCATCGCATCCAGCTTCCCACGCTCGTGACGACCGCGATACGCCCCTCCTCGCGGAAGCCGGACGCCGCGGAGACTACACGATTTCCGAATTTCGTAAATCAGAATATTTTTCGCGCGAGGGCTGGACATGATTTCGCGCCGCGCGCTCGTCGGGCAAATCATACGATTGAAAACGCCCGCGCAGGAAGGCAACATCCGTGCGCTCCAACAGGTGCGACCGAGGGCGACCAACTCGGGTGCCGCATTCGCTCATGCGATGCCCTCCACCTCATTCGTAAGTGAGGCGGCCACCAGCGCCGCTTCGATCGTGCGGCGGGTCTTTTCGATATGCGCGATCATCGCGGCGACGGTGCGCTCGGTGTCGTGCGCCAGCGCCGCCTCCATCAGCTCGCGATGCTCGCCCGCGGCATCGCGATTGCCCCGATCAGCCGTGCGGGCGAGGTCGAGATAGCGCTCATTGTGCGCAAACAATAAGTCACGCACCCGCAGCATCCAGGCGCTGCCGCAGGCCTGCGCAAGCGCCGCGTGGAAATCGCCATGCGCCGCGATCCAGGCCGGCGAGAAGCCGCCGTCATCGCTTGCGATCGGCGTCGCGGCGAGGCGGTGATGCGCTGCGACAACAGCCGTTTCCCACCCGAGATCGCCATTGGCGATCGCCCGGCGCAGGCACTTGGTCTCGATCTCGATGCGCATGTCGGTGAGGTCCCGAAGGTCGGCGACCGACACCGGCGCGACGCGGAAGCCGCGCTGAGGCATCGCCGTCACGAGCCCCTCCGCCGTGAGCCGCGCCAGCGCCTCGCGGATCGCCCCGGTGCTGACCGAGAAGGCAATCCCGAGCTCGCTGATCTTCAGCTTCTCCTCGGGTTGATAGAGACCCGCCAGCAGGCTGGCGCGCAGCTGTTCATAGACGGTCTGGGTGGCGCTTCCGGACATGAATCATCTCGATGGCAGTTCGGTGAGCCTAGCAGAAGTAAAAGTAGATTTTCTTCTAAAAATATATTTTCGTTGCCGGACGGTCGAAGCCTCCCTATGCTTCGCCGCAAACGCCGCCGGATAGTGCGGCGCTTCAGGGAGGTATTCATGCGACGCGCCATCGCAGCCGCAGCGCTGTTCGTCGTTTCATCCGTGCCAGGAGCGCCCGCTCAGGCGGACGAGCAGCCCGGCATCACCGCCACCGAAATCCGCATCGGACAGACCATGCCCTATAGCGGGCCGGTGTCCGCCTTCGGCGTGCTCGGCAGGGGCGAGGTCGCCTATTTCAAGATGGTCAACGACCGCGGCGGCATCAACGGCCGCAAGGTCAACCTGCTGTCGCTCGACGACAACTACGTGCCGCCCAAGACCGTCGAGCAGACGCGGCGCCTGGTCGAGAGCGACGAGGTCTCCTTCATCTTCTCGACCATGGGCACCGCCCACAACACCGCGATCGCCAAATATCTGTCGGCCAAGAGGGTGCCGCAGCTGTTCGTGGCCTCGGGCGCCTCGAAATTCGGCGATCCCGCGCAGTTCCCCAGCGCCGTGATGGGCGTGATGGCGCCGTTCCGCAACGAAGCCCGCATGTATGCGCGCTACGTGCTGCAGAGGAAGTCCGACGCGACCTTCGCGGTGCTGGCGCAGAACGACGATTTCGGCCGCGACTATCTCGCCGGCCTGAAGGACGTGCTCGGCGAGCGCTTCGACACGGCGGTCAACGTCGCGAGCTACGAGGCGACCGAGCCGACGATCGACTCGCAGATCGTGAAGCTGAAATCGACCGGCGCCGACGCGCTCGTCATCGCCGCGACGCCAAAATTCGCCGCCCAGGCGATCCGCAAGACGTATGAGATCAACTGGCGTCCGATGACGTTCCTGAGCAACGTGTCGGTGTGGATCTCCTCGGTGATGGAGCCGGCCGGCCTCGATGCCGGCACGGGCATCATCTCCACCGCCTATGTCAAGGATCCGCTCGATCCGACCTGGGCCGACGATCCCGGCGTCAAGGGCTGGCGCGACTACATGGCGAAATACGTGCCGGACGGCGACATCCGCGACTCCAACTACGTCAACGGCTACAACAACGGCATGGTGCTGGAGCACGTGCTGAAGGCCGCCGGCAACGATCTGAGCCGCGACAACATCCTGCGCCAGGCGCTGGCGATCAAGGACCTGGAGCTGCCGATGCTGCTGCCGGGTATCAAGGTCAACACCAGCGAGACCGACCACCTGCCGGTCGAGCAGGTGCAGTTCATGCGCTTCACCGGCAAGCAGTGGGAGCGCTTCGGCGAGGTGCTGTCGACCAGGTAGCGCGAACCGCAGGCGCTCAGCCGGACTGTCCTTCGCGGGGACCATGGACTTGCGCCGGCTCTTTGTTGCGACGATCGGCAACCGCATAGTTGGAACCGCGAGCCTCGAGGGCAACGCGGTTCGTACGGTGTTCGTCGCCCCGGACGTTCAAGCCCGCGGCGTCGGCAAGCTGCTGATGGCCGAAATCGATCGCGCAGCGCGCGAACAACACATGCCGGTACTGACCCTCCGCTCGTCGGTCACCGCCGAAGCGTTCAACGCGCGGCTTGGGTTCGGGGCCGCGCGCGACAGCTACCACGGGGACGAGCGGACGATCCTCATGGAACGTGCGTTGGATGAATCTTTGTAGTCCTGCCGGATCAGAAGCAGGCGACGCGGATGGATGCGCGTCCTGTCACTCGACGAACAGCTCAGAGCATTCCTGCCGGGCTGATATCTATGCCCTGCCGGATCAGCACGAGAGAAGCGACGACACCGGTCAACCCGAAAAGGGTCACCAGGCCAAATCCGGAATTGAGAGTGCTCTTTACCAGCAGATACCTTGCCATCGTAGTCACTAAGCGCTCCTCCTGAATGAGATTGGTGAAGAGCACTAGAGAGGCGGAGCATTACCAGCTAGTTTCCAGAATCGGAATGATCGTCCCTTGGTGAATGCATCCTTGGACCCGGCGCGATATCAGGGTGAAGTCTGCTTAACTCTGATCTCGGTACGCGGATAGGGCTCGTCATCCCGCAAGATCGGTATCGGCACTCCACTCGCAAGTGGTGCCGCTCACGCCGAGGCAGCAGTCTCTGAATTCGGATTTCGGTCTCGCCGACGCAGGCACGATGGAGTGCACTGGGCCGATTTTTTGGGATTCTTGGACAGGTTTTTGCCGGACGTGCCCGTCGTCGAGCCAATCGGTTCGCATCTCGCTTCGGTCCGCGATCGTCGGACTCCCGGAGGCGCGATACTCATCCACGCTGCTTTTTTCTGCAGCGAAGCAATCCGGAATTGTGGGTGGGCTCCGGGTTGCATCGCTGCGCTCGCAACGACGCATGTTCATCCTGATGGCCATGCCGTCGCGCAGGCAACACGACTTGCCGTTTGATCATACACACTCAAAATGATATTGATTTAGAATTATCGCGTAAAGGTTGTTTTTATTCGCGTGCGATTTTCTGTCCTTTTCACTTCATTCGTTTTCAGGAGCATTTTGCGATGAGCACCACCGGCAATGCTATTCCGATCGTTTTCGAGAACCTCAGTGGACAAGACGCCTGCGTGCAATTTCTCAACGGCGCGTTCGGCTCCGGCCAATATGGCGCGAGCGGTGCGGTCCCGCTCAGCGGCGACACCGGCTATTCCTTGTCCGCGCTGGCAGGACTCGTTCCCGCCTATTCCGCTACGCAGAAAATTCCCAACGTCTTTCTCAACGACTTCACCAACGGCCGGATCTATCTGAACTTCGGCGCGAACGGCCTGTCGGGCCTCGGCAACGGCTATCAGCCGGCGCCGCAAAATCCCAACGATCCCAACTATGCGACGGCCTATGCGTATCTGGAGACCAACATCTTCGGCAACACGCAGAACAATCTCGACATCAGCGACATCGACTTTTTCAGCATGGCGCTGGAGGCCAGCACCTGGAGGGGCGGCCAGCGGGTCGGGGTGCTGAAGTTCACCGACCCAAAGCCCGGCGCCATCGGCGAGAACGTGGAGGCGCTCGGCACCCTGTCCAACGGACAAGCGGTGGTCGGCACCTACACACGGGTGATCGGCCCCGGCCTGACCGGCGGCTATCCCGACTGGAGCACGTATTTCATCTTCCTGGCGTCGGCGTCTCCGACCAAGATCGCCGGCTTCTACGGCGGACAGCCTAACGGCGTCGGGCCGACGGCTGCTCACCACTACGCCCTGACGGCGAGCTTCGGCAGCTCGCAGGTGACGATGACGGGAAGCATCACCAAGGCCGGCTCGCGCACGCCGGAGTCCACGACCATCGTCATCACCTATGCCAGCCTGAACCAGCCGACCGGCGTCTACGGCTGCAATCCGTCCTACCAGGTGAACGGCGGGGCGCCGACGCCGGGGATCATCAATGACGTCTATGGCTGGATCGTCGGCGATCTCGTGGCGGGGATGAGCTACGGCTTTCCCGGCAGCGCCACGCAGGTGACGGTCGACGGCAAGACCACCGCGCTCGGCGACGTGACGTCCACGACCTGGTTCGAGCTCGCCAAGAGCAAGCCGTCGCTGATGTTTGGCGGCGCGCAGAGCAACAGCGCGTACTACAATCGATACGCGGCGCAGATTGCCGGGATGTCCAGCGACTTCTACGGCTTTCCATTCTCCGATCGCGTGCAGCAGCCGCTGCTCTATTTTCCGCCGTCCGGCCAGGCCGGCGGCGTCGACTATCTGAAGATCACGATCCTGCCGATCGCCTATCCGGCTTAGCCTGGGAAACAGCAGGTCACTCGCATGGGCGCAGCGGCATGCGGGAGCGAATCCCGGATGCCGCTGGCGCTCATCCGGGATCAGCCAGCGGCGATACGCGCTTGCAATTTCCCCATCGGCGCGCTTCCGTAGGTCTCACATCGTCACCACGAGCACCGCGGCGTTCCATGTCCGAGACCGATCCCCTCACGCTGAAATTCCGCTGCCCGAAGGAGCTCGAAGGGCTCATTCCACAGCCGATCCCGGCGTCGATGGGGCTTCCCGACTGGATCAAGGCGATGCCGGCGACGGCGTTCAGCGCGCTGAATCAGTCAGAGGAGCAGACAGTCAAGCGCTGCCCACCCTTCATCGACGCGGTGACGTCAGGCTTCCTGATTCCGCTGGTGTGCGACCTCAAGGTCGAGGATGGCGGGATCACCTGGGACAACGAGCTGCCGCCGGGCGGGACGATCGATTTTCCGCGCTCGCCGATCAGCTTCCATGATGTCGCGCAGGTCACGGGTTCACCATTGTTCGAGGCCGACCGCTTCCTTCTCAAGTTTCACAATCTCTGGACCATCGAGGCGCCCGAAGGCTGGGCGCTGTTGTTCACCCATCCCATCAACCGCTTCGACCTGCCGTTCACCACGGTGACCGGACTGGTCGACAGCGACCGGTTTCACGGCTCCTTCGTGCACTTTCCGGCGCATTGGCACGACACGTCGTTTCGCGGCGTCATCCCGAAGGGCACGCCGGTCGCACAATGCATCCCGGTCAAGCGGCAGGCGTGGACGATGCAGACCGCGGTGTTCACCGACGACGACATTGCGGAGATTCACGAGGTGCGCGACGCGCTGAAACGCGAGCAGGGCGTCTATCGCAAGCGGTTCAGGGCTTAGCCGCGCCTGCGCCATCGGCCTGCAGGAACTTCGCCGCCGCACTCGGACGGAAGAAAAAGCGGCCATGCGAGCTGACGGCCAACGTGTAGGCCGCGCGGGTGAGCAGATGCGGCCGTCCGCGCAAGACCGTGCGCAGCGCCGCCTGCGCGCCGTCGCGATCCCCCATTTCGAGCAGGCACATCGCGAGATTGGCGCGGGTCTGGGTGTCGTCGGGCCGCAGGCCGAGCGCGTGGCGATAGGTGCCGGCGGCTTCGGCATAGTCGCCGTCGAGAAACAGCACCCAGGCGAGCTCGATCAGGATGTCGGGGCGTCCGGGTGCCGCGTCGCGCGCGGCCAACAGGTTCGCGCGCGCCCTGGCCCGATCATTGGCCTGCAGCGAGAGGCGCGCCAGATCGAGCTTGAGGTCGACGCTGTCAGGCATCAGCGCGAGCGCCTCCTCGATGACGCCGATGGCTTCACCCAGCTGCCCCGCCTTGGCGAGCCGGCCTGCCAGCTCCTGAAACGACGGCAGATAAGGTGGCCGCCGCGCCGCGGTCCTGCGCAGTTGCGCGAGGCCGTCCACGGCGCGCCGCGCATCGCACAAGGCTGCGCCGAGCAGGGTCTCGATCTCCGGGTCGCTGCCGCGCAGCGCCGCCTTCTCCAGCGGCGCAATCGCTTCGCTGGCGCGCTGCTGGCCGAGCAGCGCATGCGCCAGAACCAGCAACGCAGGCCGGTCGGTCCGGTTGGCTCGCAGGATCGAGGCGGCGATCTGCTCGGCGCGAGCGAACTGCCGCGCGCGCAGCGCGTGCACGGCCTCCTGCAGAGCCTGCGCCTGCGAATTTTTCCGCCGTTCACTCACACGCTGCCGCCAAGAGTTCCGAGGACAAGAGTTCTGAGGACAAGAGTTGCGGGGAGGTATCGAGTCTAGCTAGCCCGCCTGCCGCCGGGTGTCCAGCAAAGGGCGTCGCGGCTCACCCGAACAGCGGGGTGCCCGGCACGAAGGCGTCGAATGCGGCCCAGAACTGGGAGCGGTAGCGATCCTGCTCCTGCAGGATCTCGTGCTTGGCGCCGGCGATGACGAGATGCGAGCCGGCGCGCAGATGGTAGGCGAATTCCTCGATCGCCGCCGTCGACACCACGGCGTCGCTGGAGGCGGCCAGCATCAGGATCGGCTGGCGGATCTGCGACGGATAGTTCATGCCACGAAAGGCCATCATCGCCGAGAACGCAGCATCGGCCCAGGCCACGGTGGGCGAGGCGATGCCGAGCGTCGGATCCTCCTCCAGGATCGCGGCGTTGCGCGCGTAACGGACGGGGTCCGAGGTCAGCGGATTGTTGACGAAGGTCGCGAGCCCGCTGAGGTCGTCGCTGCCGCCGGGCACGTAGCTGCCGCCGCGGCCGGCGGCACGCATCGCCTTCAAGAGCAGCCGCGCCGGCAGCGAGGTGCGGCTGCCCGGCAGGTCGATCATCGGCGCCGACAGCACGACGCGGTCGAACCAGCGCTTGCCGGAATGCGCCAGCCTGAGCAGCACGGTGCCGCCCATCGAATGGGCGAGCGCGAAGTAAGGCGGCGGACAATCCGGCATCACTACCTGGGTCACGAAAGTCTCGACGTCGATCTCGTAGTCGGAGAACGCGCGCACATAGCCCTTGCGGGTATCGCGCAGCCGCCGCGACGAATGGCCCTGGCCGCGCCAGTCGAGGATGGCGACCGCAAAACCGCGGTCGCGCAGGTCGCGCACGGTCTCGAAATACTTCTCGATCATCTCGCTGCGGCCGGTGAACACGCACACCGTCCCCTTGCGCCCGGCCGGCGGAGCCCAGCGCGCAAAGCGCAGCTCGGCGCCATCGGGAGTCTTGATGGTGCCGGCCGTGACGTTTTCGGGGACGGGATTGGCGGGAATCGAGACGAGCGTCATGAGGCGCCATCGAATAGGTGAAATACACCGGGAATCAAGGGGTGGAACGGCAAAAAGAGCCGGTGGCGGGACGGCTTGAACGGAGCCGCGACCGACCCATATCAGCTTCGTGCAGGCCGCTACCAGTGCCGAAAGGCATCAGGCTGCACGACGGCCCGGCCCGATGGCGGGCGGGTCACCCACAGTCGCTCAATGGAGGACTTTGACCATGCGCACCTACGATCTCACTCCCTTCTACCGTTCCACCGTCGGTTTCGACCGCCTGTTCTCGCTGCTCGACCAGGCCACCAGCGAAACCAGCCCGGGCTATCCGCCCTACAACATCGAGCGGACCGGTGAGAATACCTACCGCATCACCGTCGCCGTATCGGGCTTCGGCAAGGACGACCTCTCGCTCGTCGCGAAGGAAAATACGCTGACGATCAAGGGCGAGAAGGCCGCCAACGAGAACGGGAAGGCGAAAGCTGAGCTGCTTTACCGTGGCATCGCGGCCCGCGCCTTCGAGCGCAGCTTCCAGCTTGCCGACCACGTGGTGGTGAAGAACGCCAGCCTTGAGAACGGCCTGCTCCATGTCGACCTCGTGCGCGAGGTTCCTGAGGCCAAGAAGCCGCGTTCGATCCCGATCTCGACCAATGCACAGGCTGCCGAGCAACCGGTGATCGAAGGCTCGGCCGACAAGGCCGCCGCGTAACCGACAGCAGCCATTCAGAATAGGAACGCCCCGGGCCACCGGGGCGTTTTTTTGTGCGTTGTTGCGGTGCGATCAAACGATCGTGACGGACGGTAACGGCCTGCGCCCCACTCGCGAAGACGCCAGTGATCATCTTGCCAACCCAGCCCATGGAGCCCGTGACATGAACGTTCTTCGTACCCTCTCGCTCGTCGCCGCGCTGACGGCATTTGCCGCCCCTGCCCTCGCACAGCCCGCACCGCCGCCCAAGGTCACCAACGTCGTGCTGGTGCACGGCGCCTGGGCCGACGGCTCCAGCTGGGCCAAGGTCATCCCCTATCTGCAGGCGGCCGGCCTCAAGGTCACGGCCGTTCAGAATCCGCTGACCTCGCTGACGGACTCGGTCGCGGCGACGCGCCGCGCGCTCGCCGAGCAGGATGGACCGGCCGTGCTGGTCGGCCATTCCTGGGGCGGCACGGTCGTGAGCGAGGTCGGCACCGACCCGAAGGTCAGCGCGCTGGTCTATGTCGCAGCACGCGCACCCGATGCGGGCGAGGACTTCGTCAAGCTCGCCGGGCAATATCCGACGCCGCCCGCGCGCGCCGGCATCGTCGACCATGACGGCGACACCAAGCTCAGCGAGGACGCGTTCCTGAAGTACTTCGCCAACGGCGTCGATGCGACGACGGCGAAGGAGCTCTATGCGGTGCAATGGCCGACCGCGGCAACGATCTTCGCCGGCCGCACCACGCAGGCAGCGTGGCACGACAAGCCGTCCTTCTATGCGGTCTCGAAGCAGGACAAGACGATCGATCCGGGATTCGAGCGCTTCCTCGCCAGCCGCATGCATGCAACCACGATCGAGCTCGATGCCGGCCACCTGTCACTGGTGTCGCATCCGAAGGAGATCGCGGCTCTGATCCTGAAGGCCGCCGGGCAGCACGAGTAGCGCCATCGATGCTGCTGAGAATCTCTCCAGCCGCTTCAAACCACGCCATCGAGCCCGCCACCGGGTCTCGCCTTCGGCGAGCCCGATGACTAGCTCCGGCGGGCATCCCGTGCACCGAGACGGTCGTGAAAACCGATATCGGTGCCGCCAGGCTCGCCCGGTCGAGCCGGGCGATGACAGTTGTTGTCGTGGCAGGCGCCGGAGCGGAAGCCCTGCCAACGAACCCTAGTCCAGCCCCTGTACCGGCGGCATCGTCGCGGTCGGCTGGATCTGCGGCGCGGGCTTGGCCGCGGCCGGAGGCGTCACGGAGCCCGTGGTCAGCGGCGGTGCCGCTGCGGACTGCACGGGCTTGGCTTCGGCCGGCTTGCCGTCGCCCGATTTCACGGCGCCCGCCGCCTCGGCGGGCTTCGCATCCGCCGGTCTGACCTCGGCCGGCTTGATGTCCGGCTGCTTGATGTCGGTTGCCCTTGGCTGGGCCGGCTTCGGCTCGGGCGGCTTCGGATTGAGCGCTGCGGTCTGCGGTGACGGCACCGCGGGCCGGGCGACCGGCGCGGCCAGCTTCGGAGGCTGCATCGGCGTGGCGGTCGCGATGCGCGGCGCAGCGGGCATGGCCGGCATCGCGCGCGGATCGGCGCTGATCACCGTCGGCGGCGGCAGATGGTCGAGCCCGCCGCGCGGCGCCGGTTCGTAGCGCATCCGCTCATACTGCTCGCCGCCTTGGAAGGCAGGCAGGAAGCGGAGGATGCGGCCTGAACGCGCGTCAACGACGAGCCTGCCGTCCTCGCCGTCGCGGTCGAGCACCGCTACGACATAGACGTTGCCGCGCTGGCGCGGCGCGCCGAGCGGCGAAAAGCCGTTGTCGCGCAGGATGGCATAAACCTCGTGCACCGGCAGGAATGCCGGGGCGTAGCCATAATCCGGCTGATAGCCGTCCTGGCGATAGACCGGCGCAGGCGGCGCGTAGCGCTGGTCCCGATAGCCGTCCTCGACGCCCGGACCGTAGCCGTAGCGCGGCGGCGGGGCGGGCACCGCGGCCGGCGGCAGCTCCGGATAAGGCGCGTCGAAATCGGACACGGCCGTATAGGGCGAGCGGACGCCCGACGGCGGAAGCGGCTCGGCCTGCGCCGCAAAGGCTGCGATGATCGAGGCTGAGACGGCTCCAACTAGCAACTTCATGGCTCAAAGCTCCTGCATGCCCCCGCACGTGAAGCTATCGCTTCATTCCTAGTGGCGCGGAAGCTCTGCCGTGATTCCGGCGGTCCTGGGTCGGAGAGGGGGCGGGATCGAGGCGGCGGGTTTCAAAATCGAGCGAGCCTCGTGATCGGCGCGCCCTGGCGCGTCGTTCACGAACGGAAGAATTGCCGGGGTTTACGGGTCCGCGGGCCGCTTGGCGGAAGGACTCGGCGGTGCTTGTGTGATAGGTTAAAGTTTGGCATCTTGTGGTTTAGGACAGAAATGCTGTCTAAAATTTCGTTGCAAAGGTGACCGAGACTTTGCAATGATGTTACGGCGCCCTCGGGACACCAGGGCGCTGCGACACGAACAGGCCATGGTCGTCCGGCGGGGACTTGTCACCCGGTGACTGGCCTGAATTCTGCAAATGCGGCTCGCTGAGAAGGACGAGCGTTGGCTCCGGAGAGGGGCCCGCGCAGCGCCCGGGGTGCGCCGGACGGTGGTGATGGCCCTGACCAATAAATGATGGGGACGGATATGAGCGGATCGAAGGTCGAGCACGGAAAGTTGGGCGGCGCGGTGCTGGCTGTGGATTCGCAGGAAAAACCGGCCGAGATCACCCGCGAGCTGCATACTTGGCGCCCCGAGGCCGAAGGCCTCTATGACCCCTCGCAGGAGAAGGATTCCTGCGGCGTTGGCTTCATCGCCAACATCAAGGGCGAGAAGTCGCACCAGATCGTTGCGGATGCGCTGAGCATCCTGTGCAATCTCGAGCATCGCGGCGCCGTCGGCGCCGACCCGCGCTTCGGTGACGGCGCCGGCATCCTGGTGCAGATCCCGCATACCTTCTTCGCGCGCAAGGCGACCGAGCTCGGCTTCACGCTGCCCGCGCCCGGCGAATATGCCATCGGCGCGCTGTTCATGCCGCGCGACGAGGCCTGGCGCAACGTCATCAAGAGCATCGTCGCCGACCAGATCGAGGAAGAAGGCCTGGTGCTGCTCGGCTGGCGCAACGTTCCGACCGACAACTCCTCGCTGGGCGTAACGGTGAAGCCGACCGAGCCGCGCGCCATGCAGGTGTTCATCGGCCGCAACGGCGCCGCCAAGACCGAGGACGAGTTCGAGCGCAAGCTCTACATCCTGCGCAAGTCGATCTCGCAGGCGATCTACCAGCGCCGCGATCGCGGCATGTCGGGCTACTATCCGTGCTCGATGTCGTGCCGGACCGTGATCTACAAGGGCATGTTCCTGGCCGACCAGCTCGGCAAGTACTACGCCGACCTGCACGAGCCGGACTTCGAGAGCGCGCTGGCGCTGGTGCATCAGCGCTTCTCGACCAACACCTTCCCGACCTGGTCGCTGGCGCATCCGTACCGGATGATCGCGCACAATGGCGAGATCAACACCCTGCGCGGCAACGTCAACTGGATGGCGGCGCGGCAGGCCTCGGTATCATCGGAGCTGTTCGGCAAGGACATCAGCCGGCTCTGGCCGATCTCCTACGAGGGCCAGTCCGACACCGCCTGCTTCGACAACGCGCTCGAATTCCTGGTGCAGGGCGGCTACTCGCTGCCGCACGCGGTCATGATGATGATCCCGGAGGCGTGGGCCGGCAATCCGCTGATGAGCGAGGAGCGGCGTTCGTTCTACGAATACCACGCCGCGCTGATGGAGCCGTGGGACGGCCCGGCCGCGATCGCCTTCACCGACGGCCGCCAGATCGGCGCCACGCTCGACCGCAACGGCCTGCGGCCGGCGCGCTATCTCGTGACCAAGGACGACCGCATCGTGATGGCGTCCGAAATGGGCGTGCTCAAGATCCCGGAGGACCAGATCGTCACCAAGTGGCGGCTGCAGCCGGGCAAGATGCTGCTCGTCGATCTCGAGCAGGGCCGGCTGATTCCGGACGACGAGATCAAGGCGCAGCTCGCCGCCAGCCATCCCTACAAGGAGTGGCTCGGACGCACCCAGATCCAGGTCGAGAAACTGCCGGACGCGCCGACCACGGGCGCGCGCACCAACCTCCCGCTGCTCGATCGGCAGCAGGCGTTCGGCTATACCCAGGAAGACATCAGCATCCTGATGACGCCGATGGCCGCGACCGGCGAGGAAGCCACCGGCTCGATGGGCAACGACGCGCCGATCTCGGCGCTGTCGGACAAGCCGAAGCTGCTGTTCACCTACTTCAAGCAGAACTTCGCCCAGGTCACCAACCCGCCGATCGATCCGATCCGCGAGGAGCTGGTGATGAGCCTGGTCTCGATCATCGGCCCCCGGCCGAACCTGTTCGACCTCGAGGGCGTCGCCTCGACCAAGCGGCTCGAGGTGCACCAGCCGATCCTGACCGATGCCGACCTCGAGAAGATCCGCTCGATCTCGCAAGTCTCCGACAGCCACTTCGTCTCGCGCACGCTCGACACCACGTTCGATGCGAGCCTGGGCGCGGCCGGCTTCGAGCAGGTGCTCGACGATCTCTGCGGCCGCGCCGAGGCCGCGGTGCGCGAGGGCGTCAACATCATCATCCTGTCCGACCGCATGGTGTCGGCCGACCGGATTCCGATCCCGTCACTGCTGGCCTGCGCCGCCGTGCATCATCATCTGATCCGCACCGGCCTGCGCACCTCGGTCGGCCTCGTCGTGGAGAGCGGCGAGCCGCGCGAAGTACATCACTTCGCGTGCCTGGCCGGCTACGGCGCCGAGGCGATCAATCCGTATCTGGCATTCGAGACCATCATCGCGCTGAAGGACAAGCTGCCGGGCGCGCTGAGCGACTACGAGGTCGTCAAGCGCTACATCAAGTCGATCGGCAAGGGCCTGCTCAAGGTCATGTCGAAGATGGGCATCTCGACCTATCAGTCCTATTGCGGCGCGCAAATCTTCGACGCGGTCGGCCTGAAGGCCGAGTTCGTGCAGAAGTTCTTCTACGGCACGCACACCCCGATCGAAGGCGTCGGCCTGCCCGAGATCGCCGAGGAAACCGCGCGCCGCCACCGCGACGCGTTCGGTGACGCGCTGGTCTACAAGAGCGCGCTCGACGTCGGCGGCGAATATGCCTTCCGCAGCCGCGGCGAGGACCACGCCTGGACCGCGGAATCGGTCTCGACCCTGCAGCATGCGGTGCGCGGCAATTCGAAGGATCGCTACCAGGCCTTCGCCAAGCTGCTCAACGAGCAGTCCGAGCGGCTGCTGACCTTGCGCGGCCTGTTCCGGCTGAAGTCGGCCGAGGACGACAAGCGCAAGCCTGTCCCGCTCGACGAGGTCGAGCCGGCCAAGGACATCGTCAAGCGTTTCGCTACGGGTGCGATGTCGTTCGGCTCGATCTCGCGCGAGGCGCACACGACGCTCGCGATCGCGATGAACCGGATCGGCGGCAAGTCGAACACCGGCGAAGGCGGCGAGGAAGCCGACCGCTTCAAGCCGCTGCCGAACGGCGATTCCATGCGCTCGGCGATCAAGCAGGTCGCCTCGGGACGGTTCGGCGTGACGACGGAGTACCTCGTCAACTCCGACATGATGCAGATCAAGATGGCGCAGGGTGCCAAGCCCGGCGAAGGCGGCCAATTGCCCGGCCACAAGGTCGACGCCACCATCGCCAAGGTCCGCCACTCGACCCCGGGCGTCGGCCTGATCTCGCCGCCGCCGCATCACGACATCTACTCGATCGAAGACCTCGCGCAGCTGATCTACGACCTGAAGAACGTCAATCCCGACGGTCACGTCTCGGTCAAGCTGGTCTCCGAAGTCGGCGTCGGGACCGTCGCGGCCGGCGTCGCCAAGGCACGCGCCGACCATGTGACGATCGCAGGCTTCGAGGGCGGCACCGGTGCCTCCCCGCTCACCTCGATCAAGCATGCCGGCTCGCCGTGGGAGATCGGCCTTGCCGAAACCCACCAGACGCTGGTGCGCGAGCGGCTGCGCAGCCGCATCGTGGTCCAGGTCGACGGCGGCTTCCGTACCGGCCGTGACGTCGTGATCGGCGCGCTGCTCGGGGCCGACGAGTTCGGCTTCGCCACCGCGCCCTTGATCGCGGCCGGCTGCATCATGATGCGCAAGTGCCATCTCAACACCTGCCCGGTCGGCGTCGCGACCCAGGACCCAGTCCTGCGCAAGCGCTTCACCGGCCAGCCCGAGCACGTGATCAACTACTTCTTCTTCGTCGCCGAGGAAGTCCGTGAGATCATGGCCGCCCTCGGCTATCGCAGCTTCAACGAGATGGTCGGCCAGACCCAGATGCTCGACCAGTCCAGGCTGGTGGCGCATTGGAAGGCCAAGGGCCTCGACTTCTCCAAGCTGTTCGTGAAGCAGAAGGAGGCGCCGGGCCAGAAGATCTACCGCGCGGAAGCGCAGGATCATCATCTGGAGGCCGTGCTCGACCGCAAGCTGATCGAGCAGGCGCGACCCGCGCTCGACCGCGGCGCGCCTGTCAAGATCGAGGCCGAGATCAACAACACCAACCGTTCGGCGGGCGCGATGCTCTCCGGCGCGGTGGCCAAGATCTACGGCCATGCCGGGCTGCCGCACGACACCATCCATGTCAGCCTCAAGGGCACCGCCGGCCAGGCCTTCGGCGCCTGGCTGGCGAATGGCGTCACCTTCGAGCTCGAAGGGGAAGGCAACGACTATGTCGGCAAGGGCCTGTCCGGCGGCCGCATCATCGTCAAGCCGCCGCGCATCTCCGGCATCGTGCCGGAGGAATCGATCATCGTCGGCAACACCGTGATGTACGGCGCGATCGCGGGCGAGTGCTACTTCCGCGGCATCGCCGGCGAGCGCTTCGCGGTGCGCAACTCCGGCGCCATCGCGGTGGTCGAGGGCGCCGGCGATCATTGCTGCGAATACATGACCGGCGGCATCGTCGTCGTGCTCGGCAAGACCGGGCGCAACTTCGCCGCCGGCATGTCGGGCGGCGTGGCTTATGTGCTCGACGAGGCCGGCGACTTCGACAAGCTCTGCAACATGGCGATGGTCGAGCTGGAGCCGGTGCTGTCGGAGGAGATGATCGCCGAGGACACCTATCACCAGATGGGCGATCTCGAGGCGCATGGCCGGGTCGACGTGTTCAAGAACCTGCTGGCCTCCGACGTCGAGCGGCTGCACGTCCTGATCTCGCGCCATGCCAAGGCGACGGACTCCAAGCGCGCCGCCGACATCCTGGCGAACTGGAAGGACTACGCGCCGAAGTTCCGCAAGGTGATGCCGGTGGAGTACCGCCGCGCGCTGAGGGAGCTCGCGGTCAAGGCCGACGCCGAGCCGAAGATCGCGATCGGGGCTTGAGGCACGGCAGTAGACAAGGACGTCATTGCGAGCGCAGCGACTTGTCCGCCGAAGCCCCTAGGGGCGTAGGCGGAAGCAATCCAGGGTCAAGAAGAAAGTCTGGATTGCTTCGTCGCCTTCGGCTCCTCGCAATGACGAAGTGAGTCGGGCCTCATCCTTCGAGGCGGCGGAGACGCCGCCCACGGGATGAGGAACAAGAGGCACAATGTTGATCCCTCATGGTGAGGAGGTGCGAAAGCAACCGTCCCGAGCCATGAGGCCCGAGCAATCAGGGACGTCGTAGGTCATGGGCAAGGTCACAGGTTTTCTCGAAATCGAGCGGCACGATCGCAAGTACGCGCCCGTTGCCGAGCGGCTGAAGAACTTCCAGGAATTCGTGGTGCCGCTCTCCGAGAAGGAGCTGCGCGACCAGGCGGCGCGCTGCATGAATTGCGGCATCCCGTTCTGCCACGGCACCGGCTCGGCTGCGCCGGGCACGCCCGGCTGTCCGGTCAACAACCAGATCCCCGACTGGAACGACCTGATCTACAACGGCAACTGGGAAGAGGCAGCGCGCAACCTGCACTCGACCAACAACTTCCCGGAGTTCACGGGCCGCATCTGCCCTGCCCCGTGCGAGGCCTCCTGCACGCTCAACATCGACGACAATCCGGTGACCATCAAGACGATCGAATGCGCCATCGTCGACAAGGCGTTTGAGCAGGGCTGGATCAAGCCCGAGCCAGCTGCGGTGAAGACCGGCAAGAAGATCGCGGTCGTCGGCGCCGGCCCGGCTGGCCTCGCCTGCGCCCAGCAGCTCGCGCGCGCCGGGCACGATGTCCATGTCTATGAGAAGCACGCCAAGGCCGGCGGCCTGCTGCGCTATGGCATTCCCGACTTCAAGATGGAGAAGGACATCATCGACCGCCGCATCGGGCAGATGGAAGGCGAAGGCATCACCTTCCACTATGGCGTCCATGTCGGCGGTGCCGATGGCCTCGATGCCAAGACGCTGCTGAAGGATCACGACGCGGTGGCGCTGACCGGCGGCGCGGAAGCGCCGCGCGACCTGCCGATCCCCGGCCGCGATCTCACCGGCATCCATTACGCGATGGACTTCCTGCCACAGCAGAACCGCCGCGTCGGCAATGAGCCGGTCAATGCCACCGAGATCCTCGCCACGGGCAAGCATGTCGTCGTGATCGGCGGCGGAGATACCGGCTCGGACTGCATCGGCACCTCGCTGCGCCAGGGCGCTGCCTCGGTGACCCAGCTCGAGATCATGGCTGCCCCGCCCGAGCGCGAGAACAAGGCGCTGACCTGGCCGAACTGGCCGCTGAAGATGCGGACATCGTCGAGCCAGGCCGAAGGCGCGGTGCGCGAGTTCGCCGTGCTGACGCAGAAGTTCGAAGGCGAGAACGGCGCGGTCAAGACGCTGCATTGCGTGCGCGTCGATGGCCAGTTCAAGCCGATCCCGGGCACGGAGTTCGCGCTGTCAGCCGATCTGGTGCTGCTCGCAATGGGCTTCGTGCATCCAGTGCATGAAGGTCTGCTCAAGAGCCTCGGCGTCGACCTCGACCCGCGCGGCAACGTCAAGGCCAATCTGACCGACTACCAGACCTCGCTGCCGAAGGTGTTCGCAGCCGGCGACATGCGCCGCGGTCAGTCGCTGGTGGTGTGGGCGATCCGCGAGGGCCGGCTGTGCGCGCAGGCGGTCGACAAGTTCCTGATGGGCAAGACCGAGCTGCCGCGCTGAGTGCGTCGTCGATTTATTAGACACCTCCCTCACGCCACGACGGTGGTCGCCTCCCCTCTCCCTTGCGGGCAGGGGTCGGGGGGGTGGGGGTCTCCCGGCGCTGAATGTCGTTGAGTTCGCCGGCGCGTCAAACGCGCTTGGTGCGGTTGCAGCTCTCGCCGACGCTCTTCGTCCAAACGCCCCCGTCACTGCGAGGAGCGAAGCGACGAAGCAATCCAGGACCGAGGAAAAGACTCTGGATTGCTTCGCTTCTGTTCAGCCCGGGGACATGGCTGACAGGTGTTCGGAGACATGGTTGACACGTCAAAATCGGCTCGATTCGTCAAGCAAAGGGGCGAGCGATGCCGTGGCGAGAGGTGTCTGTCATGGACCAACGACGAGAGTTTGTGATGCTTGCCAAGCAGGAGGGAGTGAACCGGCGGAAGCTGTGCCGGCAGTTCGGCATCAGCGCTCAGACCGGCTACAAGTGGATCCAGCGGCATGATGCCGGCGATACAACGCTGGCGGATCGGTCGCGGCGGCCTCATCGCAGTCCGGAGCGCACCGCAGCTGCGACTGAGCAGCAGATTGTCGCATTGCGCGATGCTCACCCAGCCTGGGGAGCGCGCAAGCTCGCGCGTCGTCTCGATCGCGACGGGCAAGCCGTTCCCGCGATATCGACGGTGCACAATATCCTGTGCCGTTACGATCGGGTGACGGAGCCTGCGGGCACGCCTGGGCAGCCCTACAAACGGTTCGAGAAGGATGCGCCCAATCAGCTTTGGCAAATGGACTTCAAGGGGCACAGCGCGCTGGAGAACGGCGTGTCCTGTCATCCGCTGACGGCGTTGGACGACCACTCGCGCTTTTCCTTGTGCCTGGCAGCTTGTGACAACGAACGAGGCTCGACGGTACGAGGACATCTGGAGACGACGTTCCACCGCTACGGACTGCCGGATGCGATGTTCGTCGACAACGGCGGCCCCTGGGGCTTCACCCTTGAAGATCCCTGGACCACGCTGACAGTATGGCTTCTGAAGCTCGGTATCCGAACGATCCACAGCCGCCCCTACCATCCCCAGAGCCGGGGCAAGAACGAACGCTTCCATCGCACCCTGAAGGCCGAGGTCTTTGCCTTCAGGCGCTACCGCGACCTTGACGATGTCCAGCGGGCACTCGACGAATGGCGAGCCGTCTACAATCTCGACCGGCCGCACGAGGCGTTGGACTTCGATGTGCCGGCAAGCCGCTATCGACCCAGCCAGCGCACGATGCCGGATCGCCTTCCAACGGTGGAGTACGACGAGGGCGAGGTCGTCCGTTCCGTTTCTACGACGAAGGCCTACGTCAGCTTCAAGGGACGTCTCTGGAAAGTGCCGCAAGCCTTTCGTGGCGAGCGGCTCGCCATTCGCCCGCTCAGTAGCGACGGGAAGTTCGGAATATTCTTTGCCGCAAATCAGATCGCAGCCATCGATTTGCGCGACCCGAAAAGTGTCAACTATGTCTCCGAACAGGTGTAAGCTATGTGCCCGGTCTGAACACTTCGCTCGCAATGACGCGGTGAGGCCGTCGACTCAAGCAGGTAACCCGCACGCGGACCGATCGCTCAGCTTTCATGCAGAGCGCGACTCGTGGACCCTCAACCCTTCCCGCAAGGGCAGGGCTATCGCATATGAAGATCTGAGACGTTTCGCTACGCTGCCTCCACGTCGTCATGCCCGGGCTCCGTCCCGGGCATCCACGTCCTTCCCAGGATGCCGAACGACGTGGATGGCCGGGACGGAGCCCGGCCATGACGGTGTGGAGGGAGCCGAACTCAAAGTTGGACCGTCATATGCGATAGCCCTGCCGGTAAGGGGGAAGGGGAGCGCACCGTCTTCGGGGTTGGAGATCGAATCCATCTGGCAAAAAAGGGGTGGGGGCTTCCTCGACATGGGATGCGCACGGCCTGAAGTGGCAGGTCAGGCCGCCGTTCCATGATCGATCGGATGAGCGTCGAAGCGTCAGAGACGACGATCTACCGTGAAGCCCCCACCCGTCCTGGCGATCAGGCCAGCTCGGATGAGCCGCGCACACGCGCGGCTCTGATGTCAGGAGGGGTGCGGCCGCGTGCGGCGACGGCTGCCCGGCTCCGCGGCTGACGTCCCAGGCCGGATTGCAGGCGCCGCGAGCTTCACGATGTCAGTCATGTTGGGCGGTCCCCACGGTTCGACGGCAGGACGCCGCGAACCCCCTTATTTACCGCAACTTAGGCGTGCGATTCTTAAGATAAACACAATGGCCGCGCCGGCATTCCATTCAAATGCGATTCGAGCTTGATGAGTCCGCACTCATCACGCGAAGAGAAGCGTCAACTCGCGTCATCGATGAATGATCAGGCCTTGGTCCGCGCCCAGATGTCTTCGACCGGCACCGGTGGCGTCACCTGGAAGATCTCATCGATGAGGCGGCCGAGCTCGGCGGCGCTCTCGATCATGCGCTCCTCGACGACTTCGCCATCGCGCGCTTCCACGACAGAGCGGCGGTTGACCAGCTTGTAGCGCGCGCTGCGCGACACACGTTCCATCGTCAGCGTGGTCGTGGCCGGCACGTTCGGGCTGGTCGAGGTGTACCAGCTGCCGAGCACGTAGTCGGCATGGATCTGCGGCACGAGGTCGAACGCATACATCATGCGCCAGCCGGTCGGCTGCTTCGCGCTCACCGTGTAGAGCCCGTTCCACGTGCCGATGCGGAAGGTGCCCATCGCGGTTTGCTGTTCGGGCCCGACCTCGAGACGGATGGGCGCATCCATCATGCAGATGCCGAAGCCGACATCGACGAGATAGGGAGAGCTGTCGACCTCGACCAGCAGCATCATGTGCTGGCGCGGCCCGAGTGGATCGTCCGGCGCGGAGCGCCAGCGTACGCGCCCCGTGAGGCCAGCAACCTTGAAGCCGACCGCTTCAAGCGCCGCCTGGAACAGCACGTTCTGCTCGAAACAGTAGCCGCCGCGCCGACCGAGCACGAGCTTCTGCTGGACCGAGGGCAGATCCACGTGGACCGGACGTCCCATGAGCGGATCGAGCGCCTCGAACGGAATCACGTCCACATGCGCGGCCTGCAACGCCGTGAGCGTCGACATATCGGGCGCCAGCGACCCGCGATGACCGATGCGGGCGAGATATCTGTCCAGTTGAAACGCATCCCGCATGTTAATCAGCTCTCGGTCCGCGCCCAGACGTCATCGACGGGCACCGGAAGCGTGACGCCGAACAATTCGTCGATCACGCTGCGCAACGCCTCGGGCGACTCGATGACGCGCTCGCTCGTCAGCTCGCCATCGCGCGACTCGATGACGAGGCGGCGGTTGACCAGCCGGTAGCGGGCGTCGCGCGTCAGCCGCTCCAGGATCAGCACCGAGGTGAATGGCGTCAACGGGCTGGTCGAGGTGAACCAGTTGCCGAGCACATAGTCGGCATGAATCTGCGGCACGAGGTCGAACACATACATCATGCGCCAGCCGGCCGGCTGCTTCGCCGCGAGCCAATAAAGTCCATCCGACTGCGTCAGACGGAACGTGCCCATCGCCGTCGGCTGCTCGATGTCGGGCACCATCTGCAGCGGCGAATCGAGCAGGCAGGAGCCGAAGCCGACATCGGCGAGATGAGGCCCCTCAGGCAGGTCGACCTTGAGCATCATGTGCGTGCGCGGCGTCAACGGCGCGTCCGCGTCGAGCCGCCAGCGCACCCGCGCCGAGAGCGGCGTCACCGCGAAGCCGATCGCCTTCAGCGCCGCCTTCAACAGCGCATTCTGCTCGAAGCAGTAGCCGCCGCGGCGGCCGTCGACGATCTTGGCCTGCACCGACGCAAGATCGATGTTCACGGGACGGCCGAGCAGCGGATCCAGCCCTTCGAACGCGATCGCATCGACATGCGCCGCTTGCAATCCGGCGAGCGTCTCCAAGGTCGGCGTCAGCGGCCCGCGATAGCCGATGCGCGCGAGATATTTGTCTAGATCGAATGCGCCCGGCATCGGCTCGGCTCCCTGTCTCGGGCGAGCCCATAGCACGCCGCCGCCGTGCCCGGCCAGACCGGGACCGCGCGCGTGCCTCGGCCCGGCTCATCCCATCTGTCGGCTCCAGCGTTCGGCAAAACGATGCAGCGGCAGGAAAGTCTCCAACAACTCGCGCCCCAAGGGCGTCAGCTGGTAGCCACTGTCGCCCAGCGCGATGAAGCCCGCCTCGCGCAGCTCATCCAGCCGCGCCTGCAACACGGTCGGCGAGGCCTCATCGCACGCCGCGCGGAGCGCGCGGGAGGTCAGGGCGCCGTCGCGCAGCTCCCAGACGATGCGCAGGCACCAGCGCCGGCCCAACAGATCGAGCAGCGCCATGACCGGGCGGCCCGAGCGCGAGCCGCGCACCCGGCGCGGTTGAACGTCTTTCGACACGAAAAGCCTCCGACAGCTTGCCATTCGCTACGGAAAGCGTAGCATCTCGCTACAGTAAGTGTAGCGCCCGACAGGAGGAACCACCATGCCCCGGATCGCCCCGCTGCAGCCGCCCTACCCGGCCGACATCCAGGCGCAATTCGACCAGATCATGCGCGGGGCGCCGCCCTTGATGCTGTTCCGGGTGATGGCCGGCCATGCGCGCGCCTGGGCCAAATTTCGCGGCGGCAGCCTGCTCGACCGCGGCCCGCTGTCCCTGCGTCAGCGCGAAATCGTCATCGATCGGACCTGCGCGCTCAATGCGTGCGAGTACGAATGGGGGGTGCATGTCCGCATCTTTGGCACAGACGCCGGCCTGACTCCGCAGCAGATCGACGCCACCGTGAATGCGCCGGCCGACGCGGCGTGCTGGTCGGCCGCTGAACAGGCCCTGATCGCCGCGGTCGATGCCCTGCACGACCGATCGACCTTGAGCGATGACGAATTCGCCCGCCTCCGCCTGCATCACGATGAGGATCAGGTGCTGGAGATCATCCTGCTGTGCGGCTTCTATCGCACCGTGTCGTATGTGGCCAACGCACTACAGCTACCGCTGGAGGACAATGCGGCACGATTCGGTGCGGGCTGACCGGTCTTCCGAAGCGCGCGAGAGCCGAGCGCGCGGGAACGACGCTTCGAGCTAGGCCACCCCTGCCCGCAACAGATCATGCATGTGCAGGATGCCGACCGGCTTGGCGCCGTCGGTCACGATCAGCGTCGTGATCTTGGCAGAGTTGAGAATCTCCAGCGCCTCGGAGGCGAGCGCCTCGCGGCGGACGGTGCGCGGGTTCGCGGTCATGATCTCGTCGACCGAAGCCGACAGCAGATCGGCGCGCATTTTCCGCCGGAGATCGCCGTCGGTGACGATGCCGGCGACATGGCCGCGGGCGTCGACGATGACGACGCAGCCGAGCCCCTTCGCCGACATCTCGACCAGCGCATCCGACATGCCGGTGCCGAGCGGCTTCAACGGCACCGCGTCGCCCGAGCGCATCAGATCAGAGATGTGCTTGAGCATCGCGCCGAGCTTGCCGCCCGGATGGAAATTGGCGAACTCGAGCGCGGTGAAGCCGCGGCCTTCGAGCAGTGCGATCGCGAGCGCGTCGCCGATCGCCGCCTGCATCAGGGTCGAGGTGGTCGGCGCCAGATTGTGCGGACAGGCCTCGCGTGCTTTCGGCAGCTCGAGCACGGTCCGCGCCGCCTGCCCGAGCGAGGATTGCGCGTTGGAGGTGATTGCGATCAGCGGAATCGCGAAACGCTTGGCGTAATTGACCAGCGTCTTCATCTCCGGCTGCTCGCCGGACCACGACAGCGCGATGATGACGTCGTCCGAGGTGATCATGCCGAGATCGCCGTGACCGGCCTCGGCGGAATGGACGAAGAAGGCAGGCGTCCCGGTCGAGGCCAGGGTCGCGGCCATCTTGCGCGCGACATGGCCGGACTTGCCGAGACCCGTCAGGATGGCGCGGCCCTTGGCCTGCCGGATCAGCTCGACCGCGGCCGCAAACGCCGCGCCCAGCGGGCCGCGCAGCGCCGCCGCGATCGCAGCAATGCCGTTGCTGCCGGCATCCAGGGTACGCAGCGCCGACTGGATATCCGCGTTGGCGGGAGGGGCTTCGGTCAACGGCTTCGATCTCGGCATGCGTCCGTCCAAGGCAGTCACAGTGAGGCGCAGCTCTTTAGCATGGGTAAGGCGGCAAGGCGTCATCAACAGCCCATTAACCATATTTGTTTTTACTCCCTTAACGACACGGTTTGCCGGCGGCGCGGGGCTGCCCGACGACGCAATTGATTTTGTTGGAGTATTTTCATCGTGGGGTGGAGGCCTGACAGCGGCCGCGCAGGACGCGCGATAAGGCGCGCGATGTGGCGCGGCGCCTCCGCCGCATGCCTGCTGCTCGGCGCTATCGGCACTGAGGCGGCCCGCTCCCAGACCATCGACGCATTCCGGCCGGTCCGCGACGGCTTCCTGGCGCCGCAGGAGTCCCCCTTGCGACGGACCGCGGTCAGCGGACTGTCCGATGCCGCTCCGACGCCCGGGCTGCCCGCTGCGCCTGCTCCGATCAGCTCAGCGGCGCGTCGCACGCAGGTGCCGCTGCCCGGCGTGCCCGCGGCCAGCGGCGCGGCCGACGTCGGCTATGATTCGCTGAACCGCAACCGCAGGAAGCCGAAATACTATCCTGCTCAGGCGCGGCCCAAGCCGCCGGCAGGACCGGGCACGCCGCCGGCGGGCGAACTCACAGGCCAGCTCCGCCCGACCTTGCCGCCCTCGGCGAGCGCCAGCAGGCCGCCGGTCGCGGCTGCGATCGCGGGGACCGTCCCCGGCCAGCCGCCGAGGAAGCGACTCAGGATCGACGACGACCCGTTCGGCGCCGTCGGTGACTATGCCGGCCCGTTCCTGGTCAAGGCCGCGGTCGAACTCTCGGCCGGCTATGACAGCAATCCGGCGCGCCTCGCCAACGCGCGCGGCATGCCGGTTTGGATGGTCGCGCCGGAATTCCTGGCGGTGTCGAACTGGGAGCGCCATGCCATGGTCGCCGACCTGCGCGGATCGTTCACCGGCTACGGCAGCACGCTGCCGGCCATCATGGACGGCGGCATCAATTCGGCGCCGACGACGCTCGACCGTCCCGATTTCACCGGCCATGTCGACGGCCGCCTCGACGTCAGCCGCGACACCTCGGTCGGCGCCCAGCTGCGGCTGCGCGCTGCGACCGACAATCCCGGCAGCCCCAGCGTGCAGGCCGGCCTCGCGCGCTATCCGGTCTACACAACGCTCGGCACCACCGTCGGCGTCGACCAGCGCTTCAACCGGCTGCAGCTGTCGGCCGGCGCCACCGCCGACCGCACCAGCTATCAGCAGAGCAAGCTGACCGACGGGACGATGACCTCGAACGACGACCGCAACTTCAACCAGTATGGCGGCATCGGTCGCGCGTCCTACGAGATCATGCCCGGCCTGAAGCCGTTCGCGGAGATCCAGGGCGACACCCGCGTGCACGATGAGCAGTTCGACCGCTCCCGTTATCAGCGCGATTCATCCGGCGGCTACGCCAAGGCCGGCACGTCGTTCGAGTTCACCCGGCTTTTGACCGGCGAAGTCTCGATCGGCTATGCCGCGCGCAATTATGTCGACCCGCGGCTGAACCGGCTGCAGGGCTTTCTGACCACGGCCTCCCTGGTGTGGTCGGCGACGCCGCTGACCACGGCCCGTTTCCTGTCCGACACGCAGCTTGCGGAGACCACCGTCGCCGGCGCCTCCGGCGTGCTGGTGCGCACCTACACGGTGCAGGTCGACCATGATTTCCGCCGCTGGCTGACCGGCATCGGCAAATTCACCTTCGGCACGCTCGACTATCAGGGCTATGGCCGCAGCGACCGCACCTATTCGGCGGAAGGCAACCTCGTCTACAAGATGACACGCAATCTCTGGGTCAAGGGCTCGCTGCGCTACGACAAGCTCGACTCGAACATCACCGGCGCCGGGTCGTCGGGCACGGTGGTGATGCTCGGGGTGAGGCTGCAAAATTAGCCCGACTCCATCAGCCGTCATTGCGAGCGTAGCGAAGCAATCCAGACTGTCTCCGCAGGAACGATTCTGGATTGCTTCGCTGCGCTCGCAATGACGGGGTGAGGCCGCGGGCTCAAACATACAGCATCACCCGCAGGACTACGCCGCCGCCACCGTGAGATGCGCGCCGTCGGCCTGCACGATGCGGACGCGGCTACCGGCGGGCGCATCGGGGCCGGCGACGCGCCACACCGTGTCGTCGATGCGCACGGTGCCGTTGCCGTCGATGATCGGCTTCTCGAGCGTGAACTCGCGGCCGACGAGCCCTGCCGCACGCCGGTTGAGGAAGGGATTGTCGCGGCTCGGCGCAGCGCTCGCGCGGGCGAGCCGGCGCCAGATCGGCACGGCGGCAATCGCAAACAGCGCGAACAGCAGGATCTGCAGCTGCCATCCCGGCGCAAACGCGAACGAAATCAATCCGACCAGCAGCGCGGCGAGCCCGAGCCAGAACAGGAAGATGCCCGGCGCGAGCAGCTCCAGCGCCATCAGCAGGACGCCGAAGATCAGCCAGTTCCAGGTGCCGAGCGTGACGAACATGTCGCTCATGACAAGGGTCTCCTTCGCTCACGTCCGCGGCGGTACGGGCGGCACCGGCGGTGTCCCCGCTGACGGCACCGAGCCGGCGCGGCGTGCCGCCGCCACAGCAGACGCCGAGCTCTCGCCAAAGGTCGCCTTGGCGATCTCGCCGATGCCGGCGAGCGAGCCGAGCATGCCCATCGCCTCGATAGGGAGCATGATGACCTTCTGGTTCGGCGACTCGGCGAGCTGGCCGAACGCCTTGATGTATTTGTCGGCGATGAAGTAGTTCAGCGCAGCGACATCGCCTTGCGAGATCGCCTCCGACACCATCTGCGTCGCCTTGGCCTCGGCCTGCGCGGCGCGCTCGCGCGCCTCGGCGTCGAGGAACGCGGACGTCCTGCGGCCTTCCGCCTGCAGGATCTGGCTCTGCTTGGCGCCTTCCGCACGCAGGATCTCCGACTGCCGCTGGCCTTCGGCCTGCAGGATGTCGGCGCGCTTGACGCGCTCGGCCTTCATCTGCCGGCCCATCGCCTCGACCAGATCGGCCGGCGGCACGATGTCCTTGATCTCGATGCGGTTGACCTTGAGACCCCACGGCGACACCGCGGCGTCGACGACGCGCAGCAGCCGCTCGTTGATCTCGTCGCGATGCGACAACACCTGGTCGAGGTCCATCGCACCCATCACCGAGCGGATGTTGGTCATGGTCAAGGTGATGATCGCCTGGTTGAGGTTCGATACCTCGTAGCTCGCCTTGGCGGCGTCGAACACCTGGTAGAAGGCGACGCCGTCGACCGTGACGGTGGCGTTGTCCTTGGTGATCACCTCCTGCTCGGGGATGTCGATCACCTGCTCCATCATGTTGATCTTGCGCCCGATGCGATCGAAATAGGGGACGATGATGTTCAGGCCCGGCGACAAGGTGCTGGTGTATTTGCCGAACCGCTCGACGGTCCAGTCGAAGCCCTGCGGCACCGTCTTCACGCCGGAATAGAGTGTGAAGATGACCAGCAGCACCAGCGCAATGGCGAAAATGTCGAAACCGCTCATGGACCCTCCAAGGGAGAAGATGGACGTCTTCTCACCAACCTCTGCAGCAAACACAATTTAGGGATTGCCGCGTGAATATGTCGGGGGTCCGATCGGCGCGGTTCAGGAAAGTATTTTCGTCGGGCGGACGGGCCTCAACCTTGCGCAACGGCGCAGCTGACCTAGCGGGCGGCAAAACGCCGCCGTCAACGTTCCCGCCTCAGATCCAGCCCTGCAGCTCGCGCAGCACCAGCTGGCGCAGCACGGTCATCCCCGGCGCGCTGTCGTTGAGGCAGGGCACGGCGGAGAATTCCTCGCCGCCATTGTGCTTGAATATCTCGGCGTTCTCCCCGGAGATCTCTTCCAGGGTTTCCAGGCAGTCGGCCGAAAAGCCCGGCATCACCACGGCGATGCGCTTGACGCCGTCCTTGGCGAGCTTCTCGATGGTCTTGTCGGTATAGGGCTGCAGCCACTCGGAGAAGCCGAAGCGCGACTGGAACGTGAGCAGCAGCTTGCTGTCGTCCATGCCGAGCCGCTTGCGCAGCAGCTCGGTGGTGGCAACGCACTGCTCGCGGTAGGGGTCGCCCTTGTCGACATATTCCTTTGGCATGCCGTGGAACGAGGCCACGATCAGCTCGGGCTTGTACGGCAGCGTCTTAAGGTGATCCTCGATCGAGACCGCCAGCGCATCGATGTAGAAATCGTCGTTGTAATAGGGCGGCGTCACCCGCAGCGTGGGCTGCGCGCGCAGCTCGGTCAGCACGCGGAAGGCCTCGTCGCACACCGTCGCCGAGGTCGCCGCGGAATATTGCGGATAGAGCGGCACGACCAGGATGCGGTCACAGCCTTTGGCCATCAGGGCGTCGACACCCGACTTGATCGAGGGATTGCCGTAGCGCATCGCCCAGTCGACGATGACGTGGCTGCGATCGGCGATATCAGCGGCGAGCTTCTCGCTCTGCGCGCGCGTGATGGTCTTGAGCGGCGATTCATTCTTCTCGGTATTCCAGATCGACTGGTAATCCCTAGCCTTCTTGCGCGGCCGCACGTTGAGGATGATCCCGTTGAGGATGATCTTCCACAACAGGCCCTGGTCCTCGATGACGCGCGGGTCGGAGAGGAATTCCTTCAGATAGACCCGCACGCCGGCCGCATCAGCGGTATCGGGCGTGCCGAGATTGACCAGCAGCACGCCGACACGCGTCGTGCTCGCGACCGGCAACGGCTTGATATCAAGAGGCCTGGCATTGTCGAGGGAGATGGCGGCGGTCATGATGCCCGGGACTGGTGAAGGACGTGGCTTGGCGGCTTGTTTCAACATTGTCAAGATAAGGGCCATTTCACCGATGTCATCGGGCCGGAGGAGCCATGACGATTGCCGAATTATGCATTTTCGCCAGCGTGATGCTGTACCTGCTAACGATCGTGCCGGTGAAATGGATCAGCGTCGGCCGGGCCGGGCGCTACGACAATGCCAGACCGCGTGATCCCGCCTTCTACGATGAAGGCATCCGCGAGCGGGCGTTGGGCGCCCATCAGAACGGCATCGAGGCCTTCCCGTTCTTTGCCGCGGCCGTGTTGCTGGCCGAGTTCCGCACGGCCCCGCAGAACCTGATCAACGAGCTGTCGGTGCTGTTCCTGATCGTGCGCACGGCCTACGTGCTCACCTATGTCGGCGACCGGCCGTCGCTGCGCTCGATCCTGTGGGTGATCGGCTTTCTGATCACGGTCGCGATCTTCTTCCTCCCAGTGCTCCGCAATTACCTGTCGCTTTGACCCCTCTGGCCCTCCCAGCCGCGTGAGCCGCGTCACACCGCCGCCGCGGCGGCTGCGCTATACGGACAGCGCCGAATAGACGCCCTGCGTACCCGTTTTATTCTCTGTCTGATCTCGTCCGTTACGGCCAGTTGATTGGATTTGGCGGCGAAATTCCCTATAGGGCGGGGTGAATTGGACTGCTGCAGCGGCGCTCCGACGGCCGCCAGAGGGATTGTGATGACGTTGAACGGCCCCGCCTCCGCGCGCGCCACGACCGACCCGGGCAATTACGACACGGCCCTGCAATCGACGGTGCGGGCGGCTGCGGACTGGCTGATCGCAAACCAGAAGCCGGACGGCCATTGGGTCGGACGGGCGGAGTCGAACGCCTGCATGGAGGCGCAGTGGTGCCTCGCGCTGTGGTTCATGGGGCTCGAGGACCATCCCTTGCGCAAGCGCCTCGGCCAGTCCCTGCTCGACAGCCAGCGGCCCGACGGCGCCTGGCAGGTCTATTTCGGCGCCCCCAATGGCGACATCAACGCGACCGTCGAGGCCTACGCCGCGCTGCGCTCGCTCGGCCATCGCGACGACGAGCCGCCCGTGCGCCGCGCCCGCGAATGGATCGAGGCCAAGGGTGGCCTGCGCAACATCCGCGTCTTCACCCGCTATTGGCTGGCCCTGCTCGGCGAATGGCCGTGGGAGAAGACGCCGAACATCCCGCCCGAGGTGATCTGGTTTCCGGTCTGGTTTCCGTTCTCGATCTACAATTTTGCGCAATGGGCCCGCGCCACGCTGATGCCGATCGCGGTGCTGTCGGCGCGGCGGCCGAGCCGGCCGCTGCCGCCCGAGAACCGGCTCGATGCGCTGTTCCCGCGCGGACGCGCCGCGTTCGACTACGAGCTGCCGGTGAAGGCCAGCGCCGGCGCCTGGGACAAGTTCTTCCGCGGCGCCGACAAGGTGCTGCACGCCCTGCAGAACCTTGGCAACCGGCTCAATCTCGGCCTGTTCCGTCCCGCCGCCACCAGCCGCGTGCTGGAATGGATGATCCGCCATCAGGATTTCGACGGCGCCTGGGGCGGCATCCAGCCGCCCTGGATCTACGGCCTGATGGCGCTCACCGCCGAGGGCTATCCGCTCAATCACCCCGTCGTCGCCAAGGGCCTCGACGCGCTGAACGATCCCGGCTGGCGGGTCGATGTCGGTGAGGCCACCTACATCCAGGCCACCAACAGCCCGGTGTGGGACACGATCCTGACCCTGCTCGCCTTCGAGGATGCCGGCGTGCTCGGTGATCATCCGGAAGCCGTCGACAAGGCCGTCAACTGGGTGCTGGAGCGCCAGGTGCGCGTGCCCGGCGACTGGTCGGTGAAGCTGCCGCACGTCGAGCCGGGCGGCTGGGCGTTCGAATACGCCAACGCCTTCTATCCCGACACCGACGACACCGCGGTGGCGCTGATCGCACTGGCGCCGCTGCGCCATGATCCCAAGTGGCAGGCGAAGGGGATCGACGAGGCCATTCGGCTGGGCGTCGACTGGCTGATCGGCATGCAGAGCGAAGGCGGCGGCTGGGGCGCCTTCGACAAGGACAATAACCAGAAGATCCTGACCAAGATTCCGTTCTGCGACTACGGCGAGGCGCTCGATCCGCCCTCGGTCGACGTCACCGCCCACGTCGTCGAAGCGTTCGGCAAGCTCGGCATCTCGCGCAACCATCCATCCATCGTGCGCGCACTCGACTACATCCGTCGCGAGCAGGAGACGAGCGGTCCGTGGTTCGGCCGCTGGGGCGTCAACTACGTCTACGGCACCGGCGCGGTGCTGCCGGCGCTGGCCGCGATCGGTGAGGACATGACCCAGCCCTATGTCGGCCGCGCCTGCGACTGGCTGGTTCAGCAGCAGCAGGCCGATGGCGGCTGGGGCGAGAGCTGCGCCTCCTACATGGACATCAGCGCGGTCGGCCGCGGCACCACCACGGCGTCGCAGACGGCGTGGGCGCTGATGGCGCTGCTCGCCGCCAACCGTCCTGATGACAAGGAGGCGATCGAGCGCGGCTGCACGTGGCTCGTCGAGCGCCAGTCGGCCGGCACCTGGGACGAGCCGGAGTTCACCGGCACCGGCTTTCCTGGTTACGGCGTCGGCCAGACCATCAAGCTCAACGATCCCGCGCTGTCGGAGCGGCTGATGCAGGGGCCGGAGCTGTCCCGCGCCTTCATGCTCCGCTACGGCATGTACCGCCATTACTTCCCGCTGATGGCGCTCGGCCGCGCGCTGCGGCCGCAGGGCCATGGCTAGGGTCAGGTGATGGCACGGCAGAGTCGCAACTAACAACTAACCGCCTCCGCGCGGTGCCCATGAATGCGCCCTCTCCCCCTGTGGGAGAGGGCATGCAGGACGGTTCGGCAAGCTCGGTTGGGTGAGGGGTCTCTCTCCGCAAGTTGCGCCCGTTGAGAGAGACCCCTCACCCAACCACGTTCGCGGATGGGCCGTACATGCCCTCTCCCACAAGGGCAGAGGGCGCTGTATCGCGCAGCATATAATGATGCGGGAGCGACGGAGCGCGGCTCGATATGAAATTGAGGCGCCGAGACAGGAAAAGCTATCGTTCCGGGCTTGACCCGGGACGACATTGGGGAGAGACCGGCTTCACATCTCGAGCAGCGTTGGATCAAACAGCACCGCCTCAATCGAATGGACATAACGACGCGTTCTCGCGGCGGATGACGCCCGAGGTTTGCGATCACGATGCCCCTCGACAATGCAAAGGGCGCAGGGAAGGCCAGGCGTCGGCTGACGCCTGCGGCCCGCCTGCGAAAAAAATGCAGGCGGCAGGTACCACAGGTGCAGCCGGAAACGCCCGGCCTTCCCTGCGCGATGGTCTTCACGCTTATACGCAGTCTCCCTGGTGCGCCGGGCTTGTTGGCCACCATCACCACGCGGCGCTTCGAGCGCCATCGCGGCTTGATACCAGCATCGGGGTATCAGGACGCTGCGACTTCACGTCCGCGCCAAGCCGTTCGTCCGCGCATCCGAAGACACGCTGCGACCTCTCGCGGCCATCGCCTCCCCGCCTCGCGTGTCGTGACGATCGCGCGCAACGCCCCTTGCAGTGAGGCGGGATGCCGCAAGACAACCACAATTTCCGAAAAAACGCAAGTGGTTTATTTTTTTCAGAAGTCAGCATCGAGCGGAACAGACGACCCTCGCCCGCCCGGTGCGGTCCGTATTTCCCTATCGGCGTCCTATAGGCCGTAGACGATGCGGCGGACGTGTGTCAGCCCAGGAAACGAACGGCCCGATCCGATGGCTTGGCGATTGTCCGCGCCGTGACAACATCGCAAGATCGGTCGAGCGCATCATGTCGGCATGCCCTTAGCTGCAGCTGCCACGGAGCACAGAATGATGAAGGCAGCGGCGCTGCAAGACTACCATGCCCGGATGCAGCGGGTGCTGGATCACATCGACCGGCATCTGGACGACGATCTGGATCTGGACGCGCTGAGCAGCATCGCAGCCTACTCGAAGTATCATTTCCACCGGCAGTTCACGGCGACCTTCGGGCTGTCGGTGCATCGCTATGTCCAGCTCGCCCGCATGAAGCGCGCGTCATACCGGCTCGCCTACGAGGATGCCAAGAGCGTCACGGACATCGCGATGGACGCCGGCTACGACGCACCGGACGCCTTTGCTCGCGCCTTTCGGCAAAGGTTCAGGCAATCGCCGTCATCGTTCCGGAAATCTCCCGACTGGGAGCCGTGGCTTGCGGCCTTCGGGCCTCTCGACGACGCAAGGAGCAAGCTGATGCAGAAGACCTTTACGATTGACGCCGTGACGATTCGCGATGTGCCCGCCACGCCCGTGGCGATCATGGAGCATCGCGGCGACCCGACGACGCTCGGCGCCACCATCCAGCGCTTCATCGCATGGCGCAAGGCCGCCGGCCTGCACCCGAAGACAAATCCCACCTTTACTGTCTGGCGTTCCGAGCGGCGCCCTGCCTCGCCTGCCGACTACAGCGTGGACCTTTGCGTCGGGACCGATCGGCCGATCGAGGCGGACAGCGAGCAGATCAAGGCCGGCGTGATCCCAGGCGGACGATGCGCGGTGCTCCGCGTCGTCGGCCATACCGACAATCTGGAGCCCGCCGCGCTCTACCTCTATCGCGACTGGCTTCCGGCCAGCGGCGAGGAAACCCGCGACTTTCCGATCTATTGCCAGCGGCTGAGCTTCTTCCCGGAGGTGCCGGAGCACGAGACGGTCGCGGACGTGTTCCTGCCGCTGAAGTAGCGCGCGCTGGCGGCAAAGCGCGATGAGATGAGCGAGGCAATTCAAAGTTAGATGCACGACTCTGGATTGCTTCGCCGCGCTCGCAATGACGATGTGGCAATGGTTCGCACACTCACAGCCACCTGGTGTTGCGGGAGCACCATCAACGAGCACCGCTGTCGTCCCGGCCTCAAGCCGGGACCCATACCCCCAGGGAGCCGTTTGAGGCAGGCTAGCCGTGAGCGCCGCGCACATCACCACTGCTGCAGCGTATGGGTCCCGGGTCGGCGCCACGATCGCGCTGACGCGCGCTCGTGGCTTGCCCGGGACGACACTGTTGTTGTTGCGCGATCGGGGGCAACCTCCACCGCTGTCATGCCCCGCGTAGGCGGGGCAGGGACGGTCGTGGGGGCCGACAGGCGCCCGCTCAGCTCGCGCCGGTCAGAAGCAGGTCGTCCGCTCCGCCGCCATGTAGCCGAGCAGCAGGCCGGCGCCGAACAGCAGCACGAGGCCGGCGGCGGCGAATTCGAGGCCGCGCATGATCAGCACGCCGCCGCCCTCGCGGCCGGCGCTCAAGCGTCGCGCGACGTCCTTGGCGGCGACGGCGAGCACCGCGATGGTCGCGACCGTGACCGCGGTGCCCAATCCCATGACGAAGGTCGCGGCGACGCCGGCCCAGAACAGGCCCTGCGCCAGGGCGAACACCAGCACCAGGATCGCGCCCGAGCAGGGTCGGATGCCGGCGGCGAAGATCGCCTGGAAGCCACGCTGCCAGCCGCCGGGGCCGGCGAGCTCGCTCGGCGCCGGGCCGTGGGAATGGCCGCAGCCGCAATCGTCGCCATGAACGTGATCAAGGTGGACGTGGTCGTGATGGACGTGATCATGCGTCACCGCATGCGCATGAGCATGGTGATGATGATCATGGCCGTGATGGTCGTGGCCACGATGGTCGTGACCGTGGTGATCATGACCATCATGATGCGCGCGATGCTCGTGGTCATGGCCATGACCATGGGCTGACTGCGGCACCGCGGTCGCGGGCGCGCCGGCCAGCGCCAGCGCCGGCGCGGCCGGCTGGAGGGTGCGCAGGAACGCCGCGCCCTTGACCCAGACCAGGCGGGCGCCGAGCAGCGCGATCAGGCCGTAGCTTGCGATCTCCACCACCTTCTCGGCGCTGCACATCGTCGCCGCCGTGGCGTTGAGCACCACGGCGCCAATGCCGACGATGACGACCGCGACCAGCGCCTGCATCAGGCCCGACGCGAACGACAGCACGATGCCGCGCTTCGCCGTCTCCTGGTTGGCGACCAGATAGGACGCGATCACAGCCTTGCCGTGGCCGGGCCCGGCGGCATGGAAGATGCCGTAGGCGAACGAGATCGCGAGCAGCCACCACACCGCCGAGCCGTCGTCCTTGGCCGCGCGGATCGCTGACGACATCTGGCGATAGAACTCCGACTGCTTGGCGAGCAGCCAGCCGACGATGCCGCCAACCTGCGGCTCGGCCGGCGCACCGAACGGCGATTTGGCGAGCAGCACGTGTGAGGCGGCGTCCGCGGCCAGCAGCGCTGCGAGGATGGCTGCGCAGGTCAGGAGTGGGCGAGCGACGTTGGGGCGAAGTTGCATCATGGGCATTCCACCGAGATCTTGTTGGCAAAATTCATCCCGAAATTGGCGTTCGCCCCGCCGCTCAGGAATGTCTGTTCGTTCATCGTCTGCGCGACGGAACCGCCGTCGTTCGGTCTGACCAGGCCGAATTTGCAGCCCGAGGGTGCGCTGACCAGCTTGACGGGATCCTTCTCCGCCATCTGGAAGTCGATGAAATAGCTGGGATCGTAGACCTCGACCTGGAGCTGCTTCGGCTTCACCGGCGCCTTCAATGGCAGGGTGAAATGCAAGGTCAGCTTGGTGTCCTTGTATTCGAGGTAATAGTCGACGGGATCCTCGAGCTTCTGCTTCCGCCCATCGGACTTGATGAAGGTGAAATAGGCATATTCCTTCAGCGACTCGGCGTTGGTCTGCGCCAGCGGCGCCAGCTCCTCGCGCGTGTAGACGCCCTTCTGCTTGGTCTCCAGGCCCTGTAGCGCATAGGTCGCGAACATGTCGTCGAAGGTCCAGGCGTGCCGCACACCGGTCACCGAGCCGTCGGCCGCATAGAGCAGCTCGCTGGTCGCGGTGACCCAGACATGCGGATGGGCGTGGGCCGCGCTCGCGCCCAGCACGAGCGCCAGCGTGGCGAGGAGAGTGCGCAGCATCGTGATCACCTCAGGCCGCCTTCTCATGCCGCGGTCTCACGCCGCCTTGGGGACGTCGAGCAGGCCGCGCCGGCGCAGCAGCGCATCGGGTTCGGGCTCGCGGCCGCGGAAGGCGACATAGGCCGCTTCCGGATCGACCGAGCCGCCCGAGGAGTAGACATTGTCGTGAAGCCGCTTGGCCACAGCCGGATCGAAGATGTTGCCGGCCTCCTCGAAGGCGCCGAAGGCATCCGCATCCATCACCTCCGACCACATGTAGCTGTAATAGCCCGCCGCATAATGGTCTCCCGAGAAGATGTGGCCGAATTGGGTCGGCCGGTGGCGCAGCGCGATCTCCCTGGGCATGCCGATCTTCTCCATCTCCGCCCGCTCGAACGCGCGGATGTCCTTGGACGCTGCTGCCGGCTGGGTGTGGAACTCGAGATCGATCAGCGCCGACGAGACGAACTCGACGGTGGCAAAGCCCTGGTTGAAGCGGCGCGCCGCCAGGAAGCGCTCGAGCAGGTCCTGCGGCAGCGGCTCGCCGGTCTGGGCGTGGCGCGCGAATTTCTGCAGCACCTCGGGGCGCTCCTGCCAGTGCTCGTAGAGCTGCGACGGCAGCTCGACGAAATCGGTGAACACCGAGGTGCCCGACAGCGACGGATAGGTCACGTTGGACAGGATGCCGTGCAGGCCGTGGCCGAACTCGTGGAACAGGGTGCGGGCATCGTCCGGCGACAGCAGCGAGGGCTGGCCGTCGGCGCCCTTGGCGAAGTTGCAGACATTGATGATCAGCGGCGCGGTGTCGCCGTCGAGCTTCTGCTGGTCGCGCAGCGAGGTCATCCAGGCGCCGGAGCGCTTCGAGGAGCGGGCGAAGTAGTCGCCATAGAACAGCGCCTTGTGGCGCCCCTCGGCGTCCTTGATCTCCCAGACCCGGACGTCCGGGTGCCAGACCGGGATGTCCTTGCGCTCGGCAAAGGTGATGCCGAACAGACGCGTGGCGCAGTCGAAGGCGGCTGCGATCATGTTGTCGAGCGCCAGATACGGCTTGATCGCGGCATCGTCGAAGTTCGCCTTCGCCTGGCGCAGCTTCTCGGCGTAATAGCGCCAGTCCCAGGCCTCGAGCTTGAAGTTGCCGCCCTCTTCCGTGATCAGCGCCTGCAGCTGATCGCGATCGGCCAGCGCCTTGGCGCGGGCAGGCTTCCACACCCGCTCCAGCAGCCCGCGCACCGCCTCGGGCGTCTTCGCCATGGAGTCCTCCAGGCGATAGGCGGCGAAATTCGCAAAGCCCATGATGACGGCCGCCTGCTCGCGCAGACTGAGGATCTCGCCGATGACGGCGTTGTTGTCGTTGGCGTTGCCATTGTCGCCGCGCGCGGTGAAGGCCTTGAACACCTTCTCGCGCAGGTCGCGGCGCGCCGAGCTCTTCAGGAACGGCTCGACCGAGGAGCGCGACAGCGTCACGATCGCCTTGCCGGGCATGCCGCGCTCGTCCGCCGCGGCCTTGGCGGCGGCAACGAAGCTGTCGGAGAGGCCGGCGCGGTCGTCCTCGCCGAGCTCCAGGAACCAGTCCTGCTCCTCGCCGAGCAGATGATGGCTGAAGGTGGTGCCGAGCTGGGCGAGCTGCTCGTTGATCACCGCCATCCGCGCCTTGTCGTCGTCGGACAGGCCGGCGCCGGCGCGGCGGAAGCGCGTATAGGTGCGCTCCAGCAGCCGCTGCTCCTCGCTCGTGAGCGCCAGGCTCTTGCGCTTGTCGTAGAGCAGCGCGATGCGGCCAAACAGCACGGCGTTCATCATGATCGGGTTCCAGTGCCGCGCCATGCGCAGCGAGACGTCCTTGTCGATCTCCAGAATGGCCGGGTTGGAATGCGCCGAGACCAGGTCGTAGAACACCGCGGCGACCTTGGAGAGCAGCTTGCCCGAGCGCTCCAGCGCCGTGATCGTGTTGGCGAAGTCCGGCTCCGCCGGATCGTGGCTGATCGCGGTGATTTCCGCGGTGTGATCGGCAAAGGCGCGCTCGAAGGCCGGCAGGAAGTGCTCGGGCCTGATCGCGTCGAAGGGCGGTGTCTGGTGCGGGGTCTCCCAGGCCATGAGCAGCGGATTGCGCTGGGCGTCGATCGTGGCGGTCGTGTCGGACATCGGCTCATGCTCCCCGGATAGCGAGGCGCCCCTCATATCACGGAGCCGGTCCTTTTTGGGTCATTTCCCCTTGAAGGGCGGGGCCATTTCGGAGAGATTGCGGCCACTTGAGAGGACCAGGACCATGAGCGCAGACACCACGTCCAAAGCCGCCCGCCAGATCGCCTGGCAGAGCGTGATCACCGTCCTCTCGGCGGCGATCCTGATCGGCGCCGAAGTGTTCGGCGCGGCGTTCGCCGGCGGCTGGGCGCTCGCGATTCTGTTCGGGCTCGGCGACACCGGCGCGCACATCCTGCAGGCGGTGCTGTTCGCGATCGGCGTGTTCGTGATGATCGGCTTCATCCGCGGCGCACAGCGCATCGAGCCGTTCACCAGGCGCGCGTGACGCGTCGCGCAAACGCTGTCCTGCAAGCGCGAACGCGTTACGAAAGTTTAAGCCGGCTTAACGTTCGTTCAGACAAGTGACGCGCCGCTGTGCCTCGTAAGCACAGATGAGGGAAATCTTTCGCGGCGCTCAAAAATTCCTTGCGAACGAAATTCAAAACGCTTATTTCCGCTTCTGCCCAATTTCGCACGTGCCTGTGGTCGTGTGTCAGTCGGTAGGTATCCGGACAAGAGGCCGGACAGCCGCCAAGGGATGAGGAACCGAGGGGCGCTCGGACCGTTGCGATCAAGATCAGTTCGATCGAGATCGTCATGCTCCAGAGCCCAGCATCTCTCTCAAGAGATGCCGCTGAAGGTCACCTCATCTTTTGCAACCGTGACTGGCAGCCGGAGGCGAACCGGCGCACCCCGCTCTCAACGGGGGACGCGACTTAAAGCAACGACGGATCGGGCTTTTTTGGTCTCTACCGGCAGTCCAAAGCCGGCGCGGGCTACTGAAAAGGCTTGTCCTTCATTGCCAGGTGTGCGGGCGGGAAATTCCCAACCAATCCACGGCAGCACAATTCGGCTACGGGTTCGAGGTTTTGGCGCCTTTCCATCGGGCGGCAACGCCAAGGCATCCGTGTCGAGATCATTTTGAACGGGTCTCCGTCGCTGGGGCCGTTTGGAGGGTGCTATGACCGAACGTATCCGGGAATTCCTGCGCAACCGCCGCGAGGAAGGTCTGGACCACGAGCCCTGTCTCGTCGTCGACCTCGACATCGTGCGCGACAACTTCATGAGCTTCGCCAAGGCGCTGCCGGACAGCCGCGTGTTCTACGCGGTGAAGGCCAATCCGGCGCCTGAAGTGCTGTCGCTGCTGGCCTCGCTGGGCTCGTCCTTCGACACCGCAACGGTGGCGGAGATCGAGATGGCGCTGGCGGCCGGCGCGACGCCGGACCGCATCTCCTACGGCAACACCATCAAGAAGGAGCGGGACATCGCGCGCGCCTACACGCTGGGCATCCGGCTGTTCGCGGTCGACTGCGCCGCCGAGGTGGAGAAGATCGCGCGCGCCGCGCCCGGCGCGAAGGTATTCTGCCGCATCCTGTACGATTGCGCCGGCGCCGAGTGGCCGCTGTCGCGCAAGTTCGGCTGTGATCCGGAGATGGCGGTCGACGTGCTGGACCTGGCCAAGCGGCTCGGCCTGGAGCCGTGCGGCATCTCGTTCCATGTCGGCTCGCAGCAGCGCAAGGTGAAGGCGTGGGACCGCGCGCTGGCGATGGCCTCGACGGTGTTCCGCGACTGTGCCGAGCGCGGCATCAACCTGACCATGGTGAACATGGGCGGGGGCTTCCCGACCAAGTACCTGAAGGACGTGCCGCCGGTCGTGCAGTACGGCCGCTCGATCTTCCGGGCGCTGCGCAAGCATTTCGGCAACCAGATCCCGGAGACGATCATCGAGCCGGGCCGCGGCATGGTCGGGAACGCCGGGATCATCGAGTCGGAAGTGGTGCTGATCTCGAAGAAGAGCGACGAGGACGAGCTGCGCTGGGTCTATCTCGACATCGGCAAGTTCGGCGGTCTCGCCGAGACGATGGACGAGTCGATCCGCTACGCCATCCGCACGCCGCATGAAGGCGCGGACATGACCCCGTGCGTGCTCGCCGGCCCGACCTGCGATTCGGCCGACGTGATGTACGAGAAGCTGCCGTATCCGCTGCCGGTGACGCTCTCGATCGGCGACAAGGTGCTGATCGAGGGGACCGGGGCCTATACGTCGACCTACTCGTCGGTGGCCTTCAACGGCATCCCCCCGCTGAAGACCTATCACATCTGATCCGGCTTGCTTCACCTCTCCCGCTTGCGGGAGAGGTTGACGCGAAGCGTCGGGTGAGGGCAGCCCCACCCCACCTCTCTCCCGGTCGCGGGAGCGAGAACGACAGAGCTTCCTCATCAACTGACATGACGTGCTTGCGCGCGGGCTGAAGGCCTGTCGGCGCGAGCCGGGGACTGACGTGCCATGACCGCTTTCCGCTCGCGTACCACTGCGCCTCTCCGGACCGCCGCTCCGTTCGTGATCCGAGCTGAGCGTGCTTCTGACGTGCCGGCGCGCGAGGCGCTGCTCGATGCCTGCTTCGGCGACAACCGCCATGAGCGCACCTGCCAGCGCCTGCGCGACGGACGCGCGCCCGCCGCAGGCCTGGCCCTGTCGGCGGTGCGCAGCGGTACCCTCGTGGGAACGCTGCGGTTGTGGCACGTCAGCGCCGGCGGACGCGACGCGCTGATGCTGGGGCCGCTGGCGGTCGCCGCTGACGCCCGCAGCCTCGGCGTTGGAGCTGCGCTGATGAACGCCGCGCTGATGATCGCGGCGTCGCGCGGCCATGGCGCCGTGATCCTGCTCGGTGATGCGCCGTATTACGCGCGTTTCGGCTTCTCGGTGGAGACGACAAGCGAGCTGGAGCTGCCGGGCGCGTTCGAACACGCGCGGCTGCTCGGCCTCGAGCTGGTCGCGGGCGCACTCGACGGCGCCTGCGGCATGATCCTCGCCACCGGTGCCCGGGAGCGCAAAGCCCGCCGCAGCCGCAAGGAGCGGATGGTATCATGCGCGGCGTGACGGGGCGCGATGCGCCGGCGCCGCGGCGGCGGACGTTGCTACCGACGCTCGTCCTGATCCTGCTCGGGATCATGATCGTCCGCGACATCGTGGTCCGCCGCTGGAGCAGCGCTCCGCCCGCCGGACCCGACGTCACGCGGCTGCGTTAGGCATTCTGGCAACGGGCGCCCGGCCCGCCCCGCCAGGGGTTGCGCAGGTGCAGCAAAAGCTCTTTAACCCCGGCAAATCCCCCGACGACGAGGTGCGCCATGTCCCGCCGTTTGATCTCTACCGGATCACCGTTCGAAAAGACCGCCGGCTACAGCCGGGCGGTGGTTGACGGCGATTTCGCCTTCGTCGCCGGCACCACCGGCTATGACTACAGCACCATGACGATGCCGGCCGATGTCACGAGCCAGTCACGCAACTGCTTCAAGACCATCGCGGCGGCCCTGCAGGAGGGCGGCTTCGAGATGGCCGACATCGTTCGCGCGACCTACTACCTCACCGACGTCAACGACGCCGACGCGCATTTTGCCGTCTGTGGCGAAGTCCTCGGCGACATCCGCCCGGCGGCCACGCTGCTCGTCGTCGCGGGCCTCTACAAGCCCGAGATGAAGGTCGAGATCGAAGTCACCGCCAAGCGCCGCAGCCCCAGCACCTGAAAGCGGCGCAGCGCCTGATCAATCCCCGCACGCGACAGCGGAATCGTATTTCGGAGAACGTTACCTCATGAGCTCGCAGATCCACGCCAAGATTTCCGGCCCCATCGTGATGATCGGCTTCGGCTCGATCGGCAAGGGCACCCTGCCCCTGATCGAGCGGCATTTCGCCTATGACAAGGACCGCTTCGTCATCATCGATCCGCATGACGACGGTGCGCTGGCCAAGAAACACGGCGTGCGCTTCATCCAGCAGGGCGTGACCCGCGACAATTACCGCGAGTTGCTGGTGCCGCTGCTCACCGAAGGCGGCGGCCAGGGCTTCTGCGTGAACCTGTCGGTCGACACCTCCTCGGTCGACCTCATGACGATGTGCCGGGAGATCGGCGCGCTCTACATCGACACGGTGGTAGAGCCCTGGGCCGGCTTCTATTTCGACAAGAACATGGGCGTCGAGCAGCGCTCCAACTACGCGCTGCGCGAGACCCTGCTGGCGGCACGCCGCAACAGCCCGGGCGGCACCACCGCCGTCTCCACCTGCGGCGCCAATCCCGGCATGGTGTCGTGGTTCGTCAAGCAGGCGCTGCTCGACATCGCCAGGGACACCAAGACCGAGATCGTCGAGCCGAAAAGCCGCGAGGGCTGGGCGCAGCTGATGCAGAAGCTCGGCGTCAAGGGCGTCCACATCGCCGAGCGCGACACCCAGCGCTCCAAGAACCCGAAGCCGATGGATGTGTTCGTCAACACCTGGTCGGTCGAGGGCTTCGTCTCCGAGGGCATGCAGCCGGCCGAGCTCGGCTGGGGCACGCATGAGACGTGGATGCCGGACAACGGCCGCTGCCACACCGAAGGCTGCGGCGCTGCGATCTATCTGCTGCAGCCCGGCGCCAACACCCGCGTCCGCTCGTGGTGCCCGACCCCCGGCGCGCAATACGGCTTCCTGGTGACCCACAACGAGTCGATCTCGATCGCCGACTACTTCACGGTGCGCGACGGCGACAAGGTGGTGTACCGGCCGACCTGCCATTACGCCTATCACCCGGCCAATGACGCGGTGCTGTCGCTGCACGAGATCTTCGGCGCCACCGGCAAGATGCAGGAGAAGTGGCACATCCTCGACGAGAACGAGATCGTCGACGGCATCGACGAGCTCGGCGTGCTGCTCTACGGCCACGGCAAGAACGCCTATTGGTACGGCTCGCAGCTGTCGATCGAGGAGACCCGCCGCATCGCGCCGTATCAGAACGCCACCGGCATGCAGGTGTCGTCGGCGGTGCTCGCCGGCATGGTGTGGGCGCTGGAGAATCCGACCGCCGGCATCGTCGAGGCCGACGAACTGGACTTCCGCCGCTGCCTCGAGATCCAGACGCCCTATCTCGGGCCGGTGAAGGGCTACTACACCGACTGGACCCCGCTCACCGATCGCCCCGGCCTGTTCCCGGAGGATATCGACACCAACGATCCGTGGCAGTTCCGGAACATCCTGGTGCGGTGATTAGCTAGACGACCGTTTTCTTGAAATCGGCCCTCGTGGATGGGTTGAGCTCTCGCCATTCCCAATGCTGTCATGCTCCGCCCCCGGGTCTCGCCTTCGGCGAGCCCGAGGGCAGGCTCCGGGCGAGCATGCAGTACGCCGCGGCAGAAGAGGTCGAACACAGACGTCACGGCGTACTGGATCGTCCGCCTTCGCGGACGATGACAGTGAGGGCTTAGATATAGCGCCGTGACTTTAGCATCGGTCGTCTAGTCCGCGCTCTCTCCTGCGTCATGGCCGGGCTTGACCCGGCCATCCACGAAGCCGCACAGTTGAAAGACGTGGATGCCCGGGACGAGCCCGGGCATGACGATGTGGAGGCAGCGTGCGAACTCTCTCGCTCTGATGCCGTCGCAGAGAGCTACTTCTTCTCCATCGGAGGCGCGACCTTCTCGGCCGGGGCCGGCGGCAGCGCTGGCTTGACGCCTTCCTTCTGAGCTTCGACGTCGGGCCGTGCGGGCTCAGGCGCCGGCGTGGTCGGGCGAGTGCCGCCGGGCTTGGATTCGGCCGGCGTAGCCGAGGGCTCAGGCGTCGCCTGCGCCACATGATCGACATGATTGGCCCTGATCTCGGCCAGCGAGATGATCGCCACCAGGGCGCCGATGCCGAGCAGGCCACCTGCCAGCAGCAGGTCCCTGCGCAACGTCTGTTTGCTGTTGATCGAGGCCATGGACGGTCATCCGCAACAATTGATGTGCGGAACAACGGTTTGGGCAGCGCGCGGTTCCCTGCCAGGCGCTGCGCCGCTATGCCACCATCAAAGCGGAAGCAGCCCCGCCTCGCCGCTTTCATCCGAGAAGGCGAGCCAGGTTCCGGCGGCATTCCAGCCGATCGCCGCGATCGGCGGTGTCTCGTTCCGCCGCACCAGGATCTCGGCGCCATCCTGCATGCGCACCATCAGCACGGTGCCGTCCTCATAGCCGCAGGCCAGGATGTCCTGCTTGGGGTGGCAGGCGACCGCCGTGACCTTGGCCTTCATCGGTGCCAGCATCGCCGGCTCCTTGCCCATCGGACCATCCTTGCCGACGAACGGCCAGAGGATGACCATGTCGGCCCCTGACGTCGCCAGGAAGCGGCCGCCGCTGCCCCACGACATCGACTTCACCCGCGACGGATAGCCGGTCATGCGCATGTGGCGGCTGTCGGCGAGGCGCCAGCCGTGCAGCGCCGGCTCGTGCATCGCGGTGACCAGGAACTTGTTGTCGGGGCTGAAGGTGACGGCGTGATGCGAGCCGGCCCAGCCGAGGAATTCGGGCTCGCCCGCCATGTTCGGAAACCACAGCGTGGCGCCGTTGTAGTGCGCGATCGCCAACCGCAGGCCCTTCGGCGCGAACGCTAATCCGCCGGCGGTCGACGGCACCTCGAGCGACTTCTCCTCGCCCTTGGGCTGACGCACAAAGGCGGTCTTGCCGACCGACCAGGCGATCGCGCCGTCGGGATGGAGAGCGACGTTGTCGATCCAGCGCCGCTTCGGATCGGTCACGAGCACCGACACCGCGCCCGCCTTGTCGAGCGCGGTGACCTTGCCGTCATCGCCTCCGAACACGAGCCGCGCCCCGTCCGACACTGCCGCCAGGATGCCGCCGCCGGTGACGTCGACTTTGCTGATCTCGCCCTCGCCGTCGACGACCGCGACGCTCTCCTCGGTGCCGACGAAGGCCGCGCGGTCGCCGAGATAGTGCACGGCCGTGACGGCCATGCCGAGCGAGACCGGCTTCACCTTGTCGGTGACGGAGACGATGGACGCGGCCTCGCCGCCCTGATCAAACGACGTCATCAGGTCACGATGCAGCGTTCGAAGCCTTCACGGATAGCGTCTTCCGGCAGCTCGCGGCCGATGAAGACGACGCGGCTCTGGCGCGCCTCGTCGGGCTTCCACTTCCGCTGGTGATCGCCTTCCAACATCATGTGCACGCCCTGGAAGACGTAGCGGTCGTCATCGTCCTGGAACGAAAGGATGCCCTTGGAGCGCAGGATCTTGCCGCCCTCGGTCTGCACCAGGTTCTGCAGCCACGGCATGAACCGCGATGGATCGAGCGGCTTGTCGGAGCGCAGCGACAGCGACTGCATGTCCTCGTCGTGATAGTGCTTCAGGCCGTGGGCGTGATCATGGTGGTGATCATGGCCATGGTCGTGATCATGATGATGATCGTGGTCATCGCCGGCGTTCAGGAATTCCGGCTCGATCTCGAGGATGCGATCGAGATCGAACGCGCCGCGCTCCAGCACGTCTGATATCGCGATCTGGCAGCGCTCGGTGCGATGCAGCCTCGCATAGGGGTTGATGGCGCGGATGCGCGCCTCGACCTCGGCGAGCTCCGGGGGGCTGACGAGATCGGTCTTGTTGAGCACGATGACGTCGGCGAAGGCGATCTGGTTCTTGGCCTCGGGCGCATCCTTGAGCCGGTCCGACAGCCATTTGGCGTCGGCCACCGTGACGACGGCGTCGAGCCGCGCATTCTTCTGCACGTCCTCGTCGACGAAGAAGGTCTGCGCCACCGGCGCCGGATCGGCGAGCCCGGTGGTCTCGACGATGATGGCGTCGAACTTGCCCTTGCGCCGCATCAGGCCAGAGATGATGCGCACGAGGTCGCCGCGCACGGTGCAGCAGATGCAGCCGTTGTTCATCTCGAACACTTCTTCATCGGCGCCGACGATGAGGTCGTTGTCGATGCCGATCTCGCCGAATTCATTGACGATGACGGCGTACTTCTTGCCGTGGTCTTCGGAGAGGATGCGGTTCAGAAGCGTGGTCTTGCCGGCCCCGAGATAGCCGGTCAGGACCGTCACTGGAATCTTGCTCGCGTCGGACATGCTCACTCCGAAAAAACTCGATCGCATCGAACTCGATCGCGTCGAAAACGGCTCATGGCGCGCCGACCGCCTGGGCTTTAGAAGCCCTGGCGGACAAGCGCGCTCGTCAGGGCCCTTATATTGTGCCTGACCATGGCAATGTAAGTGGGAACAGGACCCTTTTCCTCGCTCAAAGCGTCCGAATACAGCGTGCCGCCGATCTTCGCGCCGGTCTCGGCCGCGATCCGGCCGACCAGCCGGTCGTCGTTGAAATTTTCCAGGAAAACCGCCGGAATCTTGGCTTTCCTGACCTGGCCGATGATCTCGGCGACGTCGCGGGCCGACGGCTCGGTCTCGGTGGAGACGCCCAGCGGGGCGATGAAGGCGATGCCGTAGGCATCGGCGAAATAGCCGAAGGCATCATGGGTCGAGATCACCTTGCGCCGCTCCGGTGGTATCTTCTCGATCTCGGCGCGGACCTCGCGGTCGAGTGCGGTGAGCTCGGCGAGATAGCGCTCGGCATTGGCCTTGAAGATGTCGGCATCGGCGGGATCGGCGGCGATCAGCGCATCGCGGATATTGCGCACATAGACCATGGCATTGCCGACCGACTGCCAGGCGTGCGGATCGGCATCCGACCCGCGCTTGCGCGCGGTGATGCCCTGCGTGGCCACGACGATCGGCGCCTTGCTGCCGGAGGCCTGCTGCAGGCGCGGCAGCCAGCCCTCGAGGCCGAGGCCGTTGACGATCAGGAGCCGCGCCGCGCCGACATCCTTCGCATCATGCGGCGTCGGCGTATAGACGTGCACGTCGCTGTCCGGCCCGACCAGCGAGGCGACACTGACCTTGTCGCCGCCGACCTGGCGGGCGAAATCGGCCAGGATCGAGAAGCTGGTCACGACGTTCAGCCGCGTCTCGGCTGAAGCGGGGACAACCATAAGAAAGCTGAAGAGCAGGCTCAGGACGGACGACAGGCGTTGCATGGACATGGACTTCAAGCTTCGAGATGGCGCCCGGGAAACAGCTGTGGAAGCACGCCGCCCACGCGTCCGAACAAGACCGAGCCGAGATAGAGCAGCGAAGCGACCAGGATGATCGCAGGCCCCGAGGGAATGCGGGTCTGGAACGACAGCACCAATCCGGCATAGCCGGAGACGATGGCGGATGCGACCGCGATGCAGATCATCGGCGTGACGTCGCGCGACCAGAACCGCGCGATTCCGGCCGGCAGGATCATCAGCCCGACCGCGAGCAAGGTGCCGAGCGCCTGAAAACCGTTGACGAGATTGACCACGATCAGGCCGAGGAAGATCAGATGCGCCGGCGCGCCGGCTCGGCTCACGGTGCGCAGGAATAGCGGATCGACGCTCTCGACCACCAGCGGGCGGTAGATCACGGCGAGCACGACGAGCGTGATGGTGGCGTTGGTCGCGACCATCAAGAGCGTCGGATCATCCATGGCCAGGATGTTGCCGAACAGCACGTGCAGCAGGTCGACATTGGTGCCCTTGACGGAGACGATGGTGACGCCGATCGCGAGCGAGGCAAGATAGAAGGTCGCCAGCGAGGCGTCCTCCTTGAGCCCGGTCGAGCGCGACACAAGGCCCGACAACAGCGCCACCGCAAAGCCCGCGATCAGGCCACCGGTCGTCATCGCAAACAGATTGAGCCCCGACAGCAGGAAGCCGATCGCTGCACCGGGCAGGATCGCATGCGCCATCGCGTCGCCGACCAGGCTCATCCGCCGCAGCATCAGGAAAACGCCGATCGGGCCCGAGCCGAGCGACAGTGCGATCACTGCGGCGAGCGCGCGGCGCATGAACTCGAAATCCGAGAACGGAGCGATCAGAACCTCACGCAGCATCACGCCGCCTTCGAGGCTTGCGCGGGCACGCAGGGCGCCGCCGCGTCGTCGAAGGCCTCGCACATGCGACGCGCGGCCAGGAGATTGTCCGCCGTCAGCACCTCCGCGGTCGGCCCCCAGGCCACCGCCTCGCGCGCCAGCAGCAGGGTCTGCGGGAAATGCGCGCGCACCATATCCATGTCGTGCAGCGCCGCCAGCACGGTGCGCTGCTCGCCGTGCCAGTGCTCGATCAGTTGCAGCAGGTCGGCCGAGGTCTTGGAATCCATCGCATTGAACGGCTCGTCGAGCACGATCACGCGGGCATCCTGCAGCAGCACGCGGGCGAACAGCATGCGCTGCATCTGGCCGCCCGACAGCGTGCCGATGCCGCGGCCCTCGAAGCCGGTGAGGCCGACGGCGGCGATCGCCCGCGCGATCTTGTCGCGCGCCGCAACGCCGATGCCGCCGAAGATGCCGACGCTGCGCCACAACCCGGTGCTGACGAAGTCGAACACCGAGATCGGGAAGCTGCGGTCGATGTCGGCGATCTGCGGCAGATAGGCGATCTCGCGCGGCTTCAGATCGGCGGCCGCAATGGTGCCGGCGAGCGGCTTCAGAAGGCCGACGATGCCGCGGAACAGGGTCGATTTGCCGGCGCCGTTAGGGCCGACGACCGCGAGCAGCGCGCCCGGTGCGACCTCGCCGGAGAGATGATGCACCGCCGGATGACGGTCATAGCCGAGCGTGACGTCGCGGAATTGCAGCTGAACCATCGCCGTCATCACCGCATGGCTAGCCAGACGATCAGCCACAGGCCGGCGCTCGCCGCCAGCGCGGCGCCGAGCCGGGTGGTCACCGGCATGCGCAGGATCGACCATGGCGCAGGCTGGGCCGGATGCGGCGCGGCGGGTCCGTGGCTGTGGGCATGGCCGTGGCTATGCCCGTGCGCATGGGAATGGGTGTGACTATGGGCGACGGACTGGGTCATTTCGTCATGATGTTACATTATAACATCACCTCTGTCCACCGGAGGCGTGACCTGCCAAGCCGTCCCCTTGCCCGCCGAACGCAGGCCTCGCCCTTCGAGACGCCCGCCTGCGGCGGGCTCCTCAGGGTGAGGAGCGAAAGTCGTACCCTGAACACGAACCGTGCAGATCGAAGCCGGCACTCTCGGCCCCTCTCCGGGAAAACGCTGCTCACGGTCAATGTGCAGCGCCGACTTCAGAACTCACCCTCATGGTGAGGAGCGCCGAAAGGCGCGTCTCGAACCATGAGGCCCGGAATGTCTCCGTGCCATATGCGCGAGCGGGAGCCGTGGAGCCTCAGCTCAAGACCCGCACCAGCGCGAGGCCGGCGAATAGGCCGGCGATCGAGATCCCCACCGATCCCAGCACATACAGCGCAGCAAGCCCCAGCGCGCCCCGCTCATAGAGCAGCGCGGTGTCGAGCGAGAAGGCCGAGAAGGTCGTATAGCCGCCGAGGATGCCGGTCATCAGGAACAGCCGCCAGTGCTGGGTCGCGCCGCCTTTGAAGGCGAGATAGCCGGCGATCAGGCCCATCACCGTCGAGCCGGTGATGTTGATGATGAAGGTGCCGTACGGGAAGTCCGTTCCGAGCGCCCTGGCGCTCGCCATGTTGATCGCGTGCCGCAGCGAGGCGCCGCAGCCGCCGCCGAAAAAGACGAGAAAATATCCGACCAGCTGATTCACGGGATCTTACCTGCAGACCGCATCGAGAGAAGGAACGCCCTGCACTCGTCGCAAATGGAGCAAAACTCTTGCCGCAAGGGGACCGCTCTTGCAAGGATCGCCCTCATCAAAAGTCCTTACCACGAAAAAGGGCGGCGAGCCGAAGCTCACCGCCCTCGCATCTCGCTCGGCAGCGATCAGATCGCCTTGCCGTAGAGCTCGTCCACGTAGTCCCAGTTGATGAGGCTGTCGACGAACGCCTTCAGATAGTCGGGACGGCGGTTGCGATAGTCGATGTAGTAGGAGTGCTCCCAGACGTCGCAGCCGAGGATCGGGGTCGCACCGTGCACCAGCGGGTTCTCGCCGTTCGGGGTCTTGGAGATTTCAAGCTTGCCGTTCTTGACCGAGAGCCAGCACCAGCCCGAGCCGAACTGGCCGACACCGGCCGCAGCGAAGTCGGCCTTGAACTTCTCGAAGCCACCGAGGTCCTCGTCGATCTTCTTCTCGAGGCGGCCGGGCAGCTTCGAGCCGCCGCCGTTCGGCTTCATCCACGACCAGAAATGGATATGGTTGAAGTGCTGGCCGGCGTTGTTGAACACCGCGGGGTTCTTGCCGAACGAGCCCTTGACGATCTCCTCGAGGGACTTGCCTTCGAATTCAGTCCCCTTGATCGCGTTGTTGCCGTTGGTCACATAGGCCTGATGATGCTTGTCGTGATGGTACTCGAGCGTCTCCTTGGACATGTAGGGTCCGAGGGCTTCATAGGCGTAAGGCAGGGGGGGAAGGGTAAAGGTCATGGGGGCGGTTCCGCAACTTGTGGGAAGACGGGATTTAACGGGACCTCCTTATAGAAGGTTCCGAACTCCTAAACACTGTGATTTTGGAAAAAGCGAGCCGTTTTGATGAGCATCGAGATCGACGTACTGAACGGGGACGCCTCCTGGACGCTGGTCAAGCCGCTCTATGATGCGGTCTGGCCGCCCGAGGTGGTGGCCGGATTACCCTGGGCCGGTATCACCTTTGCGCATGCCGACCTGCGGGTGCTGGTGCAGGACGAGACCGGCGATGTGCTCTGCCATGTCGGGATCTATCGCCGCATCGTGACGTGGAACGGGCAGAAGATCAATGTCGGCGGCATCGGCGGCGTATTGACGCGCGCAGAGAGCCGCAATCGGGGTCTCGCCACCGTCGCGCTGAACGCCGCGATCCAGACGCTGAAACACGAGGACTCCGTCAATTTCGCGATGCTGTTCTGCGCGCGCGATCGCATTCCCTTCTACACGGCGCGCGGCTTCGAAGCGTTCGACGGCGATGTCTATGCCGAGCAGCCGGACAAAGGGCGGATCCGCTTCGATGAACTTGCTGCGCTCGTACACGACGTCAAGCGTACCGCACCGACGCGCGGGACCATCGACCTGTGTGGCCTGCCCTGGTGACCGGATGTTGGCGCGTCCGGCGAGACAATCGAACAAGAGATTGAGACAGGACGTCGGCGATGCACCTGATCGTGATGAGGACGTTTTGGACAAACCCACCTCCCCTGATTGCATCGGCGCCATTTGCTGTTATGGAAGCGCGGTTTCAACGGGGGGTAAGATGATTTGGAAATTGCGCCTGGCTGGTCTTGCACTCGCAGCTTTCGTGATCACGCAGCCGGCTCTGGCCGCCGATGATCCAACCGGCACTTGGCTGACGCAGGCGGCCGACGCCAGGATCAAGGTAACGAAATGCGGCGCCAATCTGTGCGGCACGGTCGTATGGCTGAAGCAGCCGATGGATACCGACACCGGAAAGCCCGCCGTCGACAACAAGAATCCCAATCGCGCCCTTGCCAACCGCCCGATCATTGGCCTGCAGCTATTTGAAGGCATCCGCGCCGATGGGCCCAATAAATGGTCCGGCAAGATCTACAACGCCGACGATGGCCAGAGCTATGTCAGCCATATCTCGGTGTCCGGCCCGGACACGCTGAAGGTCGACGGCTGTGTCGGATCGCTGTGCGGCGGCGAGACCTGGACCCGCTCGCAGTGAGCGCTCTCAGGCGACCGCGGACTTGAGCGCGGTCGCAGCCGACGCGTATCCGCCCCGTGCACCATCGATGAAGTGAACGTGGTCGGGGCGGATCGCAGACGGCGTAAAGCAGGTCATCATCGCCGCATCCTGCCGATGTAGCCCATAGCGAACGATGCCGCGTGAGGCCGCCGCGCTCAGGCGCCGCTCCAGCTCCCGCGCGAGCTCCTCGGTACAGTCGAGGATCATGCGCAACGCATCGTCATATTTTCGAAAGTCGGAATTCTCGACCAGCTGCTGCTTGTAGAGCTCCGGCACGAAGCCGCCGATGCTGATGCCGAAACGCAGTATGGCGTAGACGAACAGCGTGCGTCCGAGCACGCGGGCCCAGCGCGCAACCCGCGGGCCGCCACGCGCTGCGCGAACCTCATAGCTGAAGCCCTGCGGCGGCCACCGCAACGCGGGGCCGCCGGCCGGCACCGGCCGTCCGGCATCGGGGCTGCGCTCCGTCAGCGTAATGATCTCCTCGATCACTTTTCGATAGGCCGAAGCATCCGCCTCCGAGGCAGGCAGCACCAGCACCGACAGGATGAGACCGCGCGCCGACGGCATCTCCTCGAAGCGGCAGGACAATCCCGACAGATCCGGCTGTGCGCCGGACGGAGCCGGGGCCACCGCGAACTCGCCACGCTTCATCGCAGATTCAGCCCAGCCCAAGCCGCCGCCGGCGAACATCGCGTAGGAGAGGTTGGCCGACGGACCATAACGCGCCACGCGCACGTCGAGCCCCTGCCCGCGAATGGCATGCAGCGGCACCAGGGCGACCCGCATCGAGAGTCCGAGATCCTCCCTGACCCAGGTCGCGGTGGCCGCCAAAGCCTCGCGCGCCGCCGTCTCGTCGTCCGGTCCGACCGCGAAGCTCGCGCCGTCGCCGCCGAACACGAACGGGAATTCGCGCCCTTCCAGCGCATTCGTGACCGCCGCGATGACTGCCGCCCCCGCCATGTTGACCGCCTTGTAGCGCTTGTCGGCGATCGCCTTCGTGGACTCGACGATATCGGCAGTGCCGATCATCCAATCGTCGGGCACGGGCTTGTACAGCTGTGGCTCCATCAGCCGCGAAAAGCCGCGAAACACGGGGATCGAGGCGTAGTAGTCCGCAGCGCCGGTCTTCGACATGACAGCTGATCCGTTCGGTGTGCTCCTTCAATTGGCGAGCTACGATCATCCGTGTCAAGCGGGTTCAAACCGGGCATTGCGGCGATGATCCACTGCTTGCCGGGTGTTATCGAATTGTCCGCATCGGCATGGTAGGCTCGTTGAATGAATACGGAAGCCCCGCATATCCCACAACTCGCCGCCCATGCGCTGCAGATCGCCGACCGCATCAATACCGCAGGCTTCGGCGGCCAGGTGCTGTCGGCAACGCCGCTCGCCGTTCGCATCGGCGAGACCGGGATCGCCGTGGTGTTTCGCTACGGCGTGGTGGTGTTCATCGGGATGTCGCCGGCCGAGGAGACCGCCTTTCTCGACCTGCTGAGCGCACGGCTGTTCGGCCCGATTGCGCCCCACGAGGAGGAAACCGCCAAGGTCCAGGTCGCGCGCGAGTCCGAGGAGCCGATCCCGGTCGGCGGTCCGATCCTGGTCCGGGAATTGTCGCTGGAGCGTTTGCTGATCGTCGCCGACGCACTCGCCAAGAGCGTCATCCTCGGCCGCAGCGAGCGCGAGATCGCCAATGTCTTCGATACGATCGAGCCGTTTGCGCGCGAACTGGCCTCGCTTGGGCGGACGTCGAAGAGCCGGGTCGCCATGCTCAAACTCCTTGGCGCAGCGCTCCTGGTGCAGCACCGCGTCTCCGGCCGTGTCGCCGTCGGCGAGAAGCCGGACGTGTTGTGGGACCGGCCGGATCTCGAACGGCTCTATGCGAGGCTCGAAGACGAGTATGAGCTGAAGGAGCGCGAGGAAATGCTCAACCGAAAGCTCGCCGTGATCGCTGAGACGGCGACGACGCTCGCCGATATCATCGACACCAAGCGCTCGCTGCGGCTGGAAGTCATCGTCGTGATCCTGATCGCCTGCGAGATCGTGCTCGGCTTCTACGAGATCTTCGCCCGCGGCCGGCATTGATCCAGCTTTACCGCCACCGGAACCAAATATATCCCTGGTTGTATTTTCCACCCAGCTCAATATCATCCGTCGGGCCCGCCGGCCATAGGGGGAAGGAGGTCGTATGAGGAAGGCTGGACGTTCATGCGATCGCTCTTGGGCGCCTTTGGCAGCCGCGATCGCAGCCGCAGCCCTGTTTGCGACCACCCCTGGCCCGCCGGCACGCGCCGCGTCAGATCCGGTCACCGCCTGTACCGCGCTCGACATCTGCTACTGCGTCCATCCGGAATTCCAGACCACGATCGCGGCCAACGTGGCGCGGGTGCGCAAGCTCATTGCCGACCAGCGCGCGCAAGGACAGGCGATCGGCTATCTCAGTATCCCGCTGTCGCCGGCCGGCGGCGGCTCGTTCGCGGTCAACACCGACATCGCGGCAAAGATCACGGAGCGCGTGACCGAGCGCTTCGGCCCACGCGCGGTGTTCGTGCTGAATCCGGGGGCCGAGGGTGGCGACGGAATGCAGGGTGCCAGCGGCGCCGACTACATGTACATGTGGACCCAGATCCTGGAAGGCGAGAAGGGCCTCGGCGACGCCTTCGACTTCATCTACTTTTCCGGACCGAACGACTTCGGTCGGTATTTCGAGCTCTCCGGAAAAGGTGACCTCGAGAAGCTCGAGTCCTGGTTCGACGAGAAGATCGTCCCGGACCCGAAGTTCAAGGATGCGATCGCCAATGGCAGCCTGACCCGGGCCGGCTTTCGCAACTACTACGGCCTGCGGGCCTCCGTCGCATTCAGCTATGGTTCACACGACGAATGGAACATTGCGCGCATGATCAACGATCGGCGCCGGGGGGCGACGGACTATGGCATCGCCAATCAGCTTGCGGTGTTCTTCGACGGCCAACCGATGTCCCCGGGGACCTATGAGACACCGACGGCGGCAGGCGATGTTGGCCGTTGCATCAAGTAGCGACGATCACGGCAACCTGTCAGGCGTCTCACTGCAGCGCGCTGACGTTCCAGGTCGCATGACGGACGCCGGTCCGCTTCGCCAACTCCGCGGTCACACGTTCGAGATCTGCCGCATCCACCACAAGCGGCACGAGGGTCGCGATGATTTCGACGATGTCTTCGGACCGATAGACAACCTCGGTTTCCCGCACCGGATATTTGGCGGCCTCCAGCCGCTCGTCGAGCGCCTCGCGCAGTTCGGCCGCATGCAGCGCGTCCGTGGTCACGACGATTTCATAATGGGCCTCGGAGGCCGCGGCATTGAGCGGGATGCGATCGATGGCATTGACCAATGGTCGCAGCAGCGTGTTGCCGGCCAGCACGAACAGGGTGAGGGCCACCGACTGGGCGATCAGGTCGGCGCCGGCGCAGGCCCCGACTGCGGCGGACGCCCACAAGGTCGCGGCGGTGTTGAGCCCGCGGACGTTCATGCCCTCCTTCATGATCGTGCCGGCGCCGAGAAAGCCGATGCCCGACACCACATAGGCGATGATCCGTACCGCGCCGTCCGCGCCGGTCAGGCGATTGCCGATATCGACGAAGGCGGCGGCTCCGACCGCGACCAGAACGTTGGTGCGCAGGCCGGCGCTGCGCTGCCGATACTGCCGTTCGGCGCCGATCAGCGTGCCGAGCACGAAGGCCGCGAACAGGCTGACGAGCGTGTCGAGAAAATCAAAGAGCTGGAAGGTGTGGAGGAATCGCATGGGCGACTGGCTGTGTCCGGTATCGCGCTCCGAGGCCTGCCTGGCGGCAGACACGCGCTTCGCTTCCGGCGGCCGGATCGCCGCGAGAAGGTCGCTTTCTTAGGACGTCTTTGATCCGAATCAAACCCCATCCCCCCGAGCATATTTTAGGTTGATATGATCAACAGGCAGATGACGCCATTGTCCGATACGCGAAGGGATCATAGTCCCGCAGTCCGGCTGGGACATGACGCCGTGAGTGCGGTGAAGCTGTCACAGGAGCTCACCGCAGAGATCGACGCGTGGGCCGAGGCGCAGGAAACCACGCGCTCCGATGCCATCGGCCGGCTGCTCGCGCTCGGCCTGCACGCGTCCCGGCCGGCGGTAACTCCACAGCCCAAGCCGACGGAGCGGATCGTGATCGAGCAGAATGCGATCCGGCTGATCGACCAGATGCTGGACCCGAACCTGCCTGCGGACGAGCGCGAACGGCGGATCCGCCGCCTGATCGACGGTCCGCCCGAATTCGCGGACGAGCGGATCGACCTGCCGAAACATCCTGAATAATTTACGCGGCCGACCGCGCCGCCACCGCCTCATAGATGTCGTCCTCCTGCGCGGTGTGCATGCGCACCAGCGTCTCGATCGCCTCGATCACCCGCTGGGCGTCGCGGATCATGTAGCGATCCACGTGCTCCGACGGGAGTTCCTCCGCGAGCCGGCCGAGCAGCCGCGCCAGATGCAGGATCTCCCGATGCGCCCGGCTCATGGCCGAGAGGCCGTGGCTGTCCTGCAGCAGCCGCGCGAGCCGCGGATAGACCGAGCCCTCGTCGTCGCGCTCGTGCGCGACGACCTGATCCTGGACCACCGCGTTGGCTTGCCCGATCAGGCTGATGGCCTGTTCAGGCGAGGCCTCGTCGAGGGCATCGACGATGGAACGCAGGCGATCGAGGCCGCGCAGCAGCGCCTGATGATCATGCCGGAGCCCGCGACCGTCTTCGGCCGTGATGCGGCCAGCCTTGCCGCGGCCGGCCGGCAGCAGCGCGCGCAGCGCATTGAGGATGACGGCGACGTCGATGGCCTCCTGCACCAGCGCCGCCGGCACCGGCTGCAGCAGGCCGAACGCGGCCGCGCCCATGGCGAGAAACGACAGCGCCATGCCGGCGATGATGCTCTCCAAAGCGATGCGGCGGGCGCGCTGCGCGATCACGATCGCCTCGCCGACGCGGTCGAGCCGATCCGCGAGGATCACGACGTCGGCCGCTTCCGACGAGGCACTGGCGCCGCGGGCACCGAGCGCAATGCCGACATCGGCGGACGCCAGCGCCGGCGCGTCGTTGATGCCGTCGCCCACCATGATCGTCGGATGCAGCCGCTGCTCGCTCCTGACCGCGTCGACCTTGTCGGACGGCACGCGGTCGGCCAGCACCGCATCGAGATCGAGGGCGGCACCGATCGCCTGGGCGGCTGCGGCGCGGTCGCCGGTCACCATCACCATGCGCGCGATGCCGGCCTCGCGCAGCCAGCGGATGGCACGCGGGGTGTCCGCGCGCAACTCGTCTGCCAACAACAATGCGCCGATGGGCTGCCCCTCGACGGCGACGAACACGATGAGCGCCGAGCGCCAGGAGGCGCGGCGGATCGCCCGGGCCGCCCACGGCGCCGGCGTACGGTTACCCAGCACGAGGTCGCGCGAGCCGGCGACGATGCGGCGGCCATCGATGACGCCTTCGAGGCCGGAGCCCATGGTCTCTCTCACCGCTTCGGGCACTTTCAGCTTCAGCCCGCGGCCAAGGCCGGCCTGGACGATCGCATGCGCCACCACGTGATGCGAGGCCTGTTCCAGCGATGCGCCGAGCAGCAGCACCGTGTCCGCGTCCTCCCCTGCTGCGACCTCGACCGACAGCAGGCGCGCCCCACCCACGGTGAGCGTACCGGTCTTGTCGAACAGCACGGTGTGAGCGCGGGCGAGCGCTTCCAGCTTGCCGCCGCCTTTGACCAGGATGCCGTTGCGCGCCGCCTGTGCCACGCCGGCGATGAACGCGACAGGGGCGGCCAGGATCAACGGACACGGCGTCGCCGCGACCATCACCGCCAGGCTCCGGATGACGTCGCCCGAAGCGAGATAGGCCGCAGCCGCAATGGCGAGGCTCACCGGCAGGAAGATCAGCGCATAGCGGTCGGCGAGCCGCACGAACGGCGCCTTCGCCGTCTGGGCCGCCGTCACCAGCTTGACGATCCCCGCATAGGTGCTCTCGCCGGCGGTGGCCGTGACCGAGAGTTCGAAAGTCTCGCCGGCATTCAATGATCCGGACAGGATCGCCATGCCACGTGTTTTCGAGACCGGGATCGGCTCGCCCGTGAGCGCCGACTCGTCGACGACGGCGATGGCCGATTCGACCACACCATCGACCGGGACGATCTCGCCGGCGCGGACCATGAGGCGGTCGCCGACGGCCACGCCGGCGATGGGAACGTCTTCGATCTCGTCGCCGCGGCGGCGGTGCGCCTCGCGTGGCGCGCGATCGACCAGCGCGCGCAGATCATGCTCGGCGCGCGCGACGGCGATGTCCTCGAGCACGTTGCCGCCGGAATACATCAGCGCGACGACGGCGCCGGCCAGCGGCTCGCCAAGGATGATCGCCGCGCTCATCGACACCAGCGCGATCGCATCGACGCCGATGCGCCCGGCCAGGACATCCCTGACGATCGAGGCGACCAGCCCGACGATGACCGGCACCGTCGAGGCCGTAAAGGCGACGCCGGCGAGGTCGGCGCGACCTGCCGCATGCGCGAGACCGCCGGCGGCGAGGCCGGCGACCGCGATTGCAACGAGGGTCCACCGCAGAATGCGTTCGAACATGGCAGGAAGGTTCCGGATTACGCCCGCAGTATCGCCGCAGCGGCCCCGCCGGCGCTTGAGCGAAATCAACCGCAAGCAGGGTCGCGGGGACTGCGATCCGGACGCAATGGCTTCACGCCGTGTTGCCGGCGTCCACCGTCAGCACCGTGCCGGTGACGTTGCGCCCGCCGTCACCGAGCAGGTATTCGACCATGGCCGCCACGTCGTCCGTCTCGGGCAGCCGGCGCAAGGCGCTGCGGCCGGCGATGCGCTTCTGCTGCTCGTCGTCCATGCTCTGTGTCAGCTCGGTCGCGATGAAGCCGGGCGCGATCGCATTCACGGTGATGCCGACCTTGCCGACCTCGCGCGCCAGCGAGCGGCTGAAGCCGTTCGCGGCAGCCTTGGTGGCGCCGTAGACGGACAGTCCATTATAGCCGGTGCTGGCGATGATCGAGGAGATGTTGACGATGCGGCCCTCGCCCGCCGCCATCATGTGGCGGACGACGTATTTGGTCAGGACCATCGGCGCCAGCACGTTGAGCCGCACCAATGCCTCGATCTCGGAATTGTGCATCGTGGCCAACAGGCCCTCGGTCCCGACGCCCGCATTGTTGACGAGCCCGTAGAGTGGACCGAACTCATCGCGCACCGATTTCACGAAGCTCGGGAGTGCATCGATCACGCTGAGGTCGCAGGCGCGGAAATGGATGCCGCCGCTGCTGGCGCCGAACTCGGCGATCGCTGCGCGCAACTCCGCGCTCTCGCGACGGGCGACAGCAATCACGTCGTAGCCTGCGCCCGCGAGCCTGCGCGCGATGGACAGCCCGATGCCGCGGCTGCCGCCGGTGACGAGGACGTTACGCATCGGTGCGCGCCAGCTTGCCGGCCGGGGTGACGTCGAGCGCCGCCACGAACCGGATCATCGCCGGCACCTTGTGGGCGGCCAGCCGCGTGCGGCACTCGGCGAGGATCTGGTTACGCACCATATCCGCCCGCATCGGATCAGCATCCGCCGTCAGCACCACCTCGGCCACGACGATACCGCCCGTGATCGGGCTGCGGCGCGACTTGGCGCGCGACATCCGCACCTCGGGATGACCATTGATGACGGCCTCGATCTCCTCGGGATGGACCTTGAGCCCGCCGACATTGATGATGCCGTTGCGACGTCCAACGAAGTAGTAGCGGCCGCCGCGCAGCTCCACCATGTCGCCGGTGTCGACATAGCCGTCGCCATCGGTGAGCTCGGCCGCGGCGCGCCCGACATAGGCATGGGCGGCGCGCTTGGAGCGGATGCGCAGGGAGCCGTCGACGACCTTCATGTCGACGGCGCCACGGCCTTCGCCGAGCAGGGTCGCCGGGAAACCTTCCAGCCCGTCATTGACGGCGAAACCGACGCCTGCCTCGGTCGAGGCGTAGGCATGACCGATCGAAGCGTCGGGAAACGCCCGCTTCAATCCGTCGAGCACGGCCTGGTCCGCGATCTCGCCGGAGAGCCGGACATAGCGCGGCCTAAAGCCCTCGATCGAGCCGCTCATCAGCAGCTTGCGCCAATGCGACGGCGTTCCGGAGATGTGGGTCACGCCGCGCGCCGCGAGGCGCGCGATGTGGTCGGCCAGCGCCTCGCCCGGATCGGACAGCACCATGGAGCCGCCGCCGACGATCGCCCGGAGGAAAATCTGCAGTCCGCCATAGCGGCGGATATCATAGAAGGTGGCCCACACCGGGATCGCCTCGCCGGGAGCCGGACTGTCGCCGACGATGGCGCCGCACAGGCCGTCCAGCGTATGGCCGACGATCTTCGGCACGCCCGACGTCCCCGAGGTCAGCATCAGCCATTCGGTGGCGCGCACGGTCTGCCCGGTCGCCGTCGAGGGCTGCGGCAGGCCGACCGTGATGACGAGATCCACGCCGCACTCTGCGAAGCGCTGGGGCTCGTCGGTGACGACGGCATCGATCCCGGCATCGGCGATGATGCTGGCGAGATGCTCAGGCTTCAGATCAGGCGGGCACAGCAGCATGCGCCGGGCGACGCCGTCGATCTCGATCAGCGCAAGGCCGGCCAGCAATTGCCCGGAGGTTGCGAGCAGCACCGAACGTCCGTCGAGCTCACCGCTTCGTCCGCCCAGGCAGCTGTCAGTCGCGAGCTGCGCGAGCGACACCACGTGACGCGGATCGGAGATCGACCGCTCGGTCAGAGCGGTCCCGAGATGATCGCGCAGCGCGAAGACCTCACGCGGGGACATTCTCATAGGCCCCGATGAAATCACCTATCGTGTTGGGGAAGGTCACTTCCTCGGACAGCGTGAACGGATCCACGCCGAGATCATCCTCCAGGCGGGCGACCAGGATGGCGAAAGCGAGCGAGTCGAAGCCGGTCTCGTGCAGCGTCAATTCGTCCGTGAGCGGCGGCAGCTTGACCTTCTGCTCCTCCGCGATCTGCTTGATCGCCGCAATGATTCTTAACCGTACCGACATGGCCCAATCCGTCACTGTTCAAACGATGCGACCGACCATAGAGCGGGAAGGTGAAGGAACCCGGACCTGCGCGGGATCTTTCGGGGCCGTTGGTAAATGCCCGTCATGGCCTATGATTAAAATCATCTACAAACGGACCTCGCCAGCCGCGATCCGCGCATAGAGATCACGATCGAGCGCGCGGTAGGCGCCGGTCGCATCTCGCATGTAGAGCGGCTCGCACACGACCGACGGATCGAAGCCGTCACGCATCAATTCCTGCTTCTTCTGCTTGAAGGTCTCCGTGGCCTGCAGCGACGACGTAATGCGCAGCGCCACCGGCTGTGCATAGACCGGCAGGCGGCGGGCAAGCTCGGCCGACAGCACATCACGATCGAACTCCTCATCGACCACCAGCGCGGCCATGCCGGCGCGCCCGTCTGCACCGGGCACGGCCACGCCGTAAGTCGAGGCTTCCACAACGCCCGGACATTGCAGGATCGCTTCATTCACTTCGCTGGTCGCAACGTTCTCGCCCTTCCAGCGGAAGGTGTCGCCGACGCGATCGACGAAGTAGAAGAAGCCCTGCTCGTCCCTGCGCATCAGGTCGCCGGTGCGGAACCAGGCATCGCCCTTGGCGAAGACGTCGCGCAGGATCTTCTTCTCGGTCTCGGCCCCGTCAGTATAGCCCTCGAAGCGGCCGCCGCCTTCGTCCGCCTTTCCGATCCGTCCCACCGCCTCGCCGATCTCGCCACGCGCGCATGGCAGGCAGAGGCCGTCGGGCCCACGCAGCGGCGCACACCGGTCGGCATCGAGCCTGATGATATCAGCCGGAAACCGGTGCGCGAGCAGCGACGGCACGCGGCCGATCGAGCCGACGCGTCCCTCGACGTTGTAGAGCGAGAAATTGCCTTCCGTCGCGGCGTAGAATTCCAGCACCTGCGGGATGGCAAAACGCGACTGGAATGCGTCCCATATGTCGCCGCGCAGGCCGTTGCCGCAGGCGAGCCGCAGCCGATGCGCGCGGTCGAAGTCGGACGGCGGAGCCGCCAGCAGATAGCGGCAGAGCTCGCCGATATACTGGACCAGCGTGCAGTCGTGACGGGTGATGTCGCGCCAGAAATTCCGGGCCGAGAACTTTTCCGCCAGCACCGCCGCGCCACCGGCGCGCAGCATGCTGCAGGGCGCGACGATACCGCCGACGGAATGATAGACCGGCAGGCAGTCGTAAAGGCGATCATCGGGACCGGCGGCGGTGAGCCCGGCGAACCAGCCGCCCCAGTTCAGGATGCGGCGATGGCTGATGCTGGCGGCCTTCGGCAGGCCCGTGGTGCCGGACGTGTAGATCAGCAAGGCGCGGTCGTTGATGGTGATCGCGGGACGCTCGGCCGGCGTGAGTGCATGCGTGTCCGTCGCAGCGAGCGCCGCCTCCAGTTCGCCACCGTCGTGGGTCCATACGCGCGGAGCGCCTGAGATCGGCGGATCTGCACTCGCATAGGCTTCGCGGAATTCTCCCGAGACGATGAGGTGGGACGGCCGTGCGACATTGATGCAATGGGCGAGCGATGAACCTACCAGGTTGGTGTTGATGAGCGCCACGACGCCGCCGACGCGGCTGATCCCGAGCCACGCCGCGAGATAGTCGGGCCGGCTCGGCACCATCAGGGCCACCGTATCGCCGCGACCGATGCCGCCCGCCAGCGCCCAGCGGGCATATTGGTTGATGCGGGCCGCAAGCTCGCGATAGGTGAAGGTCTCGCGATCGGAGATCAGCGCCGGCCGTTCGGGCTGCCGCACGGCCCACTCGTCCACGATGTCGGCAAACAACCTTGCGGGCTCCGCCTCGATGCCCGAGGTCAGCTCGATCGCCTTCAGCCAGATCTTCGCCGTCGACGGCCTGGGACCGGGCGTGATGGGTTCCGCAGATCGGTCCGCGCGCTCGGAGTTCATGGCTGCCACCGCTTCAAAGTCCGGCGCTCTTATAGGTGCGGCCGCCTGCCCAGGCGTTAACCGGCACGGTTAACCGGCCAGAAGTCCGTCGCTGTTGATACGAATGCCATCCTTTACGAAGTACTCGCAAATACCCGTTAGGGTGGCGATCCCAGAACATGCCAACGCGAAGGCCGGCATGACCAAGGACACGACGATCACACGACGTGCGCTGCTGCAATGCGCCGCCTTGAGCAGCGTTGCGGCGATATCTCCAGCCGCGGCGTTCGCCGCGGCCGATGCGCCCTACCCGTCCAGGCCCGTGACCTGGGTCATTCCGTTTGCCCCGGGCGGCGCCACCGGCCGCCTGTCGCTCCTGATCTGCGAGCGGCTCTCGCTGCGGCTGGGCCAGCCTTTCGTGCTCGAACACCGGCCCGGCGCCGGCGGCAATGTCGCCACAAGGAGCGTCGCGAGCGCCGCACCGGACGGCTACACGATCCTCGCCACCTCGACCGCCAACGTCATCAACGCCTCGCGCGATCCGGCGCCGACCACCGCAGAGGGCAACGACGATCTGGTCCCGGTCGCCGGGCTTGCGCGCATGCCGTTGCTGCTCCTGGTCAGCAGGCAATTGCCGGTCAAGACGCTGCCCGAGTTCCTGGCCCATGCCAGGGCCAATCCGGGCAAGCTCACCGTCGGCTCGGCCGGACCGGGCACGGTCCAGCTGCTGTCGGCCGACCTGTTCCGGACCCTCGGCGGGATCACCTGGTCCGTGGTGCACTATCGCGGCTCGGGTCCGGCCCTCACCGACCTCGCGTCGGGCCACATCCACGCCATGTTCGACAACACGGCCGCCGCGGTCGACCTCATTCGCAGCGGCAAGGTTCGGGCGCTCGCCGTCTCGACCCGCGAGCGCGCTGCGGCCTTCCCCGAGCTGCCGCCGGTCGCCGACGTCCTGCCGAGCTTCGAGACGTCCGGCTTCTACGGCGTCGCCGCGCCGCACGGCACGCCACAGGCGATCGTCGATCTGCTCAACCGCGAGATCAACGCGGCACTGGCCGATGCCGAGATCAACAGGCACTTCGCCGAACTCGGCGCCACGCCGATCACCGGAGACAGCGGCGTCTACGCGGCGACCTACCGGGCCGAGGTCATGCACTGGCGCAAGCTCGTCGCCGCGCAGGCGAGCCCGACCAGATAGGCCTTAGCGCCCGCACCGGTCCCGCCTCACGCCCCCGCCACGCCCTGCAGCACGAGCCGGTTGAGCCGCGCCGCGAACGCCGCGGGATCCTCCGGCAATTCACCATCCAGGATCTGCGCCTGCTCGAGCAGCAGGAACGACAGATCGTCGACCTTGGCCTTGTCGGCCGCGGCCTTGGCGACCGCCACGACCAGCGGATGGCGCAGGTTGATCTCCAGGATTGGCTTGGTGCGGGCGCCGCGCGCCTGCTGCGACAGGATGCGCTCCAGCTCACGGTCGGGACCGTGGCTGCCGGCCACCAGACACGAGGCACTGGTGGTGAGCCGGGTCGAGACCTTCACGTCGGTGACGTGCTCGCCGAGGCTCGCCTTGATCAGCGCGATCGTGCTGGCCTCGTCGGCCGCGGGCTGCGCCTCGTCCTCGGCCTTCTCGGTCACCGGGATCGGATCGAAATTGATGTCGCCCTGGCTCAGCGACTTCAGCGGCTTGCCGTCATATTCGAGCCTTGCCGAGGTCCAGAACGCATCGACCGCATCGGTCAGCAGCAGCACCTCGACGCCACGCGCCTTGGCCGCCTCGAGCCGCGGATTGGACTTCAGCCGCTCGATGCTGTCGCCGACCAGGAAGTAGATCTCGGTCTGGTTCTCCTTGAGGCCTTCGACATATTGCTTCAGCGAACGCTTCTCGCCGGTCGTGGTGGTGAAGCGCGCCAGCGCCAGCAGCTTGTCGCGACGCTCGAAATCCTCGTACAGGCCTTCCTTGATGACGGCGCCAAAGGAATCCCAGATTTTGTCGAAGTTCTCGGCGTCCTTGTCGGCGAGCTGCTCCAGCTCGCTGATCACCCGCGTCGTCACCGCCTTGCGGATCTGCACCAGCTGCGGATTGTTCTGCAGCATCTCGCGCGACAGATTGAGCGGCAGATCCTCGCTGTCGATCACGCCACGGATGAAGCGCAAGTATGCCGGCATCAGGTCGGCGTCGTCGGTGATGAAGACGCGGCGGACATAGAGCTTGACCTTGCCCTTGCGCGCCGGCTCGAACAGGTCGAACGGCTTGGTCGCGGGCGCGAACAGCAGGACCGCGTAGGAATAGCGGCCTTCCGCGCGATAGTGCAGCGTCATCGCCGGCTCGTCGAAGGCATTGGCGATCGACTTGTACGCCTTGGCATAGTCCTCCGGCGTCAGCTCGGACTTGGAGCGCTGCCACAGCGCGCTGGCCGAGTTGATCTGGCGCGGCTCGCCCTCCTCCGGCACCAGCATGATCGGGAACTGGATGTTGTCGGAATAGGCGGTGACGATGCGCTCGATCTCGAAAGCTTCGAGATATTTCTTGGCGTCGTCCTTCAGATGCAGCACGATCTCGGTGCCGCGCGCCACCCGCTTGGCCTCCTCCTCGGACGCGGCAGCGACCTCGAAGCCGGCGCCGCCCGACGACGTCCAGGTCCACACCTCATCGCCGCCGGCGCGCCGGCTGATGACGACGATGCGGTCGGCGACCATGAAGGCCGAGTAGAAGCCGACGCCGAACTGGCCGATCAGGCCGGTGCCGTCCTTGGCCTCGGTCAGCTTCTGCACGAAGGCCTTGGTGCCGGAGCGGGCGATGGTGCCGAGATGGTCGATCAGTTCCTGGCGGTCCATGCCGATGCCGCTGTCGGCAATGGTCAGGGTATCAGCAGCCTTGTTCGGGATGATGCGGATCTGCGGCGCCTCGCCGTCGCCGATCAGGTCGGGCTTTGCGATCGCCTCGTAGCGCAGCTTGTCACAGGCGTCGGAGGCGTTCGAAATCAACTCGCGCAAGAAAATGTCGGTCTCGGAGTAGACGGAGTGCACCATCAGATGGAGCAACTCGGAGACTTCGGCCTGGAAGGAATGGCTAACGGTCGCGGTGTCTGTCATCGTCGTGCGTCGGCCCATGCTGGCAATGAGGGAGAGACCGTCGATATAGCGTGGCGGCGGCGCCGATCAAGCCTCTGATCAAGCATTGCGAGCACCCATCCGGACCCGTGGCAGTTGTTCATGCCGACCGGTCCGTCGCGCTCAGGAGCTTGTCGATGACCGTATTGAGGGTGGCGACCTCCTCCCGCGTGAGCACGTCGAGCAGGTCGGCCTCGCGCGCCAGCGCATAGGGCACGATTTTGCGATACAGCGCCCGCCCGGCGGCCGAAAGCGTCACGATCCGTTCGCGCCCGTCCTCCGGATCGCGGCTCCGGGTGACAATGCCGCGCACCTCCAGGCTCTGCATGGCGCGGCTGACATTCATCTTGTCGAGCGTCGTCAGGCGGCCGATCTCCTTGGTCGGCAACCGCGGCTGCTCGCCCAGCGCCGCCAGGATCCGCCACTCCTGCCGCGACAGCGCAAACCGGTCGGCATAGACCTCCGCCACCGCCAGCGACACCTGCTCGGCGAGGCGGGCCAGCCGATAGGGAAAGTAGCGCTGCAGTCTGAGCTCGTGCTCGGTGGTCCCCTCGCCGTCTGTCCGGTCTCGGGTCTCATTGACCGCCTTCGTCATCGCATCCCCTGCCCTCGTTCGTTCCAGGCGCTCGCCCCTGGCGACCTCAATCCGATCCCGATCGGGTTGATCTGGATCAAAGCCACCAGATCGTATCATCCGTTACTATCATGCCAACCACGAACACGGGAGGAGAAGACATGCAGATCGAGAAGATCCATCACGTCGCCTATCGCTGCGTCGACGCCAAGGCGACCGTCGAGTTCTACAAGAAGGTCCTCAACATGGACCTGCTCGGCGCGATCGCCGAGGACCGCGTGCCCTCGACCAAGGCGCCCGATCCCTACATGCACATCTTCCTCGATGCCGGGAACGGCAACATCCTGGCCTTCTTCGAGCTGCCGAACTCGCCGCCGATGGGCCGCGATCCCAATACGCCGGAATGGACCCAGCACATCGCCTTCCAGGTCAAGGACATGGATGAGCTGGAGGAAGCCAAGGCGCGCGCCGAAGCCGCCGGCCTCGACGTCGTCGGCATCACCGACCACACCATCTTCAAGTCGATCTATTTCCATGATCCCAGCGGCCATCGGCTGGAGATCGCGGCCTGGACCGCAACGCCCGAGCAAATCGGCCGGATGAAGTCGGTCGCCCACGCCATGGTCGACGAATGGGCCACCACCAAGAAGCCGCCGCGGCACACCGCCTGGATGCACGAGAAGGAATTCGCCGGCGTCGACTGAGCGATCGCTCGATCCGACAACTCCGACCGCAACGCGCCAGGCGAGGCAGCCATGAGCAATTATGTCTATCCGCGATTTCCTTACGTCTGCTCGGCGGAGCAGCGCAGCGGCACGATCCGCCGCCACCCGGTCGTCGTGATCGGCGCCGGGCCCATTGGGCTTACGGCCGCGCTCGATCTTGCCGCCCACGGCCAGCCGGTCGTCGTGCTCGACGACAACGACACGGTCAGCATCGGCTCGCGCGCCGTCTGCTATGCCAAGCGCCCGCTCGAGATCTGGGACCGGCTCGGCTGCGCCGCACCGATGGTCGACAAGGGCGTCAGCTGGAACATCGGCAAAGTGTTCTTCCGCGACCAGCTTTCCTACCAGTTCGACCTGCTGCCCGAGCCCGACCATCGCTGGCCGGCGATGATCAACCTGCAGCAATACTATCTGGAGGAGATCCTGGTCGACGCCTGCGACCGGAGCCCGCTGGTCGATCTGCGCTGGAAGCATCGGCTGGTCAGCCTGAAGCATACCGACGACTGCGCTGACCTCGCGGTGGAGACGCCCGACGGCATCTTCACCATGGAGGCGCAATGGGTGGTCGCCTGTGACGGCGCCAATTCGGACACGCGGCGCATGGTCGGCGCCGAGTTCAAGGGCCAGTTCTTCCAGGACCGCTTTCTCATCGCTGATGTGAGAATGAAGGCGGAGTTCCCGACCGAACGCTGGTTCTGGTTCGATCCGCCGTTCCATCCGGGGCAGTCGGTGCTGCTGCATCGCCAGTCCGACAACATCTGGCGCATCGATTTCCAGCTCGGCTGGGACGCCAATCCGGACGAGGAGAAGACACCCGAGCGCGTGATCCCGCGCATCCGGGCGATGCTGGGCGAGACCACCGAATTCGAGCTGGAATGGGTGTCGATCTATCAGTTCGCCTGCCGGCGCATCGACAATTTCCGCCACGGCCGCGTGCTGTTCGCCGGCGATGCCGCGCATCAGGTGTCGCCGTTCGGCGCCCGCGGCGCCAACACCGGAGTCCAGGACATCGACAACCTCGCCTGGAAGCTGGCGCTGGTGCTGCGCGGCGAGGCGCCCGAGCGCCTGCTCGACAGCTACCACGAGGAGCGTGCCTTTGCCGCCGACGACAACATCCTGAACTCGACACGGGCGACCGACTTCATCACGCCGAAGACGCAAGCGAGCCGCACCTTCCGTGACGCCGTGCTCGACCTTGCGCAGCATCACGCTTTCGCGCGGCCGCTGGTCAACAGCGGGCGACTGTCGACGCCGACGCCCTACGTCGCCTCCTCCTTGAACACGCCGGACAGCGCAAGCTTCCCCAGCGCCATGACGCCCGGCACCAATGCGGCCGACGCGCCGGTCACGATCGCGGGCCAGCCCGGCTGGTTCCTGAACTGCCTCGGCGCCGGCTTCACCGTGGTTACTTTCGACGGCACGGTGACGGCCGAGGAGCTCAGCATCGACGGCATCGCGGCCAGAGCCATCGTCGTCGGCCGCGACATTGCCGATGCCAAAGGGCTGCTCACGGAGCGCTACGGCGCCTCGCCGGGCACGACCTATCTGTTCCGGCCCGATCACTACGTCACCGCCCGTTGGACACGCTTCGACGAGGCCGCAATCGCCGATGCCATCCGGCGCGCCTGCGGCCAGCGCAGCGCGTCAAAGCAGGAGCTTGCCGCATGAGCCTGACCCTTGCTCCGAACATCAGCGATCCCGACGACTTCTATGCCGAGCTGATCGGCGGCCAGCGCGAGCTCAGCGAGGACGAGGCCTTGCGCATGAACGCAAGGCTGGTGCTGCTGCTCGCCAACCATATCGGCGACCGCGCGATCCTCAGCGAGGCGATCCGGCTGGCGCGCTCGCCCGGCGGCTGAGGCAGACAGCAACACACCGCATCGGCGTGCGGTTTTGATCCCGATCAATGCCGCACGCTGGCCTGTTACGGCAGAGACAGCGATCACCCGGAGATTCGCCTGCCACGGGCGTGGCCGTTCGTCGGCGCTGTGGGCGGGCTCCAATCCGCGACCGGTCGGTTTCATTGTGACAACATCATAATGTCACGCCACCTTCACTGAAGCGCTCTACGCCTCCGTCTCGTTCCACAACCGCACGGGGATTCGCATGCCGCGCTACTACAAGACCCTGCAGACGCAGCGCTTCGACGACTACCGCTACTATCATCAGAGCCGGATCAATCAGACGCTGCACCTGATCAGCGCCGTGATCTTCCTCGTCTGCTACGCGCTGCTGTTCAAGGATCCGGCGATGGCCGGCCTGGTCGGCTGGCTCGCGATGCTGACGCGGCAGACCGGGCACTTCTTCTTCGAGCCGAACGGCTACGATCACGTCAACGACGTCACCAACGACTACAAGGAATCGGTCAAGGTCGGCTACAATCAGACCCGCAAGATCGTCCTGCTCACGGTGTGGGGCCTGGTGCCGGTCGCGCTGTTCGCGTTTCCGACGCTGTTCGGCCTGTTCGCCGAACCGGCTGGCCGGATGGACTTCGTCCGTCACGTCGGCGTGCTGTGGCTCGGCGTCGGCATCGGCGGCGGCCTGTTCCGCGTCATCCAGCTGTTTGCGACGCAGGATGTTTCCACCGGCCTGATCTGGGCGTTCAAGGTGCTGACCGACCCGTTCCACAACATCGCGCTGTATTGGAAGTCGCCGCTCGCCTTGCTGCGCGGCGAGCTGATCGACCCGACCATCAAGCACGCATCGCATTGGGGTGCCGAGGCCGAGGACGCGGAGGCCGAGGAGGCTACGCACCTCACCTGACACACGGCGCGAGTTCCCACCGCCTGTCGCCCGGGCGGTGGGAACGAGCTTCGACGCCCGCCACATGGAACGACTTTCCTGCTGCGCAGTTGCGGCCTCAGTGCTGGTGGTCTTCAGGAGCTCCCCATGTGTGACTACAGTCTGCATACCGTTGCCTCCCGTGATGCCCAAGTCTCCGACGTGCTGGTCTCCTGTCGCTTTCCGAGCACGGAGACGCGCGGCTTCTGCACCAAGGACGATCCCTTGACCGCGGTATGCCTGCGTCCGGGCACCGAACTCGCCTTCGACGACGACGTCCGCATCAAGGGCTTTTTCTTCCGCCGCAAGGTTGGCGCCCATCTCGCCCGCTTCCGCCAGGTCGACACGGACAAGCTGACCGAGCATCACGACGCGCTCGAATTTTCCAACGGCCGCATCGTCAAGGTCACCGACCTCGCCGCCGGCCAGCGCGCCCGCGTGTTGCAGATGCCGGCCGATCCGGCCACCAGGCGCACCCCGGTGCCGCTCACGATCGAGCTGCGCGCGACCCAGCTCTGAGCAGTTCGGCATGGATGACGGCAGCCAGCTGAGTGCGCTGCCGTCCCCCATGATGGGATGACGCGTCGGTCCTTGGTACGTGTGGGTGCGCTGACATCGTGCCCATGCGTGATCGCGATCTCGCGGCCCATCGGGCCCGAGTGATGCGGCAGTGATGTCCCTCTCGAAAAACGAGAGGGCGCAGGGAAGGCCGGACCTCGGCTGAGGCCCGTGGCCCCCGTGCGAAAGAAATGCACGGGGCAGGAACCACAGGTACAGCCGGATGACCCGGCCCTCCCTGCGCGATCGGTTTTAACGGTGTCCTTCGTGCTCTCCCTGGGGATCGGCTTTCTTGCCCCCATCGCCCGCGCGAGCCGTCACAGCATCACTCGCGAACTTGACCTCAGCGTCGAGAGGCCAGGACCACACGACTTCGCCGTCCGTGACGCCTGCGCTCGTCTGGCGCCGCGTTCACGTCCATCGCAGCCCACCTCCACGTTCGTGACGACGCGTACGTCCCTCTGCACGAGGCGGGATGGGCGGAGATAATCACGATTTCGGAAAAATAGCAATAAGAATCTTGCTCCGTCGGACAAGCCAAACGCCGTGGCTCTCGCGCGCGCTGCCGGCTATGGTGGTACGGTATGACCGTCTCCTCCGACAGATTGCCCACCGGTGGCTTCGCTCCTCTCGTCCCCGAGCTGGACGTCAGCGATCTCGGTGCGAGCAAGAGCTTCTGGTGCGACCTGCTGGGCTTTCGGATCGCCTATCAGCGTCCCGAAGACCGCTTCATGTATATCGAGTTGCAGGGCGCGCAGGTGATGCTGATGCAGCACAACGGTAATTGGGAGACCGGCCCCCTCGAACGACCGTTCGGACGGGGTATCAATTTCCAGATCGTCGTTGATGACGTCGATCCAATGCTGGCGGCACTTGCGCAAGCGAACTGGCCGCTATTCGAGAAATGCCGCGAGGCCTGGTATCGTGTCGGCGAACGTGCTCGCGGCCAACGCCAGTTTCTGGTTCAGGATCCCGACGGTTACCTGCTCCGGTTCGCGCAGGACCTGGGATTGAGATAGGCGCCTTGCTCTCTCAATCCGGCAGGTTCGTGAACCGCGGGCGCCAGACGCCCAGAATGACGTTGACGGTAGCGACGCCGAGCATGACCCAGATGGCGCCCTGCTCGGTGCCGAAGGACGGCGCGAGCGTGGCCGGATCGATCTGGCCGGCGACGGCGCGCGCGGCCTCCTCCGCCGCCTCCTGCATCGGCCCCTGCACCGCGGCAAAGCCCCATTCGAAAACCAAGATGCCCGAGGCCAGCTTGGCGAGCGCCCAGCCGGCGCTGTGCAGCGCGCGATTGATGGCGATGGCGAGCAGGCCGGCGATCAGGGTCAGGCCGAGCGAGGGGAAGAACACGTAGCGGACGATGGCGCCCATCGCCGCGCGCATCTCGGCGTAGTGCGACAGCGACTCGGAAGGCTGCGGAATCATGCCGAGCAGCACGACCAGGCAGGCCATCGCGCCCATCATGCCGATCGCGCCCATCGTGTGCAGGAACTTCATCAACCGTCGCATGGCATTTCCCCCGGCGTCGTGAAGATGAGATCAGTGATGGCAAGGGGTCGTGTCCTCGCCACGCCCAAGACCGGCCGCGCTGCGCGAGCAGCCGGCTGGGACCGATATCCTATACGATCAGGCTCGGCGGTTGGATCAGCTACCAGTGCCGCGTGCCGGGCGCGCCCTTGAACGGGCCGACCACGGCCGAGGTGATCCAGCCGCCGTAGAAGTCGCCCTGTTGCGCTGCGACGCGCTCATCGCCGACGAAGCAGGACTCGACGCGCGAGGCGTAGAAAGCAAGATGTCCGGCGATCGCTGCGAAGGACAGCGTCGGCTGCTCGTAGCTCCAGGCCGCCTGCTCGGATACGCGGCCGTCGGCCTCGACCGTCCAGTAGCTCGCGACGCCCTTGAACTCGCAGAACGAACGGCCAGGCGCGCGCCGCAGCAATTGCATCGCAACGTGCTGCGGCGGGAGGTAGTAGACCGGCGGATGGCTGGTCTCGAGCACGCGGTAGCCATCCTGTGTGTCGGCGATCGTGACGCCGGCGAACACGACGCGCAGCCGCGCCTCGCAGCGCTCCAGCCGCGGCGGCCGCGGATAGTCCCAGACGGATTCCTGCCCGGGCCCGGGCGGCACACGCTGCATGGCGATGTCTCCAGCAAGCTCAGGCGATCGCCGCGAGATAGCGCGCGACCGAGCGCTCGAACGCCGGTTTCGCACCGGTCGCGATGTTCTTCTGCCACCACGCGCCGTAGATGCGGTCGAAGGCCAGCGGCGCGACGGCGGCGGCGATCCGGCGCACGGCGGCGGCGCCGAGCGGGATGTAGTTCGGATAGGAGTACATGAAGCTCACATGGCGGCGATCCATGGCGACCATGGCGATGTCGCCGGTGAACAGCGCGCCCTTGCCATCAGCGCCTTTGCGCCAATGCAGCACGGTGGCGCCGGCGAAATGCCCGCCGGTCCGCAGCAGCACGACATCATCCGAGATGGCCAGACGGTCGCCGGTCCACGGCACGATGGCGGGATGCGGCCGGGTGACGAAGTCCCGGTCGTCGCCATGGAGATAGATGGGCACAGCGCCGAAGGCCTCGCTCCAGTCGGCCACCGCGCCATAGAAATGCGGGTGGGACACCGCGATGGCCTTCAGCCCGCCGAGCGAACGCACCTGGGCGACGGCCGCCTCCGTCGCCAGCGGAATGCAATCCCACATCACGCAGCCGTCGGGCTCTGGAATCAGCAGCGCGCGCTGGCCGATCGCGAAGCTCGGGTCGAGGCCAAGGCCGGTCACGCCGTCGTCCTCGCGCCAGACGACCTGACGGCGGGCGGAGAGCTCGTCGCGGCTGAGAAAGCTCTGCCCGCTCCAGTTCACGAACTGGCGCTCCTCGTCGCAGATCTTGCACGCGGCCGGCGGCGAGGCCGTATCGGGAAACTGCGCGCCGCATTGAAAGCAGGTCCAGAGAGGCATGGTCACCGCCATCCGACTTCGGGAAGCGGCGACCTTAGCATGCCGGCCATCCCGCAACACGGTCGCGCGCAGCTTCGTGATTGCCTACTGTTCCGAGACTGCACACAGGAGTTTGAAACATGCCGACCGCCTCGCGCTGCGCTCACGTCCACCGCCTGCCGATGCGGAGCCCGGATGACGTCAGCGCGCTGGAAGCTGCGATCGCGGAGGGCGGCATCGACCCGGCCGGCATCGTCGCCATTCTCGGCAAGACGGAGGGCAATGGCTGCGTCAACGACTTCACCCGCGCCTTCGCCGTGCGGTCGCTCGAAGCGCTGCTCGAAAAACATCTCCCGACCGAGGCCTTGCGCCGGATCGCCATGGTGATGTCGGGCGGCACCGAGGGCGCGCTGTCGCCGCACATGATCGTGTTCGAGGCACGCGAGGCCCGCGATGACACGCCGCGCGCGTTCGTCAAATCGCTGGCGCTCGGCCGGGCGCAGACACCCCCGCTTGCGGGGGAGCATCTCGGCCGCATGCAGCAGGTCGAGCAGGTCGCGGCCGGCGTAACGGCCGCCATCAAGGATGCCGGCATCAGCGATCCCGCCGACGTCCACTACGTCCAGGTGAAATGCCCGCTGCTGACGATGGAGCGGATCGAGGCCGTGGACGCGCGCGGGCTACGCACGGCCGTGCGCGACACGTTGAAGTCGATGGGATTTTCGCGCGGCGCCTCCGCGCTCGGGGTGGCGGTCGCGCTCGGCGAGCTGACGCTGTCCGATCTGTCCGACGCGATGATCTGTTCGGACTATGCGCGCTACAGCGAGCGCGCCGCGACGTCGGGCGGAGTCGAGCTACTCGACCATGAGATCATGGTGGCCGGCATGTCCGCGGCCTGGACCGGGCCACTCGCCATCGATCATGCCGTCATGCGCGACGCCATCGACATCGAGCCCGCGCGTGCCGCCCTCGCCCGGCTCGGGCTGGCTGTGCCTGGCCAGGTGCCGGAGGCCGGCCGCGGCCGCATCGCCGCCGTGCTCGCCAAGGCCGAGGCGGCGCAGAGCGGCAAGGTGCGCGGCCGAAGGCACACGATGCTGGACGACAGCGACATCTCCTCGACCCGCCATGCCCGGGCCTTCGTCGCCGGCGCGCTGGCCGGGCTGTTCGGCTTCACCGACCTGTTCGTCTCCGGAGGTGCCGAGCATCAGGGACCGGACGGCGGCGGGCCGATCGCGATCATCGTCGACAGGACCTGAACGAGAGCCGCCGAACGACGTCGTTCCGGACGAGCGCCCTCGGGTCGATGCGCACGGTAATATTGAACCGTTTAGTGCCACCAACGCACTAGATGCGACTGATTATCACATGCATTAGGTAACATCGTCCCAGTGCTGCCACCGGCGGAACCAGCTTTAGTCGAGTTTCGAGCCACTGTTGAGAACCATTCGCATTTGGCGGATCCAACCGCCGAACATGCGAACCGAGGTTCAGTTCTGTGTAACCAGTGGGGTGGTCGATTATGGCTAAAGCCGTCTTTCCAGCAAGCTTGCGCGGGGGCCTCGCGCACCAATGGGAGCCCGCTTCCGATAGATCGGGGATGAAAGTGTCGGCGGTCGCGGGCCTGATTGTCGTGGCGTCGTTCTCGGGTGCCGAGGCGCAGCAGGCGCCGCTGCCATCCGTCACTGTCGACGCCCCGGCAGCGCGGGCCAAGCCGGCGGCCTCGCGACCCACTGCCGACCAGGTGCGCGCCCGCAGCGCGCTGCGCCGGGCGGCCCGCCAGCCGCAGCAGCAGCCGGCGCCTGCCGGCCCGCAGACCCCGCCCGACGCCAACCCCTATGCGGATGCGGCCGCGCCCTACAAGGTCGACCGCGTGGCGTCCGGCAAATTCACCGAGAAGCTGGTCAACACGCCGAAGACCATCACCGTGATGAGCAAGGAGGTGCTGGAGGACAAGCACGTCACGACCTTGAAGGAGATCGGCCGCTCGACCGCGGGCGTGACGCTCGGCTCCGGCGAAGGCGGCAACGCCTTCGGCGACCGCTTCTTCATCCGCGGCTTCGACGCACGCAACGACATCTTCATCGACGGCATCCGCGATCCCGCCGTCTCGGTGCGCGAGAACTTCTTCACCGAGCAGGTCGAGATCCTGCGCGGACCGGCCTCGGCCTATGCCGGACGCGGCACCGCCGGCGGCGCCATCAACATCATCACCAAGCAGGCCGGCGACCGCAATTTCTACAACGCGGAGTCGACGCTCGGCACCGACCAGACCAAGCGCGTGACGCTCGACGTCAACCAGACGATCTCGCCGACCTTCTCGGTGCGCACCGGCGGCCTGTTCCAGGACGCCAACGTCGCCGGCCGCGATCACGTCACCGACGACCGCTGGGGCGGCTTCGTCTCGACGAAGTGGACACCGACCGATTCGCTGAAGGTCACGACCAACTACGTCCACACCGATCTCAGCGGCTATCCGGATTTCGGCGTGCCGTTCTACAAGCAGGGCAACATCCCGGTGACCTCGGCCGGCATCCCGCGCGAGACCTGGTACGGCTTCCTCAACCGCGACTTCCAGGCGGCGCGGCAGGATTTCGGCACACTGGCGGCCGAGCTGAAACTCAACGACGCGATCACGCTCAGCAGCAAGCTGCGTGGCGAGCATTCGGAGCTCAACTACATCGGCACGCTGCCCAATACGACGGTGGCGGGAACGGCGAGCCCCGACCCGACCAAATGGTTCTTCAACGCGAGTCCGCAGAGCCGCTTCCAGACCGTCGACAACTGGGCCAACCAGAACGATGCGACGATCAAGTTCAACACCGGTCCGGTCAAGCACACGACGGTGGTCGGCACCGAATTCTCCAAGGAGAACATCTCGATCGACCGCTACGCCGGGCTGACCTCGGAGGCGTTCGGCAACCAGGGCACCGCAGGTGGCGCGCTGCAGAACCAGAGCATCTTCAGCCCCGGCTACACCAACCTGCCGTTCGCGACCGTGCCGTTCCTGACCGGAAATCCGACGCGCTACGACGTCGACAGCAAGAGCGCCTATGTCATCGACACCGCGAACTGGCGCGACGTGATCATCCTCACCGGCGGGCTGCGCTACGACGGCTATGCGATGCGCTCGTCAAACAACACGAGCTCGACCACGGTCGATTCCGACCTGATCAACTACAATGTCGGCCTGGTCTACAAGCCGATGCCGATCGGCAGCCTGTACGCGGCCTATGCGACCTCGGCCAATCCGTTCGGCTCGGAGCTCGACGGCACCGCGACGGATTACGGCGGCATCCCGCCGAACAGCACCATCATCCTCGGCCCCGAACGCAACAAGGGCGCCGAGATCGGCACCAAATGGGAGCTGGTCGACCGTCATCTGCTGGTGACCGGCGCGCTGTTCCAGACCGTCAAGGAGAATGCGCGCGAGACCGTCAACGGCCTGCTGACATCAGGCGCGGCCTATCGCATCCAGGGCATCGACATCGAGGCGGAGGGCAGGCTCACCGACCGCTGGAGCATCTTCGGCGGCCTGGTGCTGATGCAGTCGAAGGTGACGCAGAGCGGCGTCGCCTCCAACACCGGTCTGCAGCTCGCCAATATCGCGCACCAGTCGCTGAGCGTGCTCACGAAATACAAGTTCGACGACGGCTGGGAGATCGGCGGCCAGGCGGTGTACCGCTCGAAGGTGTTCGGCGGCACCTTCGCGGCCAACACCGGCAACGAGCTGCCGAGCTACTGGCGCTTCGATGCGTTCGTGGAGAAGCAGATCGACAAGAACTGGAGCATGAAGGTCTACGCCCAGAACCTCACCAACCAGCTCTATTACGATACCTTCTATCGCAGCAACGTTCCCTTCACTGCGGTCGCGCCCGGACGGGCTTTCTACCTGATCACGACCGCAAAGTTCTGAATCGGGGCCGCGCCTCCGTCAGGAAACAATACCGCCGGATTCCCGCCGCATCCCTCGATGCGGCGGGAGAAGAGACCCCACGGGCCATCGTCGGCTGAGACATTACGACGCACGGTAGCGGCCCTGGAGACGGTATCGTGGTCAGGCTTTCTCCCATCAGCAATTGAACAACGGATCAGAGCTCAACCAGGAGGTTTCGAGTGTTGCTGTGACGCGACATTTTGCGATCAATTGTTATTCTCAGACATCGATCGAAACCTTTCTCATTCTAGCCACCTGCGGAACCCACTTTTGGTCCGATTGCCTTTGAGTTTGCCACTCGTTCGCAATTGGATCAGGCCGATTGCGCGCAAACCAACGAACCCAAGAACAAGTATTGCGTAGCGAGTGGGGTAGTCGAATATGGGTAAGGCAGTCTTTCCAAGAAGCTTGCGCGGGACGATCGCGCCCGAGGGATATCCATCTTCGGACGTTTCCGGCGTCACGGTATCGGCGGTGGCCGGCCTGATCGCGGTCGCTTCCTTCACCAGCGCCGAAGCCCAGCAGGCGCCTCTGCCGTCCGTCAACGTCGAAGCTCCGGCCGCCCGTCCCAAGCCGGCGGCGTCGCGGCCCACGGCCGACCAGATCCGGGCACGAGATGCGCTGCGCCGCGCGGCCCGTCAGCAGCAGCAGCAACAGGCAGCGGCGCCGAAGCCCACTCTGCCGGCCGACCGCAATCCCTATTCGAGCCCGGCGTCGCCCTACAAGGGCGAGCGCCTGCAGGCCTCCGGCAAGTTTCCGGAGCCGCTGCTCAACACGCCGAAGACGGTGACGGTGCTGAGCAAGGAAATCCTGGCGGACAAGAACTCCACCAGCCTCCGGTCCGCCGTGCTCTCAACCGCCGGCGTGACGCTCGGAACCGGCGAAGGCGGCAACGCGTTCGGCGACCGCTTCTTCATCCGCGGCTTCGACGCCCGCAACGACGTCTTCATCGACGGCGTCCGCGACGGCGGCGTCAGCGTGCGCGAAAACTTCTTCACCGAGCAGGTCGAGATCCTGCGCGGCCCGGCCTCGTCCTTCGCCGGACGCGGCACGACCGGCGGCGCGATCAACATCGTGACCAAGCAGGCCACGACCGAGAACAGCTTCTACAACATGGACAGCACGCTCGGCACCGACAAGACCAAGCGCATCGTCATCGACGTCAACCAGAAGATCACGCCCACCTTCGCCGCGCGCGTCGGCGGGATGTTCCAGGATGCCGGCGTGGCGGGGCGCGACTACGTCACCGACAATCGCAATGGCGGCTTCATCTCGACCAAGTGGACGCCGCTGGACACCGTGACCCTGTCCACCAACTACGTCCACAGCGAGGTGACCGGTCGTCCGGACTTCGGCGTGCCGTACTACCGGCCGAGCACGCTCGCTGCCGGCGCGCCGTTCCCCGAGGTTGGCTCCTCCCGCAACAACTGGTACGGCTTCGTCAACCGCGACTTCTCGCGCATCGGCCAGGACATCGGCTCGTTCAATGCCGAGGTGAAGGTCACGCCCGACCTGACGATCTCCGACAAGGTCCGGGTGTCGCGCTCGACCCTGAACTACATCGGCACGCTGCCTGAAGGCGCCACGCTCACCGACCCGCTGTCCAACTCGGTCATTAGGGCCAACCCGCAGAGCCGCTTCCAGCAGACCGACGTGCTCGCCAACCAGCTCGAGGCGACGTACAAGTTCGACACCGGCGCCTTCAAGCACACGCTGCTCGCGGGCCTCGAAGTCTCGCAGGAAAAGGCACTCATCAACAGCTACACCGGCCTGACCTCCGAGCAGCAGGGCCTGCCGTTCTCGGGGACCGGATCGCTCTCCACCGTGAGCGTGTTCAATCCGCAGTTCACCAACCTGCCGTTCGGCATCCCGTCGCTGAGCCAGTTCCCGACCAACATCAAGATCGATACGGCGAGCGTCTATGCGCTCGACAGCGTCAACTACCGGGATCTGGTGATCCTCAACGGCGGCATCCGCTACGACAAGTACGACGTCCGGGTCGACGGCTTCGGCACCGTCAACGGCGTCGCCAACGTGCCGGGCTCGACGTCGGCGGACAGCGGCATGCCGAACTTCAACCTCGGCATCGTGTTGAAGCCGGTGCCCTATGCCAGCTTCTATGCGGCCTATGCCACCTCGTCCAACCCGGTCGGCGCGGAATTCGACGGCCTCAGCACGCAATATGGCGGCCTCTCTGCGGTCACCAATGGCGGTGCCAGCCAGATCTTCGGGCCTGAGAAGAACACCTCCATCGAGATCGGAACCAAGTGGGAGCTGCTCGACCGACGGCTGCTGGTCACCGCGGCGCTGTTCCAGACCGAGAAGGAGAATGCCCGCGAGTCGCGCAACATCACCGCGACCACGGCGACGGCGGATTGCCCCTATCCGGCGGGCACCACCGGTACCGTGCCGTGTCTCTCGGCCGGCGCCGCGTACCGTATCCGCGGCATCGACCTGCAGGCAGGCGGCAAGCTGACCGACAAATGGAGCATCTTCGGCGGCCTCGTGCTGATGCAGTCCGAGGTGACCAAGTCGAACGTCCCGCCGGCCAACACGGCGCTGTTCACCAGCAATGTCGGCCTGCAGCTCGCCAACACCGCGCACCAGTCGTTCAGCCTGCTGACCAAGTACCAGATCAACGACACCTGGGAGATCGGCGGCCAGGCCGTGTACCGCTCGAAGATCTTCGGCGGCACCTTCCTCGCGGCCAACCAGGGCACCGAGCTGCCAAGCTACTGGCGCTTCGATGCCTTCGCGGAAGCCAAGATCGACAAGAACTGGACCGCCAAGGTGTTTGTTGCCAACATCTTCGACAAGCTCTACTACGACGCGCTCTATCAGAGTGCCACGCCATTCGTGCTCGTCGGTCCGGGAAGAAGCGCATCGGTCGTCCTGTCAGGACACTTCTGATCGCAGACCACCCAGCCGGGGCACACATCGAGTTCATGAGTTCATGCTGATCTGTGTCCCCGGAATTTTGAGCAAAGACGATGTGGCGGAGTTCCGCCGCATCATGGATTCAAGCAACTGGGAGGACGGCCGCTCGACCGCCGGCGCCCAGTCGGCCATGGTCAAGCGCAACGAACAGTTGCCGCCCGACAGCGAGGTGGCGCGCAAGCTTGGCCACCGCATCATTTCGGCGATGACCGCCAGCCCGCGCTTTCTCGCCGCCGCCATTCCGCAGCAGATCTTTCCGCCGCTGTTCAACCGCTACGCCGCGGACGGAGGCCATCATTTCGGCATTCACGTCGACAACGCCGTGCGTGGCGACAAGCTCACCGGCCTGCGCATCCGCACCGATCTCTCGGTCACGCTGTTTCTCTCCGAACCCGACGAGTATGACGGCGGCGAGCTCGTCGTTGAGGACCTCTACGGCTCGCACGAGGTGAAGCTGCCGGCGGGCGACCTCGTGCTCTATCCCGCCTCGAGCCTGCACATGGTCACGCCGGTGACGCGCGGCGTCCGCGTCGCCTCGTTCTTCTGGCTGCAGAGCATGATCCGCGATCCCTTGGCGCGCAGCATGATCTTCGATCTCGACACGACGATCCAGGGATTGTCGCAGCGGCTCGGACGCGATGATCCGGAAATGGTGCGGCTGACGGGCCTCTATCATAACCTGATCCGGTACTGGGCCGAGACCTGAGCCGCCGCTTCGATCGGGCCTGCGGCACCGGCGCTCCGGCCTGAGCCCATCTCCCGGCTTCTTCCTCTCGCTCTCCAGGACCTCGCTCACTTCACGTCATTCACCTCCGTCGGCCACGAGCCGGATTGCACCCGCAGATGCAATCCGGCTCGTTTCGTTTGCAGAGTTCTCTCTTGCCGTATCGGCGACAAGAGGCGGCAGTTGCGGAAGCCGACAGCCACAGGTCACGATCGGAATTTAGTTCGGCGCTTTCCACCTCGCTCCGCCCATCCACGCCTTTGGAGGACTGGGAACGAGACCTGGATGGCCGGGACGAGCACGGGCACGACGATTAATCAATGAGCAGGTTTCCTTGTCACGACCTTGCATCGTCGTCACATGCGTCGCCGTGCCCTTCAATCAGCCGGCAGTCACACGGGGTCCAAGTTTGTGCTCGGCTCGTTCCACGCCGTCGTAGCTGCGCGCGTATTGGTCATCCACGTCGTTGAAGCCATTGGAAAAAATCTTGGCCCGTCCGGACCGCGGCTGGGCAATGACAAGCAAGCATCGACAACGGCATGATTCGTTCTCGCGCCTCTGCCTCGCCCCGCGTACGCTTCGCGAACCCGCGATCCCTATTGTTCGAGCCGTCTTGATGGATCGCCCGCGCGCGGCGATCGGATCGCGCGGCCTGCGCAGCTTTTCGAACGGTTGGATTCACGCGTGTCGGCTCGGATCTCGCCGCTCCTCCATCGCGCCGAACGACATCGTGATTCGAAAGCGGTTCGGGATGAGACCTGCGACAACCAAGCCGGAACACAATGCCGGCGCCGACTAATTAGAATTGATGGAAGGACGAACGGCGGCATTTGCGTGATCAGGCGGCCGCATTGCGGCGACCTCGTATCCCTCGAAGCGTTCCAGTTTAGATCTTTCAGGGAGTTACGAGGTGATGACGGGCTCCGACCGCCAATGTTCCGATCTCATGATTCGATTCGATGAGCGGCATCGCACGCATCGGCTTGCTCGCCGACATCGAGGTTCCTGCTTTGAGTCAAGGCGCCGTCTCAAAACAGCCCCGTTACGTCTGGAAACATGGCCGCAGCTTAACTATCAAGGGGTGTGCAGCAACATGTTCAGGATCGTTCTTCGTGTAGGAGCGGTGATCGCAGTCGTCTCGGCCGGCGCTGCGGCGCAGGCCGAGACGGCGACCACCACGCCGAGACCTGGCCAGGCTGCAGTCGCGCCACAGACTCCTGCAGCGAGTCCAACGACGACCTCCGCAACGAAAGTTGCGCAGACCCCGGCTGCGGCGGCGCCCGCTCAGCCTGCAGTCGCAGCTCAGACGCCGGCAGCAAAGCCTGCGAATGCCGTCCAGGCGGGGACCGCACCTGCCGTGGCTCAGGCCACAGCGTCACCGCAGATCGCTGCGCCGACGCCGGCGCCCACCACGCCTGTCGTCAACGGCGCCCAGATGAGCGCCCCCCCGGCGAATGCAGGCCAGACATCGAGCGCACCGGCAGCCGCTCAAGCTGCGACTGCACCTCAGACCTCCGCTGCAAGCCCGGCGACGACGGCCGCACCGAACGACGGCCAGACGTCAACCGCGACAGCCACGGAAGCGGTGACCGACGCGGCCGCAGCTGACAAGGCGAAGGATCAGGCCGAGAAGCCCGGGCAAGGCGGCGCTCAGGCAGCGTCTCACGTGCCGCACGATCTGTCGCCGTGGTCGATGTTCCTGGCGGCCGACATCCTGGTCAAGGCCGTCATGATGGGCCTCGCGCTCGCGTCGCTTGCGACCTGGACCGTGTTCATCGCCAAGACGATCGAGTTCGGAGTCCTGCGCCGCAAGCTGAGTGGTGCCTTGCGCAAGGTCGACGACGTGCGATGGCTGTCCGAAGCAAAGCTCGCGCTGGGCTCGCGGCAGACCGTGCTGTCGGCGCTGATCGATGCCGCCATGCACGAGATCAGGATGTCCTCCGAGTTGCCGTCTCACGGCGTGAACGAGCGCGCCGCTTCGAGCTTCTCCGAGATCGTGCGCGCCGAAGGCCGGCGCTGCCGGACCGGCATGGGCCTGCTCGCCACGATCGGCTCGATCTCGCCGTTCGTCGGCCTGTTCGGCACGGTCTGGGGCATCATGAACAGCTTCATCGGCATCTCGAAGTCGCAGACCACGAATCTGGCGGTCGTCGCGCCCGGCATCGCCGAAGCGCTGCTCGCAACCGCCATCGGTCTCGTGGCCGCGATCCCGGCGGTGATCATCTACAATCACTTCACCCGCGTGACCAAAGGCTACATGGAACTGGTCAACCGCTCCTCGGGTGCGACCGCCCGCATGTTGTCGCGCGATCTCGATCGGGGCCAGGGCCACGCTCAACGCTTCGAGCCGATCCACGTCCACTCCGCGCCTCCGATGGCGCTGGCAGCGGAGTAAGCCATGGCCGTTTCTGTTTCGGAGGCCGACGGTGACGATGATCTCAGCGAATCCGCCGACATCAACGTCACCCCCTTCATCGACGTGATCCTGGTGCTGCTGATCATCTTCATGGTGGCCGCACCACTCTCGACAGTCGACGTGCCGGTCGATCTTCCAACCTCGACCGCCACGCCACAGAAGAAGCCGGACAAGCCGATCTATGTCAGCATCAAGCCGGACCTGACGCTGTTCGTCGGAGAGGATCCGGTGAAGCGAACCAGCCTGGTGAGCACGCTCGAGCACATTCCCGAGGCGGCCAAGGACCGCTTCATCTTCCTGCGCGCCGACCGCGGCGTGCCGTACGGCGAGCTGATGGACGTGATGGAGCTGCTGCGGACCGGAGGCTATCCGAAGATCAAGCTCGTGACCGTCGAAGGTGTTTCGCAGGCTGCCGCGACCGCTCAGCCTGCGCATTGAAACCAATCAGAGATGGAAGTGTAGAATGGTCGAACACAAGTATCAGGGAGCGTCGCGCCGCTTGTGGATTTCAGCGGCGATCGGGGCGCTGATGTTGCATGGCGGCGGCGCCGCTCTCGCCGTCGTTCATCTCAACGCCAATGATGCCGACGGAGGCCTTGGCGCCAACGGCGCCGAGTTCGCGCTCGAGATGGCCTCACCCCAGGTCGAGGACAACGACCTTCCTGCCGGACCGGACAGCGACGCGGCCGAGGCCGCGCCGGAGCAGATGCAGCAGACCGCCGAGGTCAAGGAGTCCGATGCGGTCAAGGACAAGCCGACCGAGACCGAGGAGGAAGCAGATCGCGTCGTCACGATGAACGACCCGAAGAAGCCGGAAAAGGAGGAGCAGCAGCTCGCGACCGAGCAGGCCGAGGCCTCGGTCGCATCCGCCGCCCAGGACGAATCGGCCCGTAAGGCCTTGGACGAGGCTGCGCCGCCGGCAGAGACCGCCAAGGCTCCCAACCCGGGAATGGGCAAGGACAAGCAGAAGCTGACCAACAACTGGGGACGCAAGATCAGCGCCTATTTCGAGTTGCACAAGCGCTATCCGGAAGGCAAGAAGCACAACGGCACGGTCAAGGTCGCGCTGGTGCTGAGCCGAGCCGGCAAGGTGATGTCGGCCTCCGTCATGCAGTCCTCCGGCGACTCGATTTTCGACGAGGCGGCGCTGTCGATGATCCATCGCTCGGATCCGGTGCCGGCGCCGCCCTCCGGACTGACGGACGATCAGTTCAGCTTCAGCATCGACGTGAACTTCAACCAGAAGAAGTAGCAGCACGCCGATTGCCGATGGCAGTCCATCTCAGCAGCGTTCGCGGAGCCGCGGACGCTGCCTTTTCGTTTTGAAGGTGGGTCGGTGTCACCTACCTCGGCAAGGCAAGACGATCGCATGTGACAATAGGAGCTCTTTCGTCTGTCTCCGCATCGTCATGGCCGGGCTTCGTCCCGGCCATCCACGTCATCAGAGGACTTGGAAAGAAGAGGTGGATGCGATGCTCAAGCCATGCGACGCAGCCATGCGATCTGGCCGAGCGGTGCAACAGGAATCAACGTGAACTACCCGAAGGACCAAGCTCTGAACAGATCGGCCGGGATGGAGGTCTTGTCAGAGTTGCTCGGCGTCAAGCCATCGTCCGAGGTGCGGGGACCGGAACCGGACTCGCTCCAAATGAAATGGCGGCGAGACGCGCCGCGGGCGTCCTCCGGGCGATTCTCCGCTTCGCCTGGAGAACCACGAGGCGAGAAAAGGTCGACCCTACGCACCAGTCATATGCCACAGCCGTGCCTTGCAAGGGGAGATGACACGACGCTTCAGTACTGCACCCTGGCGCCGACCTGCACGACCGTCGCCGAGAGATTGTTCTCCTTGACGTTGGAGCGCGTCTCTTCGCGCCGAACGCTGGTCCTGAGCTGCAGCAGGCGGGAGAACTTGTAGAGCATGCCGAGCTCGACGACGTAGCGGTCGTCAACCCGCGTCGTGCCCGTGAAGGCGTCCTGGCCATAGCCGGCGAGAAACGTGCCGACGAGCCACGGCTGAAACTGGTGCTCAACGCCGACGGTGACGTCGCGCTTGAGCACGCCGGAGATTCCGGGCTCGGTGATCTCCACGACCTGCGACTTGGCGCCGAGCGCAATCGCGGTCTCCTTGGCGAACTGCCAGGTGAGATTGGCGTCGGCGATGAAGCCGCTGACCGGCTTCAGCATCGGATCCTGATAGCGACGCGTCAGATAGCCGACGGCGACGTCGCCGGTCAGTTTGTCGGCGTATGCGAAGGTCACGCCCGCCTCGACCGCCGTGCCGGTGGAGTCACGGCGGAAGCCTTCGGCATCGACCGCGATGTCGTGAACGCGCCGGTCGACGGTCACGTCGACGAAGGGCCGGATCTCCGGGGTCAGATTGTAGGTCACGCGGCTCTGCGAGGCGTACTGATTGAAGTTGCGGTCGGCGTTGCTGACGATCTGGCCGTTGACGAGCGGCGCGTTCTGAAAGGCGACACGGTCGATGGCCGCCTTGGTCGAGACCTCGAAATCCTCGAATCGCTTGGTGACGCCCGCCGAGCCGCCGACGGTGCTGGCCAGCGGAATCCTGGCGAACCGGCCTGCGAAGCGCGGCGTGCCGGGATCATCGGCATCGACGGCGACGTGGCCCTCGCCATTGAGCGCAAACGTATCGGTAATGTCGTAGCGCCCGTTGACCTTGGCATCGACGGTCGGACGGCTCAGCTGCCGCAGCTTGGCATAGTCGATGTAGCTGACGCGCACATCGGCATTGAGCAGGTGCTGGTCGAACTGGGAGCGCACGAGCAGCACAGGCGCAACGCTGACGAAACCCGAGCCGGCCCCTCTCGGCACGCGCCCCGGATTGCTGTCGAAGCCGGAGGTCATCTCGAACGCGGGCTTCAGGATGAAGTTTCCCACCTTGATGCCCTTGGGCTCGTAGGGATCTTCCTCCATCATCGGCGGTGCCGGCTGCTGCGGCTGCGCTTTCGCAGTCTCCTGCATCGGCTGGCGCATGCGCGGCTTGTCCGCCAGAACGGGCGGGATCGGCTGCGCATCCTGCCGCGGGATCGGCGGCAGATTGCGCGGCAGCACGCCGCGCGTCGCCGGCGGCGGACTGACAGCGAAGGCCAGCGCGTCGAGACAGCGATCAGGGACGTTCGTCGTCGACAGCCGGCCCGGTGTCGACAAGCAGCCGCCGACCACCAGACCGGCAGACGGCGCACCGAAGAAGCCATTGCGAACGGGAGCAAGACGCGGCGCAGGCTCGCGGCGCGCCGCCTGGGGAAGTGCACCAGCGCCCGGATCGATCGGGGAGCGCGGCCGCGGCGGCGGACGTTCCTCCACCTGCGTGGGCGTCTTCGCCTCCGGCTCGCCTCCGCCAGGAGAGACGATCACCTGTGGAATGACCACGGGACCATTGCCGTTCGCGGGCCGCACGGCCTGACGGCGGCGATTAGGAACGACGATGACGGGACCGCTGTCGTTCGGATCCGCGTAGGCCCGGACCTGCGGGACCCGCTCGGCATCCTGGCCGTAGGACGGCGCAGCACCGAACAGCGTCAGCAGCAGGGCGGTGATCGCAGCCGGCTCCTTCTGGCGCCGCGAGACGTCGTGGCCAATGCGACGTCTGGGAGCGACCATTTCACCTCCTGCCTGTTCCAAAAGCGATCGTTCCCGTCGATCCCGGCATTGAACGACGCGTTGCGACCGGCGCGCGTCGAAGGCTTGACAGCTCGCGGCCCGCAAGCCGCCGTCGTCGGGTGCAAGGTTTCGGACCCGGTTCGAGCTGTCGCCGGGCGACCGGACTCGGCAGCGCCGGCAGACGGAGCGTCGTGGCACGCCCGACATTCACGCCGGCCTTGGCGGGCCGACCCTCGGCTACTCCACGACCAGCGTGCCTTTGTTGCCCTGGTGGAAGTCGTCGAAGAACTCGTAGCGGCCGGGCTTCTGCGCCTTGACCTTGATCACGCCTTCCATGTTCGGCTTGATCACCGTCTCGAACTCCAGCGGCTCGCTCTCGAACTCGACCGGCGAGCCATCGAGATTCTTGACCTTGAACACGATCGGCGTGCCGGCTGGCGCCTTCATCTCGGCCGGCTGAAACTTGTTGTCCTTGACCGAGATCTCGATGGTGGTCTCGGCCGCGCTTGCCAGCGGCGCAAATGCCGTCATCAGCAAAGCGATCGCTCCCCCGACCTGTGCCTTCTGAATGAGTGTCATGATGTCCGTCCTGTCCCCAGTTCACCGTCTGCCGAATGTTGCCGTCGCCCGCGCGGCTCGGCGAACCGCCGTGCTTCGTAGAATGACTTTAAGTTTCCGAATGCGGCAATTTGCCGTATCGAAATTTGACAAACTCGCTGTGTGCGACAAAGCGCGCGAATTTATTAGTTTCGTCGTGTCGATGTGCTGCGTCGATCGTCTCACAAAGGACGCTGCATCGAAGAACAGCTCGAGCAAGCGGCTTCCAGCCGCGCAAAGCGACTTCGACAATTCGCTGCAATTAGTTCGCCTAGCGGCCGCAATGATACGAGATACCGCAGACATCGCAGCTTCATCGTGCCGCCTGATCCAGCGTCGTTCGTGATCGGCATTGGCCGGGCGCGTCGAGCTCGCGACAGACGCCTGCTGACGCTCAGGTCCGATCTTCCAGGCGCTCGCCGCGACGCTGTCGCTCGACTCATACCGTCGCGGGTCCCGCGCGCGCCGGGGACGAATCAGTCCGGTGTTTGCCCGCCCATATCGCCGACGAGCGCACGCGACCGGTGCGGACCGTCTCATCGACTCACTCCGAGCCGCTTGTCGTGAATGCTGAGGGATCGCGGCATGCGGGCCGGCCCGGCCGGCCTCGCGCCGACGACCGGGGTGTCCGCCCGCAACGGCGGAAAATCGGGCACGACGGATATGCGCTCTTCGGGCGCCACGGGTTCGGGCTCCCTGCTGCCGTTCGCGCTCGCGACAACGCGCGGATCCACCGGCGCGGCGCGCGCGCTTCCAGGCACGCGCTTGCGCCCCGTGAACATGGCACGTACGAGATTTTCCCGCTGCAGCACGCTCATCCACAACGTTCCGAGCACGTGCACGGCGATCAGGGCGATGATGGCGTTGGACGACAGGGCATGCGTCTGTTCGATCCACCCCACGCCGAAGAACCGGACCGAGACCTGCATCACGCCGCTGATCGTCGAGACGATCAGAAGCCCGAGCATCACGACGAGCATCGCGGCCCCCGCCGGGTTCAGCCCGAGATACCGCCCCGTCTCTCCCCGCAGCATGCCCACGATGTATCGAGGCGCCGCGCGCAGCTTGAGGCTGATGCGCGCGAACAGCGAATGGCGGCCGCCGATGAGTCCCCAGATCAGTCTGAATGCAAGAAGTCCGATGACGGCATAGCCCGCCAGCCGATGCAGCGGATCGAACGTGTTGGGCGTGACGCAGGCGACGAGCACGAAGGCCGCGAGAGCCCAGTGCCAGACGCGAAGCGGAAAGTCCCAGACCGCGACGGTGTCCGAACGTGAGTTCGCCGGCGTCTCGGACGAGACGTTCCGGCGTGCCTGCCCTGCGTCACGCATGATGGTCAGATCACTTCGCGATGGTGTGCTTCAGCGCGAGGTTTTCCGGGCTGTAGAACAGCTCGAAGAGCTTGCCGCCCTTGACGCCGTAGACTTCGTAGCAGGTGCCCTCGATCTTGGTCTGGCGAACCTCATAGCCCGCCGCTTTTGCCTTGGCCTCGGCATCAGCGACGGTCTTCCACGACGCCTTGTCGAGCTTGGTGCAATCCTTGTAGCCGTCGGCGAGTGCAGCGGAGCCCGATGCGATACCCGCCGCCAATGCAACGACCAAGATCCTGATGACCTTCATAATCAAATCCCTCCTTCAACGACTGCGCTATCCGGCGCGTTCAGCGCTCACTGCGCGAGGTGACAAAGGGGAGGGAGATTTCAACGAAACTTGGACATCGCTCGCGGCCGTCGCCGGCCTCGAATGCGCATGCGCAGCCCAAGTCGTCCCGCATGCGGCCGCATTGTCGCTGGCGCACGGACTTAAGTGCGTTCCAGTTGCGATCGAACCATGTCCGCAGACCACTGATGTTTTCTGAGGTCACGAATTGGGTGCGGTTCCCGCGCACTGCAAGTGACATTGATTCGCAAGGACGTATCGCCGTCGTGACATGCCGACCGGGTTCAACTCCCGCCGCGGACGCTACCGCGGACACCGTCGGAGACCACACTCCCGCCCGATTGGAGCTGTGACGACGATGAGGCGAGAACCGAACCGCCGACGACGAGCTGCGACCTTAAGCCTCAGAAAAAAATTTTTATCTCACCGATCTCTCACGCATCGGATGGTCGAGGACGCCCGATCACGACCGACGTGGCCTCATTCGCGCGCGATCAGCCGCCGCCAAGCGCACATTCGTGCGAACCGCGACGAGCCCCGCACGGAGCAGCAGGAGCCCATCTCACGTGTGATCGATGCTCTCACCGACGCGGAGTGCCGACCATGGGGGCGGGTCGCTGCACGGGAAGGATTGGTCGGACGCTTCGGCGACGATATCCCACGACGGATCCCGCTCTGCCATCCACGTGGGACCAGACCTGCGCCCGCCATCCGGCAAACCGCTGTCGTTGCCGGCGGCGCTGCGCAGCGCGGCGTGACTGGCAGGCTGTAACGCGCGTTTCGACATGGTCCACCCATCGATTGCTGCTGGCCGCAGGCGGGCATGGCCTGCATCGGCCGCGCGCTGCGGATGGACAAGCGTCGCCGCGCACGATGGTTCCTGAAGATGGTACGCGCCTGAGCGCGCGATCGGGACCGACGCATGCCGGCCCAGAGCATCACGATCACATGCAGGATGTTCGGCCGCGACACGGCCCCGATGCCGGGCCTGCGGCGACCGCCATGGGGCGACGATCCAAGCCGTGTTCTACTTTGTCCCGGACAGGACGCGGCTGAGGAAGTTCGAGCTCTCAGGAGACTTCGTCATCTCTGGCGTCGGATCAGCTTGAGTCTGCTGCGGCTCTGCAGGCGCGACTCGCTCCAGGAGCTTTCTCCGCTCACTGGTCTTCCTCGCCGCGCGGGCCTGCTCCTCCGACGCATTCGGGCGGCCGACGGTGATCATGATCTTCTCGGAGACCACCGGCGGGTCGAAGTTGAGATGCTTCGAATCGCCCAGCACGAGCTGCAGCGTATGCTTGCCCGGCGACAGCTCGACCCGCGCCTCGGTCTCGCCGGCGGCATAGTGGATATGCTTCTTGTCGCGCGGGATCGGCTGGCCGGCCTCCATCGTTTCATCGACATCGACCAGGAGATGGTGGTGGCCGCTGCCGGCGAAATCGTCCCCCGCATGCGTGACGCTCATGTTGCGCAGGCCGAAGCGGCAGACGAACGGCCCGGTCACCGTCTCGCCGTCTGCCGGCGCGATGAAGTAGACGCGTGCGTCCTTCTGCGACTTCGTCCCCTTGGCGGACGCCAGCGAGGGCGCGAGCGCGAGCGACATCGTCAGGAAGAGGCAAAGTCGCGCGGATGTCGTTCGCCACATGCAGCTCTCCTCGCGCTATGGTGAGAGGGCGACGCGGAAGCCCAGCGTCGGATGTCTGATGCGGCCGTCATAGCGATCGCGACTGCCCGCACGCGCATCGGCCGGCCCGTTCGTCCACGACCCCGAGCGGATGACACGGGCGTAGTTGCCCTCCTCCAGCCATGCCGCGCCGTCGGCCGGTGCCCCCTTGTAGTTCTTGTGCCAGTTGTCCGCGACCCATTGGCCGACCCCGCCTCCCATGTCGAACAGGCCGAAGGAATTCGGCTGGAAGCTGCCGACCTTCAGCGGCTGCGCCGCCTCCGCAGCATCATTGTTGTTGTTGCATCCCTTGCAATTGGCCATGCCGGAGCGCATGCGATCGCCCCACCAATATTTGCTGCGCTGTCCGCCGCGCGCGGCATATTCCCACTCCGCCTCGCTGGGCAACCGGAACGGCTTGCCGGTGACCTTGGCGAGCCATGCGAGATAGGCCTGCGCGTCGTCGTAGCTCACATTGGCGACCGGGCGATCGTCGGCGCCCGCTGCGATGTCGGCGCAGCTTGCGGCGGCGACACACTGCTTCCACTCCCCGACCGTCACCGGATATTTACCGAGGGCGAAGGACCGGATGCTGACCTGGTGGACCGGCTGCTCGGAATCGTCATCGCCGCCCATGGCAAACGTGCCGCCGGCGATCTGGACCATCTCGGGTGCGCGCAGCTTCGGCGCCGGTCCCGCAGCGGACTGGGCCGCCATCGCCGTCTGTAACGATGCGGTGGCCTCAGCCAAGAGCTTCGACGGTGCCGTCTCCATTGCCGGTGGCTGGCGCGGCACGGCAGCGGAGTTGGACACCGACCTTGCGCCGAGCGGCATCTCCTGCGTCGAGGCAGCACTGCTCGCGGTTTCCGTCGCGATCCGTCGAGGCGAGGTGACGGGAAGTGCATCCCTCTGCAGATTGGAAGCCCCCGCCGGCCCCGGCTGAGACTGGATCAGGAGCTTCATTTCGCGGAATGGCAGCACCAGGCCACCGAGGACTACGATGATGAGCGAAACGACGCCAATGGCGGTGCGGACATGGCGCTTTCCTGGACGACCGATCCTTGCGAACAGCCCATGCAGCCAACCGATGCGGCCCGCATCATCCTGCTCGTCCCCCTGATCGTCGTTCCACGACTCTGCATCCGCGCGCTCGGGCGCGGAGCGTGGATGCAAGGGGGGAACGACCGGCGCCGGAGCGTGCCTTGCCGCGACCGCGGCTTCCTCGGCCTCCCAATCGGCGTCGAGCGACCGCTCCAACGCGCCGCACATCATCAGCAGGAGCCCGCCGTCGCCGTTCCCGGTCCAGCGCTCCTGGACTTCGGGACACTCGACCTGATCGTCGACGTGCAGGAAGCATGACGGACGCATCGGGCTGAGGGAAACCTGCACCGAGCGGCCGCACCGCTTGCAGTCGACCGTGACCGCGTCGTTCGGCAGAGTATCCTCGGCAAGCCTGGGGGCTCGCAGCCACTGCAACGCTGAACTCTCGCTCATGCTGTCCTCATCTCGCGACGCTGCCAATCCGCTCACTGACCCCAGGCGGCGACTGCGTTGTTGAATACACGCTCGCCGTCGCCCCCCTTCTCGATCGACAACAGTGCCCGGTTGCCGGTCTCGTACACGATCGGAATATCGAACCACTTCTTGCTCGTCAGAAGCATCATGTTTCGCTTCGTATCGACGTCGTTGGCCGACAGCGCGATCATGAAGAACTTCGGTGTCACCCTCGCGGTCTGAGTGGCCAGCGCGATGCCACGCTCCGTCTCCTCGCCTTTCAGTCCGACGCCTCTCAGGCTCGACAGCCCGCCCGCAGCCTGATCCGGCAAGTTGAACGCCAGCTCCATGACGTGGCTCGCCGGCAGCTCCAGATCGCCGTTCCGCCGCAGCGTCATCGATACTTTCATGCCATTCTCGATCTCGATGTCTCCCTTGATCACGGGCGATGAATCGAGGCGGGGACCCTTGCTCTGTTCGAGCGACCAGGTCACCTTGCCGGAGAAGCGCTTGCCTTTCGGATCCTGCGGATCCTCGTGATAGAGGAACGCCTGCGCTGGAGCTGCCACGGCCGCCGCAGCCTGTCCGACGGTGGCGTGATCGTCGCTGGCGACGACCTGCTTGCCGTCAGGCATGATCCGTTCGGCGCCGACCGTGCGCGGCGCTGGCTCGCTGGGCTGTGCCGAGGCCGGCGTGGCACTGCTCACCAACACCTGGCCCCACTCGGGGGCCCGCTCCCAATAGGCGGCCGCGACGCCTGCGATCGCCAACAGGCCAACCGCTGCAACGGCCATCACGCGCCGGCGGGACAAATAACGGCGTGGTTTCGCGGTGTCCTCGACCGCCTTGAACGCCATCTCGAGCAGCGACGGATGAATCTTGCTCTCTGCCGGGGCCGCACTCGGCTCCGGCTGCTTCGCCGGCTCCGTGCTCGCCGGCACCTCCTTGACGACCGCTTCGACCGCCACCTCGATGACGGGACTGGGTCCCTTCTGATCCGGCTGATCGGCTATCACCTGCGGATCGACCACGATGTTTGGGCGAGCGGCGGCAGGATCAGGCTTGGCCGGCACGACCGCCGCCGGCGGGAGCACCGCGAGCGGACGTTCGGGCTGCGCTGGGAGGATGACGGCCTCCGTCGCCGCAACGCGCGGCGGGCGCCGGCGCAGCACACGGACCTCCGGCGATGCCTTGGGCATGGCCGGGCGGGCCTCGGGCCGTTGCGCGGTTGGGCCATCGATCACCGCGCCCGCCTTGGCGACGAGCTCGGTTCCGGACCGGCGGGCGAGCGACAAATACTTCGCCAACGTCGCGATCTCATCCTCGAGTGTATGCGCTGCATTGGCCTTCGGCAGTGGGGGGGCCCGACGCTTCGTTGCGACCGCGTCGGTCCGCTTCGGCTTCGGCGCCTCCCGTGTCAGGGCGTCGACCGTCTCGGACCGTTCAGGCTGCAGCGAAGCACCGATCGCGGCGGCTTCGACGTCGCCGCTGCGCGGGCGAATCTCGACGATGCGCTCCGGGAACAGGATTTCGGCGAAATCACGCAATGAGGCATCCGGCAGCAGCAATCGACGAAGCGCGGGAGGAATGCCACGCAGGTTCTTCGGTTCGATGCCGACTTCGTTGCGGACGAGCTCGCTGCGGCCGGTATCGCGACGCTCGTCGCTGATCAGCACTTTGCGGGCCCGCAGCATGGCCGTCAGTTCGCGCAGATCCGAGCGTGACGCATGATCGACGACCAGCAGATCGAAAGTGCCGATCCGAGCCGGCAGCAGCTCGGCGACGCGCCATGCAGGCATGACGTGACACGGGACGTCCTCGAGCCAGCCGTCCAGAGAGCTGCGGGCAGCGACACGAAGCCGGCGCGCGGTCGGGCCGGAGCACGCCGACGCCATTTTTTGCATCGTGTCCTTGAACCGCTTGAGCGACTGCCTGACCGGGCCACTCGCGTTCTGCGCGATGCCGAGCGTCATCCGCGCGCTGATCACGGTTTCGAACAGCGCCAGCGATCGCTTCTCCAGGCGATGACGCTGAGCCGAGAGGTCGTACAGCAGCTGCCGCTCATCGGGATTTTCGATCCGCATCAGCACGGCCCAGTTCCAGGCTGTCACCCAGTCCGAGCGCGGCACCGTGTCCTCGGCGCCGCGAATTGCCGGCTCGGTGCGGAGCCGATGGGCGAGATCCGGCGCCCCCGCCTCGATCGCCATCCGGCACGCCGTTCTGACGAGCTCGTAGTCACCGCGGGCCTGCGCGATCGAGTCCATGGTTGCGAGAACGCCCGCCCAGCGCGCCTCGAGCCGCTGTGGATCAACCTCGGGATCGCCGATCTGCGAGAGAACATCGGCCTGAACGGAAGCAGCCAGCTCGCCTGCTCCGGCGAACAATTCGCCCAGCCGCGCGAGCTCGACCAGCGGCCCCGACACGCGCTTCATGACGCTCCGGATGGCCGCGCCGAACGCCGTCGGCCGCTGCACGTCCGCGAGCATCGCGTCGATCTCGCTATCCGGCATCGACAGCTTGCGGCAGGCATCGACGACGTTGCGGACAGCGAGTGCGGCCGTCACGATCGCGGCCTCGACACCCCTGACAACGCGCTCCAGGTCGTCGAACGCCCGCGCCGATTCCAGCTGAACCGCCGGCGCGTCGATCCTCGTCGCAATCGATGTCCATCGCGTCCGCAGCGAATGTAGGTCATGACGCCAGAGCAGGAAGCGGCCGACATACCGCCAGTCGGCCGGCGTCGACGGTGCAACGCGGTCCACCGTGATCGCCTCTATGGCGGCCTTCAGGCCGCGCCGCGATGGGGAGAATCGCGCAAATGCCTTCTCGCCGGCCGCGAGCCGCTCGACGACACGGATCGCGTCTCGCTTGGTGAACAGTTCGACCGGCGCCTGCACCTGTCGCTTGGCGAATTCGGCGCTTCTGGACAGCTGGAAGGAGGCGTCGCGCGCCCAACCCACGACCTTGTCGAGACCCGGGGAAACGTCAGTCTTGCCGGTACCGAGCGGCGACAGCCGTGCGAGCCAGGCCTGGTCGGCGATGGCGCGATGAGCCGAGACCAGCGCATCGAGATCGGCCGCCAACCTGCTGGTTGCGTCCAGTCCGAACATCGCGATGGCGTCGAGCGCAAGGTCTTCGTCGCGGCCTTCGTCGGACGACAGCCCGGCCTGCTGCCGCAACTCCTCGTGCAGGGCGAGAATCGCCGCTGCGTCGGGAAGCGTCGCGATCTCAGGCAAGTCGTCGTCGATGTGCTTGAGACGCCCGGCGAGCCGACGTCGCGCCTCGCCCGCCTCGTCCACCGCGGCAACCAGAGGCGCCGTGTTGGCGAGCAGACATATCGGACGGTCGGTGAACCAGGAATACACGTCCTGGCCGGTGACCAGCCCCTCGATCAGTTCGAACGACAGCTCCGGCACGCTGCCGGCCAGCCGCAGATTGCGCCGGACGATGTCGGCGATTTCATCGTCGAGCGATGCAATCTGCGAGCGTTTGGAGATGATGTCGCGTTCCAGCCGGCCGATCTGACCGGCATGGTCGCGCAGGTTGGTCGTGTCCAGGAGCGGCTGCAAGCGGCTCGCCAGCGCTTCGGCTTTCCTGAGCACGTCCTTGTCTGAGCCGGTCGAACTGACCGTCAGCTCGCGGATGCTCGACGGCAGCTTCTGATGCAGGAGCGAAAGCGCGGTCTCGTCGCGCGACACGACGAGGATGCGCGAGCCGAGCGCGAGATGATGGCAGACGATGTTGACGAGCGTCGTGATCCGCTCGTCGCGTCCGGCGGACTGGACCACGAGGCCATCCGATCGCGAGAGCTCGCGCACGACCTCGACGTCCTCGATGCTGGCCGGCAGCGGGAAGAACAGATCGCCTTGATCGGCCAGGTCGGGCTTGGGTGCAGGCGCAATGTCGATCGGGCCGCCGACGATGCTGGACAGGTGCCGGCGGGCACTGGCGTGCCCCCTGCCGTTCGGCTGCGCCAGCAGCCCCTCCACTGCGTCCGACAGGCAGCACTCGCTCTGCGGCGCATGCTCGATCGCGTTCTTCAGGCAATCGATGTCGCGCAAGGCCAGGCTCTCCGGCCGCCGCCGCGCTGATATCACCCAGCGTCCCGCCGCGACCGAGGGGTCGCCGGCGTCCGAAGGTGGCGCGTCTTCCGATGCCGCAAGGCCCCGGATCGCCTTCTGCCCGGGCTGCGCACCAACCGCGTTCAGGATCTGCTCGAGGCCGATCGGCGTGAACGGCGACAGTTCACCACGCTGCTCGAGCGCCTCGATCAAGCGTTCGGACTTGTGGCACAAGGCAAGCGCCGCGTCCGGTGCCAATGCCTCGAGCGCCCTGAGATTGACGGCCGCTCCGACGAAGCGCGGCCGGATTCTGATCTCAGCATCGGGACGTTCGATGATCTCGATCTCGACGGGGCGCTCGAACAACGGCAGTTCGAATTGGCGCCCGCCGTACCGCCATGACGACAGCGCGATGCCCCACATGATCTCCTTGGTCAGATCGGCATCGAGCGCAGTGGCCATCTCAGACAGGCGCTGGTGGATTGCCATGGTGCGGCGACGCGCGCGTTCGGTTTCGGCCCACGCGGTCCACGGCCCGGCAACGTAGCGCTCGATCCGATGGACGAGGTCCGTGCGCTGCTCCAGCCGCAGCCGTCCGGACCAGGCGCCAGCGCCGGCGTCGTGCGACGCAGCCGGCGAAAAATCTTCGGGCCGCGCATGGCGGGCAAAGGTGAGGCGGTTCTTCTCGATCTCGTCGACCGTGACCACCACGTTGTCGCGCGGCATCGGACGCCGATCCGGATCGGAGGACAGCTCGACCCACATCTCGAGATCGGAATCGATCGCCGGGGGCTCCGTCGCGGTGAGCGCCTCGACCGCGAGCCACACCGGACCGTCGACGTCGAAGGTGTTGAGCACCACGCCCGGCAGGCTCTCGAGCTCCTCCTGGTGCAGAGCGAGGCCATGATCGTCAGCGAACGGATGATCCGACGGGCGTTCGGCCGGAGACCGCTCGGAGCGAATGATTTCGGTCAGGCAGCCGAGGACGTTCTGCAGGGGATCGACGACCGGTCCCGCGTTGAACGATGCGGCCACAGCTGATTCCCAATGGTCCGCGGACGACTCGGTCTCCGCCGCCGGCGCCCCACCGGCCCCGATGGGTCCAAGCAGGCGCACGCCGTGGTCGGCGCCGCCGATCGGCGAGATGCGATCGATGGAGTTGGCCTCGCTGGGCCGCATGATCACCGGATGGCTCATTGCACTGATCCCCCTCTGAGCTGGGCTGCAAGACCGGCCTGAGGGCGGCGCGAGGCTGACCAACGAGGATCGCCGTGCTCGTGATCACGGCACACCGGGCCATCGGGGAGTGGGTTCAGTCTGGACAAGCTTTCCTCGCTGCAACGTCGCTGGAACGTCCAAGTCGTTGCGGAGGCGTATGGCGAAGGTAGGTCACATCAATGACCCGACAGGTAGATGAATGTGACGATTGTCGCGCCTTGCCAGGAATCGGGAAAAAATCCCGGGTCATTCGGGAGCAGGTATCTTGCGTAACGCGCGCTAGTCTTGCGCTTTTTCTGTAACCACCGCCATGACAGCCGTGATGCGAACTTGTCGCACGCGAATACGCTTAGAAGATGTCTAAGAATACTTCTAACGACAAACAGAAACGCCCGGGCGCATAGTGAGCCGCCTCGTCTCCACATAAGGGCGCGCGTACGGTCAACGTTCGGCCACAGCGAGACCTCGTATGCGGCTCGACATGGATGGGCCGCCACGAGTCGTGCGCCGCGTTGCCCGAATATTCGCTCGCCTTGACGGCCGATCCGGAGTGTCCCACCTCGCACGGATCGCCGCATGGCCGGTGCCGTGATGCGGCAGGCGGTCGTGACGCAACCTCCTGTTCGGGGTGCATGCGCCTCGCTGAGCGCTCATGTCGTCATGCCGGATGGCGCGCCTTGAATCGCCTGGGAACCTGAAGTAGCAGTTATGGCCGTCATATCAACGTCGTCCCGACGTCCCCGGCTGGTGGTCCATCACTGCATGTCTTGGCAACGGATCAGAGCTGCGGCCGCATGCGGTGCAACACTGCTGACGCTGATCACGCTTCCCTGGAGCGATCAGGCGCCGGCACAGGCCGCCGGCGCGGCGGGCCGTGAACCGGCGACGGTCAAGCTTTCCGCGACGCAGCAGAAGCAGATCGGACTCCAGACCGCGGTGTTGGCCGCGGAATCCCATCCCGAACAGTTTCGTGCCTACGGCGCCGTGCTGGACGTCGCCAGGCTGACCGAGCTCACCAACAACTACGCCAACGCCCAGGCTCAGCTGCAGACCGCGCAGGCGAAGCTCGACGTCGCGAAGCTCGCATTCGAGCGCGCCCGCGATCTATTCCAGTCCGCAGCGATGCCCAAGAAGGACGCCGAGGCGGCCGAAGGCACGTTCCGCACCGACCAGGCTGCGCTCGCCGCCGCGGAATCGCAGGTCAAGACCTTGATGGCCACCGCACGGCAGGAATGGGGGCCGGTGATCGGAAAAGGCATCATCGAGCGCTCGCCCCAGGTCGTGCAGCTGATCGAACGCGAGCTGCTGCTCGTTCAGGTCACCCTGCCGCCGGGCGTGACGCTGGCCGCGCCGCCGCGCACCGCGCTTGCCCAGGCGCCGACCCGCACGGCCAACATCGACCTCCAATACCTGTCGCCCGCGCCGCGAACGGACCCGCGCATCCAGGGCGTGAGCTACTTCTTCGTCGGCGCCGGCGACAGCGGGCTGTTGCCTGGGATGAACACCACCGCCTACGTGCCCTCCGGCAGATCGTTCGACGGTGTCTTCGTCGAGGATACCGCCATCGTGCAATGGCAGGGCCGCTCCTGGGTCTATCTGCGCGCCGGACCCGAGACCTTCAGGCGCCATCCGATCCGCACCGATCAGCCCGTCTCCGACGATGACTATGTCGTGCAGGACATTCCGTCGGGCTCCGAGATCGTCCTTCGCGGCGCCCAGGTCCTGCTGTCGGAAGAGGCCAGGAGCGAGCTTCGCGGCAACGGCGGCGACGATGACTAACGGCGTTCGCGTCGCCGCCACGGGTCCGCAGGCCGCGCTGGTCTCGTTCGCCATCCGCTTTCGCGGCATGATGCTGGCGCTCGCCTGCACCATCCTTGGTCACGGCATCTTCTCGCTGGGCAGCGCCAAATACGCCGTCTTCCCCGAATTTGCGCCGCCGCAGGTTTCGATCCAGACCGAGGCCCCCGGCCTCAGTCCGGAGCAGGTCGAAGTGCTGGTCACGCAGCCGATCGAGACCTCGATCAATGGCCTCGCCGGCGTCGAGAGCATGCGCTCGTCGTCGATTCAGGGCCTGTCCGTCGTCTCGGTGATCTTCCAGCCCGGCACCGACGTGTTCAGGGCGCGGCAGTTGGTGACGGAGCGGCTCACCGTGGTCGCGAGCGGTCTGCCGCAGGGCGTGCGGGCCCCCGCGATGACGCCGCTGGTGCCGGCGGCGGGCACGGTGCTGGTGATCGGGCTGACCTCCGAGCAGCGCTCGCTGATGGATCTGCGCACCATCGCCGACTGGACCGTGAGCCGGCGCCTGCTCGCCGTCGCCGGCGTGGCGCAGATCACGACCTATGGCCGCGACATCAGGTCGCTGCAGGTGCAGGTCCGATCCGACGACCTGGTCCGGTTCGGCGTCGGCATCAACGACGTCCTGGCCGCCGCGCGCAAGGCCACCGGGGTCCGCGGCGCGGGCTTCGTCGACACCGCCAATCAGCGGGTCATCCTGCAGACGCAGGGCCAGTCGCTGACGCCGGAGCAGCTCGCGCGAACGGTCCTGCTGCACCAGGGTGGCGCCAGCGTCGTGCTCGGCGACGTCGCAACGATCGCGAACGCGCCCGAGCCGCCGATCGGCGGCGCGCTGATCAATGGCAAGCCCGGCATCATGATGATGATCAGCCAGCAATACGGCGCCAATACGCGCAATGTCGCGGCGCGCGTCGAGGCTGCGCTGCAGGAGCTGCGCCCGGCGCTGGAGAGCGAAAAGGTCGATCTGCATGCCGACCTGTTTCGGCCCGCGACCTTCATCGATGCCGCGACCCAGAACGTGCTGTCCGCGCTTTTGATCGGTGGCGCGCTGGTCATCGTCGTGCTGTTCCTGTTCCTCTACGACTGGCGCACCTCGCTGATCAGTTGCACCGCGATCCCGCTGTCGCTGTTCTCGGCGGTGCTGGCCCTGCAATGGATGGGGCAGAGCCTGGACACGATGACTCTCGGGGGCCTTGCGATCGCGATCGGGGAGGTCGTCGACGATGCCGTGATCGGGGTCGAGAACGTGGTGCGCCGGCTGCGTGAGAACCGAAGCCTGCCCTTACCGCGCAGCGAAGCCCGCGTCGTCTATGACGCCATGCTCGAGGTCCGCAGCGCCGTCGCCTACGCGACGTTCGCGGTGCTGCTGGTGTTCGTGCCGATCCTGGCGCTACCGGGCCTCGCCGGCCGGCTGTTCGGTCCGCTGGGCATCGCCTACATCCTGGCCGTGCTGGCGTCGCTGATCGTCGCTCTGACGGTGACGCCCGCACTGTCGATAATGCTGCTGACCGGCAGGAAGCCGCGCGGCGAGGCGCGCGAGCCGCCGCTGGTGCGCTGGTCGCGCCGCCGTTACGAGCGGCTGCTGGGCCGGCTCGGCCGGTTTCCGAGGCTCGTCACCGCGATGGCGATCCTGCTCACGCTGGCCGGGGCTGCCATCGTGCCATTCTTCGGCGGCACGTTCCTGCCCGATCTGCGGGAAGGCCACCTCATCCTGCACGTCTCGACGCTTCCCGGCACGTCGCTCGATGAATCGCTGCGCCTCGGCACGCTGATCGCCGATGCCCTGCGCAGTGTTCCGGAGGTGCGCAGCATCGCGCAGCATACCGGCCGCGCCGAAGCCGGCGTCGACACGGCCGGCACCCATTCCAGCGAGATCGAGGTCGATCTGCAGCCGGGCCTGTCCGGCGAGGCGCAGGAACGCGCCGAGCAGCGCATCCGCGCTGCGCTCGCCAATTTTGCCGGCATCAGCCTGTCGATCAAGACCTACCTCACCGAGCGCATCGAGGAGACGGTCTCCGGCTTCAACGCCGCCGTCGTCATCAACGTGTTCGGTCCCGATCTCGACGACCTCGAGCGTGCGGCGCGCGACATCGCGCGCGAGCTCGGCGAAGTCTGGGGCGCGATCGACATCCAACAGCAATCGCCGCCGGGTATGCCGCAGGTCAACGTGACGCTGCGGCCGACCGATCTGCAGGCCTGGGGCCTCGACGCGGTCGAAGTGCTGGAGCTGATCCGCACCGCCTATCAGGGCGACGTGGTCGGCCAGGCCTATGAAGGCAACATCGTCTTCAACGTCATCGTGAAGCTCGACCCCGAGGCCAGCGCCCGCCCGAGCCAGATCGGCGACATGCCGATCCGCACGCCGAGCGGTGCCTACATTCTCCTGAAGCAGGTTGCGGACGTCTACGGCACGTCCGGGCGCTACGTCGTGCTCCATCGCAATGCGCAGCGCGTTCAGACGGTCACCGCCAACGTCGCCGAGCGCGACCTTGAATCCTTCGTCGCCGCAGCCAGGAAGAAGATCGCCAAGGAGGTCGAGCTACCGCCCGGCGCGCACGTCGAGTTCACCGGCGCGGCCGAGGCGCAGGCGCGGTCACGGCGCGACCTGCTGGTGAATTCGCTGCTGGCGACGATCGGCATCGTGCTCCTGCTGTCGTTCGTCACCGGCCATTGGCGCAACCTCGCGCTGGTGCTGATCAACCTGCCTTTCGCCTTCGTGGGCGGCGTGTTCGCGGTCGCCCTGACGGGCGGCGTGCTGTCGCTGGGCTCGATGGTCGGCTTCGTCACGCTGTTCGGAATTGCGCTCCGCAACTCGATCCTGATGATCTCGCACTACGAGCATCTGGTCGTGGCCGAGGGTCGTGCGTGGGGTCTGGAAACGGCGATCGCCGGCGCGGCCGACCGCCTCGTGCCGATCCTGATGACGTCGCTGGTGACCGGTCTCGGCCTCCTGCCGCTCGCGCTCGGCGCCGGCGAGCCGGGCCGCGAGATCGAGGGCCCGATGGCCATCGTCATCCTCGGCGGACTGCTGACCTCGATGGCACTCAATCTCCTCGTGCTGCCGACGCTGGCCCTGCGCTTCGCACGGTTCGCGTACGAGGCGCAGGACGCGCACCGTGAAAGCAATGTGAGGTCGTGACGAAGACAGGCGCCGCGTCACCCTGGATCGACGCCGGGCACAACGATCAGGTGGACGAAAGCGCAAACAAGAACTCCCGCGAGCCGAGGCCAGCGCGGCATGAGGGCCATGATCGTTAGACTAGCGCGCGAAGGCAGGAAACCGTCGGGGCTCGAAGCCCGCTCAGCGGCGCCCGAAGCCCGAAGGAAACACCGCCGTGGGCCGATAGGGCACGACCGAGCGCCCGAAATTATCACCGTATTGCTGCCGAACCGCGGGGACGTTCGCGGTGCCGACCTTGAGATCGGATGATCTCGCGTCGATCGGCGCCTGGTTGCCGAGGGGATTGACGGCGTCCACCTTGCGCCTGAGGCTTTCGTTGATGCAACTGAGCGTGCGAGGCTGGGCGGAGGCGCCGTCCGCACAGCGCTCGGGTTTGTCGCCGGACGTCGCCACGCGGCCACCCAGCACCGGGGTCGCAGCCGTGTCCCCTGGTCCTGGCAACAGCGGACTCGCCGGCGGGCGATCCGGCAGGTCCACGGTCACCGGCGGAAGGAGTTGCGGCTCGGCGGCGATGGAAGGCACGCTGATGAGGAGCAGCATGGCGGCGGGAACGAGCGCCGTTGTCGGTAAGGGCCATGTTGGTAAAGGCCATCGGCTCGAGCACAGCATCGGCGTCACCTCCCCGCGCGCGCCTGCACGACCAGTGTGCTCAGCTTCGCATTGAGGGATGCCAGATCGACGCGGCCGAGCGTCGCCGGTGCGATCAGGCAGCGGCGGCCGCAGGCGCCGCCGGCCCGCGCAACGCTGCTCGCAGCGGCGCTGCCGGGCGCCCCGAACGTCGGCGTCGGAACCTCGCCGGTCACGGCGAAGCCGCGCGCGGCGAGCTTGGCCCGCACCGCCAGGCAGTAGTTGACCGACAGATAGGAGAACCGCGTCTCGCCATGGCCGGCACGATATTTCATCGTCGCCGTACAGAGATCGCCGCCGGCCAGACGCCAAGCCTGGGCCAGGTACAGCACACCATAATGAATGTTGGTCTCGGGCACCGCGAGTTCGGCATTGCTCCCGATAAACCCCAGCATCCGCGCCGTCGACGGCATGATCTGCATCAGGCCGATCTCACCGGAGCCGCCGATCGCGTCGGGGTTGTAGCCGCTCTCCACGGCCATGACCGCCTCGGCAATCTCCGGCGCAAGCGCCGAGTTCCGAGCCTCCTTGGCGATCAACGCCCGATAGGTGCCGAGTGCGTCTGACTGACCTGCGGTCGAGGACGGGCCGACGGATGGAGCCGAGGATGATCCCGGCCTTGAGAGTGCAGAAACCGCCGGCGGCTTGGCGACAACGCTCAGCGTCGACTCGGAGCCTGCATCACTCTCGCGAGCGGCGCGATCCTCAGCGGCCGGCTCCGCGTGCAGCGGGGCGACCGAAACGGCAGCCGCAAGTGCGATCGCGACGGCTGCGAGCACGACCATGCGGCGGCCGCACGGTATGGCTGCGCTTTGCCTGTCGGGATCGATGCTCGCGGTGTTACCCATGCGCGCGCTACTGCACCGGATGAGCCGGACCCGCATCGGCGATGTGGCCGTTTGCAGACGCGGGCGTCGTCGCGGTCTGGGCATCGTCGGCCTGCTTCGGCTTGGCAAGGGCTGCGATCTCCTCACGGAGGAAAGACACCAGCTGCTGCACGAGCTGGTCCCAGATCTCGATCTGTCCGCGCACATGGGTTGGAGAAACACCGCCGGCCACGGAGATGTCCAGCGACAAGGCCAGGAAGGGCGGGCTGAACTGCAGGCGGGCGAAGCGGCGCGTTGCGTTCCAGCGATTGACGAGATCCAGCGGCATCTCACCCTGCACGTGCAGGACCGCGATCAGCGCGACGTCGACGAAGACCTGCTCGTCGCCGGGCAGCATGTTGCCGGGACGAATATCGAATGCGATCCCGTTGGTCGCAGAGCGCAGATAGGAGAGGTTCGCGGCGGGATCGGTCAGCGCTTCGACGCGGTAGCCCGCGTGCTGGAACTGCTCGCGCAGCCGATCGAGAGACAGCCTGTCGATGATGGTGTCGGACATCAGAAGCTCCGTATCAGAAACGAGAGGACGGCCGGCGCGCCGGCAACGCGAGCAGACATCGCGGCGCTATCTCGCCGCCGAGACCTGCTCGCTGAGCAGATTGGACAGCGCGAGCTCGTTGATGACCGGCGGATGCTGCTTCACGAGATCGGCGAGATAGGCGCGCCGCAGCGCGCCCGCGCGCTCGTTGCGGATCTGCTGCACGAGCGCATCACGAACCTCGGGCAGGGTCCGCGTGTAGGACGCCTTGGTGTCGACCAGCTTGAGGATGTGCCAGCCATCGTCGAGCTTGATCGGCTCCGACACGGCGCTCTTGGCAAGCTCCATCACGGTGGCGCGGATCTCCGGGCGGATCTGGCTTTCGACGATCCAGCCGAGGTCGCCGCCGTTCTTGACCTCGCTGTTGTCGTTGGCGAGGGCAGCGAAATCGGCTCCCGGCGCCTTCAGCTTGCGCTGGATGTCTTCGACCGTCTTCCTGCTCTTGTCCTCGGCCGCCTTGTCGGCGTCCTTGGACAAGGGCACGAAGATCTGCGCCAGCTGGAACTGACGCGGCATCAGCAATGCCGCGCGGTTGGCGTCGTAGACCTTCTGCAGCTCGTCATCGCTGGGGAAGCCGGCCGGAGGCGTCGACACCGATTGCAGATACAACTCCACCACGGCATTCTCACGCACGCGGTCGAGCTGCTCGGCGATGCTCGGCTGCTGATCCCACTTTTTGGCGACGACCTCCTGCAGCACGATGCGGTTGGCGAGCATCATGCGAACGGCCTGGCTGAGCAGGCCCGGATCCTGTCCGAACGCCGCGCGCTCGCGCGGTCCGAGCGCAGCGACATAACTGCGGATCTCGTCAGCGGAGACGTTGGTGCCGCCGACGCGGGCGATGACGTCATCGCCTCCCGTGCTCTTGCCGGATGCGACGCTCTGCACCGGCGTCGCGGCCGGAGGTTGCGCGGCCGTGGCAGCCACCGGCGCTGACGGCTTCGGCTTGACGGCCGGGGCGGCAGGACGCGGCGGGGCGGTCTGCGCCGAAACCGCCAAGGGGGCGCAGGCCAGCGCCGCGGCGAGCATGGAAACCTGGAACGATCGCATCCGGACTGCGCTGCCGAAGAATGGAGAACTCATGGTGCCGCCTTCTGGTCGAGGATCTTGTCCCGGAGGTCTTGGATCGCGTTCTGGATTTCGACACGCCGCAAGCCGAGCACGGGCTCACGCGCCACGATTGTGTCGCCGATGGTGACACTTTGATAACGCCGCAGGAGATCCTGGCCATGTGTGATCAGCTGCGTGTTCTTGGCAACACAGCTGTCGGTCGAAGCCTTGTACGCCTTGGCTTCGGCCTCGAACTTCGCACGCGCCGCATCGCGATCGCGGGCGACACTGGCCGCCTCCTCATAGGCGGCCTTCCATTTGTCGAGCGTCTCGTCGCGTTCCGCGAGACGGCGGTTGAACTCCTCCGTCGTCTCGCGCTCCCGCTTCTCGACCCTGCGGGTCTCGGCCTTCGCGCCCTCGATCTGGGCCTTGGCGACGGCCTTCTCCTTCTCGGCGTCGGCGAGCTTCGCCTGCAGCGCGGCCCGCTGGTCCTCCAACTGGCGCGTCTGCATGGTCGCGGCGCGCAGCGCCTCGCGCAGCTTGTCGGCGTCGCTGTCGGCGGCCCGCGCGAGTCCAACCGGTATCCAAGCAGCCGCTGCGATCACGAGGAATGACGAACGTATGCGCATGGCTCAGAACTTCGCGTTGAGATCGACGAGCAGGACGTCGACCGCGTAAGGCGCACCGCCGATACTATTGGCGCTCATCCAGCGCAGCGAGGCCCAGACATTCGGGCTGAGACCGTAGCTGCCGCCAACGAAGTAGCCCTTGAGGTTGGTGCCGCCGAGGCCGAAGTCGGAATCGACGAAGGAGTCGAGCGTGGCGTCGGACTCGAGATATTTGTAGCCGGCGTGGACGTTCCAGTCGCCGAGCTGCTTGATCTCCTTGTTGCCGACCGTGACCCGTGTCATCCAGCCTTTGTCGCCGCCATTGAACGGGCCGATGGTCTGTCCGTCCGACGTCGCGGCGCGATTGTTGAGCGCCATGCCTGGCGCCGTGATGCCGGTGCTTGCCGCGAGGCCGGTGCCGCCGGCAGTGAGCGCCCGATTAAAGGCCGTATTCCAGACGAACTCGCCGTCAATCACGATATGATAGGGATGAAAATCGCCGAGATCGACCGATGCACTCACCGTCAGTGGCCGGTATTTCTGCAGCAGACCGAAATACTGATAGAGGCTTGTCGTGCCGTTATTGTTCCAGGAGCCAACCTGGAAGTTGCGCAGCAGCATGTAGGTGTTGCCCTTTTGGGCAAACAACGGCCGCGTCTGGTCCGTGTTGCAGACGTCCGAACTCGACTGTACGTAGCACGGCTCGGAAGCCTGGCCCTGCACGTTTTCGAAATCATAGAAAGCGGCGGCGACGCGGAATTCGTGAAGTGGATCGAAACGCGACGCGAAGCCGCCTTGCGCGCCGAACAGCCATTTGTCGTGGCTTGCAAACTTGGAGTCCAGCTGCGTCAGATTGGTGCCAGCGTTGAAGTCGGTGTTGAAGATCGGAAAGGCGCCGATCACGCCGAACGGCGTGAAGCCCTCGGACACGCGATATTTGCCTTGAAGCGCAAAGCCGTCGAACCCGAGATCGCGGTTCCAGACGAGATCGGTCGGCGACCAGAACGGGTTGTCGAAACGTCCGACCGATGCCACCAGATCCCGGTCCCATGCCTGATAGGTCAGGTACCCCCGATCGAGCCACAGCCCGAACTTGGAAAAATTCGAACCACCACCGCCCATGGTCTGGTTTGTCGAAACTGGTGAGTTCGACTCACCTGTCGCGATACGGATTCCTGCAAGAAAGCCGCTGGTGAGATCCGCTTCCATTCCGAGGCGCGCGCGAAGCTTGGCTTGATTGCGGTTCTTGGAGGCGTTGTAAGTCGGCAGATTGTATGAACTCGCCATGTCGTAAGGCGAGCCAGTATTGACCGTGTTGAAGTTGAATGCATCGAGCTGATCGTTGCCAGTCGGAAAGAAGCTGCCCTGATAGCGGGCGCGAATGTCCCCGTAGAAGCGAATGCGCTGCGCCCACTCCGGGTATTTGCCCGGCGACGCCCAGTTCTCATGCTCCGCCCTCGCCATCACCTCGCGCTTGATGTCCTCGCGCAGCTGCCGCTTGACCACCTCAGGCACGTAGGTGACGTGCCGCGTGCCATTCGGTTCGGTCGCCGCCGCCGCGGCGTTGGCAGCCTTGGCGGCCTCCTCCGCTCTGGTCGAAGCGTTCTTCGCTGCCTGGCGCGCGATGTAGGCCTCATCGTCGGCCTGCTTGATCAGCCCCGCCGCCTGGTCCTCGGTGAGGACGCCCTGCTTGACGAGGAGATGGACGAGATTGATCGTGGCGTTCGGCGAGGTCGGTCTGGCATCCGACAATTTCGGTTTGCTCGAGCCCGACTTCTTCTCGGATGCTGCGGCTTGATCGGAAGTCTGGCCAAATGCCGGGGCGGCACAGCCGACCGCCGCGAGCGAGGCGGCGATCAGGAGCGCACATCTGCGTGCATTTGGAAAAGTCTCGAACATCGTCCCCAGTCCTTTTAGCTCGTCGTGTTTGACGGAAATCAGCTCGGCCGGCTCGCCGTGACGCGAGTCACGATCGGCATCGGCATGTCCTTCGGCGGCGGCTGACGCAGCATCAGACTGCCGAGAACGTCGTCACGCAGCGCCTGATCCAGCGCAGCGTCCCCCGTTGATGAGAGCAGCTGGACGCGGCTGACACGTCCAGAGCTGTCGGCCCAAAGGCTGATCTGCACTCTGATGACCGCCTTCTTGGTCTTGTCGTTGGCGCGCAGCGCCGCCTCGATCTGCTGCTGGATCATCGAGGCGTACCAGCCCCAGCGGCTGCCACCGCCGCCTGCGCCGCCGTAGGGACTGCCGCCGGGCTTGCCACCGAGGCCGAACAGATCGCCGGGGCCGGTCGCCTTGGCGTCGAGCGACAGCGGGCCCGGCGGCTGATCAGCCTTGGCGTCCTTGATCGGCTTGTCCTGCGGCTTGTCGACCGGCTTGTCCTCTTTGAATTCGGGCTCCGCCATCTTCGGCTGCTCGACCATCTTCTGCTCGACCGGCGGCGCTACCTTCGGGGGCGGAGGCGGTGGAGGCGGCGGCGTGATGGTCAGCAGCGTAATCTCGTGAACCTGACGCGGCGGGGGCGGCTGATCGCGCTGCGCGAAAACCCAATAGGCGACGCTCCCCAACGGCAACGCGATCACAATGATCGTCACGGCAAAACGCAGCGAAGAGCCCAACCGGCTGGGTTGCGTGCCAGCCCCTACCGATTCGGCCGCGACGCGAGTGCCGCTCTCGAGCTCGCTCACGACAAGCTCCCGTCCGACCGGGGCTCGCCATGCCGCTCGGCCATGTACTGCAGCACGAACTTCACCAGCGTGGCAAAATCCGGCGTCTCGAACGTGATCTTCGAATCCGGCGCCGCGGCGATCTTCAGAAGGAACGCCTCGGGCTGGTGCCTGACCTCGACATAGGCGTCACGATCGATCGACAATCGCGGCCGTGGACCATGCAACATGGTCATCAGGAACGGGTCGCTCTCGTCCTCACCACGGACATAGAGGTCGCGAAGCGTCGGCACCAGACTGGCGAGCAACGCTTCACTCCGGACGGGAAACGGCAACACCGCCGCAGACTCGTCGCACTCAACCAGCGACACCGTCTCCCCTTCAGATCGTGCCGACAGCAATTGCATCCGCCGCCGCAGGATGAGCTCACGCAGCTGCACGAGCACGCCGTCCTGAGGGCGGTGCGAACCAGGCGGTCGAGGGGGAGGCAATTTGCGCATGTGATCCGGTCCGGCTCGATCACTTCACCAGCGGCTTGGTTGCAAGCCCGACCTGGGTCAGGCCGATACGGCCCAACAGGTCGAGCACGTCCATCACGCTCTGATATTGCGCCTGCGCATCGCCGCGCAGCACCACCGGAAATTCCGGTGTCAACGCCTTCTGCTGGATCAGGCGCTGCTCGAGCTCCGGCAGGGTCACCGGAATGGTGTCGAGGAAGATCTTGCCGTCGTTGGCCACCGTGATCGCCTTGGTCGTCTGCGTCGCGAGGCTCGGCGCCGCCGACGCCTTGGGCAGGTTGACCTTCTGCCCCTGTACCGTCGCGGTCGTCATGATGATGAAGATGACCAGCAGCACATAGGCGAGGTCCAACATCGGCGTGATGTTGATGTCGTCGTAGGGTTTGGAGTCGGCATTGATCTGCATGACGCTACTCCGCTGCCATGCGGCGCTCGACCGGATCCGGCTGATCTGCGGAATGCAGCTCCGCGAGCCGCGTCACCAGCTCGTCGACGAAGACCTGGATGTCGCCGGTGAGATCCTTGATCCGTGAGATGAGATAGTTGTAGCCGAACAGGGCCGGTATCGCGACGCCGAGACCCGCGACGGTGGCGACCAGCGCCGCGGCGATGCCGGGCGCGATGGCGTTGACATTGACGTCGCCGCTCGCTGCGATCGCAGCGAAAGTGATCATGACGCCGACGACGGTCCCGAGCAGTCCCAGGAACGGTCCTCCCGAGATCGCGATCGTGAGGATCACCATGAGCCTGTTCAGGCGCTGGATCTCCCGGACGACACCGCCGTCGAGAGCGGCGCGGATCGCAGCCATGGATGTCGCGGAGAGGTAAGGCAAGGCGTTCCGAGCCGAACGGCGCCGGACCTCGTCAGCTGCAATGCGGTAGATGCGATAGAGCGACGACGACCGCAGCACGATCGCATCGCGCTTGCCGATGCCGCCAGCGAGCGATGCGACGGCCTCGGCATCGCCGCTGCCGAAAACCGTCAGGTCGAACTTCGGATCACGATAGACCTTCAGGAAGCGCGCGTTGGCCTTGGCTTGACTGCGCAGATAAGAGGCGCGGTCGAACATCACCATCCAGCTGACAGCGGCCATGACCATCAGAACACCGATCACCACCCATCCGTCGAGCGTGACCGATTTCAGGATCACGGCAAAATAGCCGGACAGCCAGCTCGCAGTCTCCTCGTCCACGCTGAACGTGACGAGCTTGCCTTGATCCAGCCCCTGACCGATCGCAGCGAGCCGAATGAAACCTGCCGGGCGAGCGACCTTGCTGATCTGGAGCTCGTCGACGTCGCCGACGAATCCCGCGAACGTCGGGCTCGCCGCGACGGCCGCATCGTTGGTGCCTGCCGGCGCGCCATTCGTATCCGCCGAGGCCGCATCACCGGATGCCGCAGCAGGAGTTGGTTGAGTGGGAGCCGGAGCGGCCGCCACGGCATCGCTGCCACCGATCTGCGCGGTGGTGTCGAGCGTCGGCAGACCGGCATCGAGAGCCGCATAGGCATTGCCGTCGAGGTAGAGCGAGATCCTGCCGCTGCCTACAACAACGGCCAGATGATGCCAGCTCGCCGCAGCGATCGCCGCGCCTGCCGAAGTCCGCTGCGCGGAGCCGGCATTGGTCACTTCCACGAAAGGCGCGCCATTGTCGAGACCGATCACGATGCCGCTGTCGCCGTTGCGGCGGCTGAACAGCGCAGCATTCGGCTGCAGCGCCGACGGCTTGATCCACAGCGAGAACGTCCAGCCGGCATCGGCGGCCATCGCCAGCGACGATGATGACGGCAGGGTCAGCGGCGTCCGCCCATCGAGCCGAAGGCCCGTGCCGATCAGCGAGCCCTCGGCCGGCTGTCCGACGCTCTGCGCGTTGTTTCCCCAAACCGTGGAGTCCAATGCAGGCGTGCCCCGCTCCGCAAGATGGTACACGAGGGCAAAATCGGGATCGTAGCTGCCCTTGGCGTCTGCGACCGGTATCGCTTTCTTGTTGCCGTAATAGAGCCAGATCTCCGACTTGGCGCCCGACGGCAGGCTCGGCACCGAGACCCAGACCAACGCTTCACCCAGCAGCGCGTCATATTTTTCGATGTGGTGCTTCAGCGGCGTCTTGTCGTCGCCGGCGACGAAGCGGAGATCGCTGCCGTCATCCTTGGTGGCGCTGAAGCGGAAGTTGCCGGGATGCAGCCTGATCAGGACAGGTGTCGTGCCGATCGGATCGGTGATATTGGCGCCGGCGGCACTCGCATCGATGCTGATCTTCTTGCGCAGCTGCCATTCGTCGTTCCACCAGGCGCTTGCCGGTGACGACAGAACCGCCAATGTCGCGATCACACCGAACAGCCGCGCGGCGACGCGCTTCGCAACTCCTGCGCGGCAGCTCGTTCGCTGGTCCTTGCGTTCCATGATCATCAGAATTCGCCCCAGAGTCGGACATTGAGGCGCGGATTGCCCGCGCGGGTATAGGTTTGGTTCATCATCGGCACCGAGAGCGCGAACAGGCCGTTGAAGGCGTTGAACATCTTGAAGCGGGTCCCGACGCCATAGCTCCAGAGGTCCGCTTGCGACGTCTGATCCGTGAGAGCGCGCTGGGTGTGAACCAGACCGGCATCGGCAAACAGGAACAGCCGCGTCTCGTTGAAGGTCGTGAAGCGCGGTGCGCCCTGCCCGGTCTCATCCTTCATCTGCTTCTGCAGCATCGCGCCGATGTCGGGGCTGCGCAGTTCGATGTTACCGATGACACCGTCGTCGCCCAGCGTTTCCGACTCCAGATAGCCACGCACCGTGTCGAGGCCGCCCGCGCTGATCTGCTCGCTCGAGACCAGAGGCCCGTCCGCCTTCTGTCCCTGCAGCCTGCCCCAGAGCTGGTAGCCTTCCGGCAGCTCCTGGGTGTGCGAGACATCGACGTTCACATGCGTGAAGCTCGCCGATGCCGCATAGCGCTTGTTGTCGAATGCGACATGGTCACTCGACAGCGGGCGCAGATTCGACGTCAGCGACGCATTGAACTGCGTCGTGAACTTCTCGCCCTGGAAGGTTCCCGTATAGCTGGCCACGGCAGGGAAATACGTGACCGGGGACGCGAAACCGCCGCCGTTCAGGGAGACGAGCTGGAAGAAATGCTTGTAGTCGACGCCGGCCGACAGCGTCTGCGTGAATCCATCGCGGCCCGGCAGCGTCATCACGGCGCGCGTGCCCACGATCTGGCCCGGACCGACGATGTTGGTACCGCCGACCGTGGCCACATCGCTGTTCGACTTCACCGCGTAAGCCAGCAGCGCCAGCCAATCGACCGGCAGGCGCGCCAGATAGGATGCCGAGAACACTTCCGTGTCCTTCGGCCGCTGCGGCGCGACCTGATAGCTGAGCGTCAGCGAATGTCCGAGCTGCCAGAGATTGTCATAATGGACAGTGGCGATGGCCCTGGTCGCGGTCGTGTCGCCGGAACGTCGGTTGTTGAATTCGAGGCTGCCGTGAATCGGCGCCTTGTCCTCGACAGCGAGGTCGACGTCGACGGTTCCCGGAGTGACGCCGGCGCGCAATGCCGGCGTGACGCGGCGATCCGGCCACTGGTTGAGTGCGTAGATGTCCTTGGTCAGGTCGTTGAAGTTCGGGACGGTGCCCTCCTTGAGCGAGGGCGCCCCGTCCTTGATCTTGTCAGTATCGAAGTAGCGGGAATTCTTGACGCGGAGCCGGCCGACCTTGAGCTCTCTCACCTTGAGGATGACGACCTTGTTCGACGGGTTCTGCGGAGGAACCTCCACCGAGACGGCCTGAAACCCCTTGTCGTGATAGGCCTTCTCGAGTGCCGCGCGCGCCTTCTCGACATCCTCGGCCGTCTTGTTGGGGCCAAGAAAGGGGTAAATGGCCTCTTCGAGGTCCACATCCGCCAGTTTCTCGGCGCCTTGAACCGCAAAGTCATCGATATCGAAACGCTGCAGCGGGCCAGCTGCCGGCTTCGCCGCACCAGCCGACGGCTGCTGTCCCGCCGCAGCCTCGGCCCGCACCGGAGCGACGCTGCCGCTGACCATGACGCTCACGGAAACAAGCATAGCCGAACCGATCAGTGTCGGCCGCGCCGACCAACGCCCGCCCCGCTCGTACCCAATTCTGACCCGCACGGACTTCCGCTCGCCTTCGGGCACACACAGGGCGCCGCGGCAGGAAGCCGCAAGCATGGTGCCTCTGCAGGACAGACGACCGATACCCGGAGAGACTGAATCGGAATTTTAACGAATGCCTGGTTTGTACAACCCGATTCGCAGATCGCGTTTCGCCGTTTGCAAAGCATCCGCAGCGGATCGCGGGGCGAGCGCTCCGCCTGATCCGACGAGATCCGCGGCTCTTCGTCTGCAGCCCTGAATCTAAGGTGGCACAGCGACCGGCCGTATCCGGTGAGCGAGGCGCGTCAGCTCAGCAGAACGAGGCCGCCCGGCAAGGAGCGCGCCTTGGCTCCGAACAGATTCTCGGCCTGACTGATGAAGTCGTCCAAGTGATCAAGATGGAACGTACCCGAGATCATGCGTCGCCCCAGCTGCTCGTCCAGGACCACGATCTTGCCGGGGCGATAGCGGTTGATCTCGCCCACCAGGCGATTGACGGGCCAGTCGCGCACGATCAGAAGGCCATTCTGCCACGCCTTGGCCGAGTCCAGATCCAGGCGCGACGTCGACCCGAGTCCCGCTTCGACTGAGTAGGAAACTTGCTGAGCCTTGACGATCCTGACGACGCGGCCCTTGCACGCAACATCGACGCTGCCGTCAAGACAGGAGACGGTCACAAGACCACCGAGGCACCTCAGGTTGAAGTCGGCCTGCAACGCGGTGATCTGACCACCCGCAGCATCGATGATCACCGGATCCTGCGCGGTCGGCCCGCACTGCACTGCGGCCTCTCCCGAGATGAGCTCGAAGCGCCGAGGCCCATCTGCCGGCCGCAGCGCGATGCTGGTCTGGGTGTTGAGTACCACGGAGGCGTCGCCCGCGAACGCAACGCTGCGCCGCTCGCCCTTGGCCGTCCGCATGTCGGCCGATAGTTCCTGCAGCGACGGCCAGAGCTCCAGCGGCGGACGGAGCGCCAGATAGCCGCCGGCCACCGATGCTGCAGCCGCCATCGCTCCTCCGATCAGCGCGCGGCGGCCGAGACCAGCGCGAGGCATCGGCTCCGGGCGGCGTGAAGCGGCTTTGACGAACGCAGCATCACCCGCGAGCTTGCGGGTGGCGTCACCAAAGCCGTGCCATAGCGTCACCGCCTGCCGAAACGCGGCTTCATGCTCAGGGCTTCGCTCTCGCCACGACGTCAACGCAGCAGCATCGTCCGAGGTTGCCTCCCCGGAATTAAGCCGTATCACCCATGCCAAGGCCTGACGAAGAGTCTGATCCATGTCCGAGTGGCTGTCGTCGCCTGCGATCAAGATGACGTCGCTCGCTTGTTTCGGCGGCTGAGGGACGGTTCCCTCACGGCAACGCCCCGCGGTCATCTGATAGACGATTCGTACAGCGTTGGACCGAAATGGAAACCCGAATACTTCGCACGCTTCAATCCCGATATCGGCGGAGCCTCAATTCCATTCCGGCGCTCGTTCACCGCTGAATAGCGTACAAAGCCGGAATGCGGCAAGCTCCCTTCTCGCAGGATTGCGCCGCGCTAGCTGCGGTCGCTGGATTGGGCGGTCGCACGGGGACCGAATCTGCGGACGACCTTGCGCCCGAGCCGGCGGCTGAGATGCTCCATGGCGTGCTGCAGATCGAACTCGACGGTGCGCACGTTGATGCCGAAACGTTTGGCAATCTCGCGATGCGGCACGAGCTCGAGATGGGCGCTGATGAAGACGTCGCGCTTGCGCGGCGGCAACTCCGCAAGCGCCCTTTCGAATTGTTCGAGCTCGAAGCGAGACTCGACCTCAGCAGCAGGCCCCGGACGCTCGTCGGGCAAAGCCATGATCGCCTCGATTTCGGAGGCGTTCAGAAGCCGGCGCTCGCTCTTGCGATGATCCTTTGCCAAATTGAGCGCCATCCGGAACAGATAGTCCACGGGACTGCGGACAGGAATGGCCTCGGAGACGCGATCCGCTCGAACAAAAGCCTCGTGAAGCGCCTCGCGCGCGATGTCCGGCGAGCCGAGGCAGCGCGTCAGGCGGCGAGCCAGACTTTCATAATCCGCCGCGAGCACATCACGCAGCGATTTGCTGTTCGAATACGACACCAACGCAGCCCCGTGACGCCGCCCGCATTTGCAGGCAGTTCTCAACCCCACTCGTTTACCTATCGGCGGAGAATGACAGTGACGTGACGACCAGAAATGGTGGCGCCGTTGGCCAACTACTGTGGCAGATCGAACGCGATCGTGTAGTCCAGGCTAAGCTGCCCCGGCAATTCCACCGGAATGCTCGGCAGCGGCTGCGCCCTTCTCACCGTGTCGACGGCGGCCGCGTCGAGAGCGGCGAAGCCGGAACTCGATGCGATCCGGACGTTCGTGACCGTGCCGTCACGCCGCAGCGTGAGCACGAGACCGACCTGGCCCTGGTTGCGCTCGCGCTGGGCGCGCTCAGGATAATACTGAAAACGGGCGATATGCGACTTGACCGTGCGGACGAAGGTCATCGTCTTCTGATCAGGCATCGCCCGCGTCACGGTAAGCGGCGAGCCGGGAACGGGCGCGTCCCACGCCGGCGCGGCCGGCAGATGCGACAACGCCAACCCAGGCGCCGTCGAGTCCCGAGCCGTCACGCTCTCGGACCCGGCCACGGCTGCAGCCGCAGCGACTTTCGGATCCTGAGCCGGGGCGCTGGCCGGAGACAGGGCCGGCGTGTTCGCTGTAACGACCGGCCGCGCGGCATCGGTCGCCGGCGACGCGACGAGCCGCACCTGCATCACGTTGTCGCTCGAGGGCATCCCGGTGCCGGTCGGCGTGTGACGCAGCCAGTAGACACCGACGGCCAGAAGGGCCGGCACGGTCATTGCAACGGCTGCGAGCGAGCGCAGACCGATTGCCGGAGCTGCCGCACGCCAGTCGTGGTGTTGCAACTCCTCATCAATGTGCTTGGACCGCCACGCGCTCTGCGCCATCGAATTCAATCCATTCAAGCACGCATGCCGAAATCATGAACCGGCCGGCTGAGGGACGCCGAGCGCCACATGGTTCTTCCCGTGAACATCTTCCCAGGCACAGCCAAGCTGGTATCGCGTTATTGATCCGATGTCGAGGCGCCGCGCGATCGTTTCGGCCGCTCGCGGTGAGTCCCTGTCACAGGCGTTCAGCAATTTGGAGTCTGCAACTACAAAACGAAACCGGGCGCCATGACGGCGCCCGGCCCGGGATTGTGACTGGGCAATCTGCGCGGGACCTGCGGCCCCTGCAACTGCCTTACTGAGCGCCGGCGCCGGCGGCGACGGTGCTGCAACCGTCGGCCTGGGTCGAGCTGGCGGCGATGGCAACGCCGCTGCCGGAGGTCAGGTAGCTCGTCTTGATCTGGGTCGCAAACGAGGCGTTGAGCGCATTGAAGCCGTTGTTCTGAAGAACGCTGGCCGCATCCTGGCTCGAATAGAACCAAGTCAGGAAGTTGGTGATGTCGGCCACGCGGGTCGGGGCCGACGTCGTGTTGTAGCAGCTATAGAGATAGGCGAAGGTCGTGCCGGTGATCGGATAGGCCCCCGCGGTGATCGGCAGGCCGAGCTGCGACTTGCCGTCGACCGTGACGCCGGCGTTCTGACCGACACCAGCATAGGTCTGGTTGTAGAGGTTCCAGGACGCGTAATCCGTGCCAGTGGGCACAGTCACGCTCTGGAAGGCGAGATCCGCAGACGCCGGGGTCGGCGCGATGAAGTTCTCCCCCTGGTCACCCGGGTGATAGACACCACGAGCGCGCTGATCGTCGTTCTGGACGCTGGCCGAGAGCGGCCCGCTGGCGGCAGGGTTGTAGGGCTTGGCAAAGTCGTTGCTGACATAGCCGATGCGACCGCCCAGGTAATTGCCGTTGGCATTCTGCGCGTTGCTGTTGACGGTGTCGGCGACTTCGCCGGTACCGTTGCCCGCGAGCCAGCCGCCGGCGCCGGTCGAGACGTCGACACCCTTCACGGCCTTGATGTTGGCGATCAGGTTGGCGAAGGTCGTCGACGGCAGGTTGACAGCCGACGCGTTGGTCTTGGCGGCGATCGTGGTGGTCGTGGTCGTTCCGGTCACCTGGTCGTTGAGCGTCACGACCGTGCTGGCGAAGGTGACGCCCACGCCGGTGAAGATCTTCGCGTAGTTGTGCGAACCATCGGCATCGAGCTGAGGACAGCTGTTGGCGAGGAAGTTCGTGAGGATGAAGCTGGTGCCGGAGCCGTCGGAACGGAACGCGACTTGGATCGGCAGCGAATTCGAAACGTAGGCCTGGGCCGCACCGCCGTTGCCGGTGTTGTCGTCCATGAAGGTCTGGACGCGGGCCTGGCCGACGTTGTCGAGCGCCGCGATTGCAGCGGTGGAGCTCCAGTCACGCACCTCGCCCGAGAAGATGGCGCAGAGCTGAGCGGTCGAGAGCTGGATCGCCGAACCGGGCGTGCCCGCTGTGCCGGCCGAGTTGATGGTCCAGGTGGCCGTCGGGGTGCTGTTGGTGTTGACGACGATCGCCACCGGAGCCTCGATCATCGGCAGCTGGACTGCTGGGCCGAAGGCGGCAGCGTTATAGGCCGTGGCAGAGGACGCGTTGCTGGCCGTGATGTTGGTCTGGTTCTGCCAGTTGCTGACCGAGGAGAAATTGGTCAGGGCCGTCACGCTCGGCGTGTTCGTCGGCGAGCTCGGAAGCGGCGAGTCGCCGGCGCCGAAGTCGACGCGCGCATAGGGATAGGTCGCAAGCGCCGGAACGCCGCTCTCGAGGAACACCGGCGGCACGGCCGGCAGCGACAGCGTCGGCGCGCTGCCACGGAGCAGCTGCTTCGGATCGTTGGTGATGAAGGCGCGCTGACCGGCGCCGGAGCCGACGGCGGCGTAGAGGCCGACCGTTCCGAGCGCACCGAGCTGGCTGCAATTGGCGCCGTCCGCCGTCTGGGGCAGAAGCCCGGGCGTCGGGGCCGTCGCATCGAAGCCGGTCGAGAAGCTGTAGCCGTCGCTGGTCACGGTCTGCGCGTTATAGCAGTCCATGGCCTGGCGCATGGCGAGCGACACCAGCGTGCTGCCGCCGCCGTAGACGGCGGTCTGGGCAGCGGCAGGCTGCACCGCTGCGGCAAAGGTCGCGGCAGTCGACAGCACCAGCACCGAAGCGGTGCAGCGCAGGCGGCTGATCGAAGAACGAGTCGTCATCGGAAATCTCCGTGGGGTTGCAGTCAGATTGCGAGCCTTCGATGCGCAACGATGCGGGTCGTCGTCGGTGGGGAGGGTGAGGACCCATCATGATGCAACGATCAGTCGGATAAGCGATCCACTCTCCGGCACGACCGGTGCGATCATTGGGGACGGATTGATGATCCCACAAAGCTCGCCCGCGTCATTGCGATCGATGGCTTGCATTGGAGAGACAATCGACGCGGCGTCTCGGCGAATCTCTTTCTCTGAAAAATCTCGCGCAGCTGTTCGATGATCGCGCAGTGCGTCGTGCCCTGGCTGCGAGCGAGCACAACGTTGTGTTTGAGACACGTGCTGCAACACATGTCATGGGTCAGTCATCGTGAACCGGTACCTTGTTAGTGACGAGACCTTCGCGGCCGCGTGTTCCGAAAGGTCACCCAGGGGCGGGCGTTTCAGAGATGCGGGATTCGGGCCGAGCGGCGTTGCTGAGCGCGCTGATCGATGGCTATGACGAACTGAAGCGGCGGCTCGCGCGCCGATTGGGTTCGACCGAGCTTGCGGGCGAAGCGCTTCAGGATACGTTCCTACGCATCGAGTGCGGCAACGACGTCGGTGCTGTGCAGAGTCCGCGCGCCTATCTGTTCCGGACCGCGCTCAATCTCGCAACCAACCGACGGGTGGCCGAGAGTCGCAGGCTCACGACATCGGAGATCGATGCGCTGCTGGAGATCCCCGACGAGTCGCCTGATCCCGCCCGCATCGCGGAGTCTCGGTCCGAGATGGCCGCGCTGAGTCGCGTCCTGGGGCAACTCTCCGAGCGTCAGCGCGACATCATCTTTGCCACGTTCGTCGATGAGCTGTCGGTGCACGAGATCGCGCGACGCCATCGGGTGTCCGTGCGCCGGATCCAGGTCGAATTGCGCGAGGCGTTGCTCCATTGCGCTGGTCAGCTCAAGCGTCCGCTGGAGCGGCGGGCGCCGTCGCGGGTAGACGCCCGCCTATTGCCTTGCCCTCCCGTGCGGGCCTGGACGCCGGCGCTGGAAGACACTGGTAGTTAGGACTGCGGCGATGACGGCCGTCCGCGCCATCGCCGCGGACCTTTCCCGAGCTGGACTCGCTTGCGAGGGCCTTCCGACCCCGTCTATCCTCTTGTGTCAGCGCAGCAGCAACAACGGCGACCGTCCGGCTCCCGCCGTCGGTCTCATGGAAGGCACAGCTCACCGTGCGACGAAACGACGTGACGCTACGCGCCCGCTCGCGCGAAGCCACATGATGTCGGCTCACGGCTGCGGCCGACACTCCGCTGCGCCATCCTTGCAGGCGTCGGGCTTGGTTCCGCTGCCCTGAGGCGCCGCGGCGCCGTTGTTGTTGCCGCCGATCTGGCCCGCACCACTGCGTGCAGGCGTGTCGGTGCCGGAACCGCCCTGGCCGCTGCCGCCATAGCCGAGCACTTCGACGATGATCACCGACGGCCGCGCATCAGTGGACGGCTGCTGCGACGGCGCGAGCTTCTGCGGCGCGGCCACCGTGTTGTTGCCGAGGGTCAAGGCCGCCAATGGCGGCGGCGCGACGGTCGGAAGACCCGTCGTCGAGCCCTGGACGTTGATGTTGAAGGCGTTGAGAATGTGCGCGGCACCGAGGCTGAGGTTGCCGGCGACGCGAATGCCGGCCGCGCCCGCGTCGATCGTGCCGGTCGGTGCGTACAGGTTGACGTCGCTCTTGCTCGGGTCCTGCCCCTTCAGCGTGACCAGTGCCGCGATGCCGGCGCCGGTCACCAGCCCGGTCGGATTGAGGTAGCAATAGCCGTTGGCGTCGCAGATGGTCTGCTGCGGCGGACTGGCCGCATAAGTCTTGGAGCCCTGCCCGGCGTTGATGTCGCCATTGGCGGAGAACATGTCGATGTCGCCGCCCTGCATGGTCATGACCCGGCTCTGCGCGAGCTGGATCGTGCCGTCGCTGTAGCCGCGAATCGTCCCGCCGGCGAGCGTGAGAATTCCTTCCTGGATGGGAGACAGCAGGTCTTTCCCATTGCGGCCGACATTGATGTTGCCGCCGGGCACCAGGATGTTGATGTCGCTGCCCATCTGTGTCTCGAGCACCGAGCCGCCGAGCGCGATCGTGCCGGTCACGACGCGGCTGGCTGCGCCGTTGACGCCGTTGACGGGGCGGTTGTCGGTATAGCCGAGCGCCGCCGGGAACAGCGTCGAGATCGCGGCATAGGCGCGGCCATACTCGCCGGCATACGCGCTGGTTGGATCGTTGCGATCCTTGCCGACCCGGATGAGGAAGTCGTTGAAGCTGCTGTTGATCGCGAGCTTCTCGCGCAAGGTGGGCGTATCCTGTCCGGCGGCGATGGTGGCGAACCTCGCACTCGCGGCGTCTCTGGAAATACCGAGAACTCCGGCGATATCGCCGAGGAAATCGAAGCCGACATCCGGCGCGGTCGGCGCGATGTAGTTGTTGATGAAGGCGATGTAGTTGGCGCGCGCGCCGGTTCCGAAATAGCCGCTCAGCGCCTGATCGACCAGGCCGTGCTGCTTGTCGACGGCAAGCGCATTGAAGTCGCTCCATGCCTTGGCGCGGGTGGCGGCGTCCCACGACTTGGCCGGATCGATCCCGTCGTTGAGCTTGGCGGCGATGAGCCGCAGCAGATCGATCCCGCTGGTGCCTGACCGGGCCGGGTCGACATATTCGGCGATCACCGCTGCGTAATCGACGCGCTGCGGCTTGACGCCGGCCATCACGTAGATGTCGGCGCTCTGGTTTGGCAGGTATTTGACCAGCTTTCCCGGAACGTCCGTATTGGTGCCGTAGTTGGTGCCGTTGCCCGCCGCAACCAGGCCCGCATAGCCGTTCTGGTTCTGGCTCTGGCGGAGCGGACCAATGTTGCGCCCAGCCTGGATCAGCCACGAGCCGGGACCGTAGAGAACATAGGAGCCACCGATGATCGAGTTTCCCGCCACCATCGAGGTGACATCGCTGACATTATTGTTCTGGAAGGTAATGGTCGCAAGTCCGGCATTGGACTGCGGGACACCGTCGACAGCCGACGTGATCGCTAATTCAGACAGAATGTTGTTACCCGCGGTCATGTCGGCCAGCTTGATCAGCGTGATGGTGGCGGTGCTCGCCATCGTGATATCCTGTCCCGCGGCGATGATGACGGGCACCGGGTCATTGGCGTGCAGCGCCTGGGTCAGATCGGCAAAGGTTTGCCCGAGCGGATTGATGTAGCTCGTGACGGAACTGGCGGCGCTATGCACGTATTTGCTGGACGCTCCGGTCGCCAGATCCTGCATGATGATCCCTGAGCCGGCGCCGATATTGATCGACTGGGCCGCCATCAACGACAGCGTTCCTGTAGCCGTACCAGAAGAACTCGGGATTGGGACGATATTGATGATCTGCGCCACAGCACCAATGACGATGGATCCGCTCAGGGCCGTGGCGTCAAGGTTGGCGGGATAGAGCCCCGGGACGGAGGTGCCCGTGATGACGGATCCTCCCTTCGCCACGACCGCACTCGCGGTCGCGGTTGCTATCGTGACGTCGCCGGAAACGGCGGTCAGGGAAACCCCGCTCTGGGCTCCGTAGCTGGTGAACGGCGTACCCATCCAGGACGATGTAGAAACTGTGGCTCCGCCCGGCAGGTTGGTGGATGTGACGGAGCTTACCGCGAGCTGAGCTGGATCGTACACGGACAGGAGATTGATGCTGCCACCCGCCATCGCGCTGATGAAGCCGTTCTGAACGCCGAGGATCAAGTCCAGGGGTTTGCCGGTCGGCGACGTATTGGCCGACTTGGCAGTCGCATTGGAATTTCCGGTCACCAGCGCCGCCGAAGCCGACGAGTTGGGATCCGCGCTGATCGTGCCGCCGACCTTGATCCGGCCACTGCCGAGACCAACCAGGAAGTCGCTGCTCAGCAAATTGCCGCCGGCCTGCACCAGCAGATTGCCGCCGCCATAGGTGATCATGTGCGCCGGATCACTGGCGGTGAGGCCGCCGGCGACGATCAGGGTCTCCGGAAGCGAGACCCCGATCTGCTTGATGTCGCTCCCCGCCAACAGGGTCGCGTTCCCGCCACCGAGGGCGCCGATGCCCTGGAAGAACGATGCGTAGTTGATCCAGGCTGCGGTCTGGCAGCTGTTGAACGCGGTGCAATTGGCGAATGGCGTCGCCGTGCCGTTGCCCCAGCCGCCATGGAAGTACCAGTTGCTCCACAGCTGCATGGAACTCGAATAAGTTGCCGACGCATCGTTGATCGTGGTCTCGACGCCTACGATCGACTGCCCGGCGGTGATGGTCACGGAGCCGCCGCCAGTTCCCCAGGTCGGTGTGTTAACGGATCCGTTCGTACAGGCGCTGCCCCCGCAATTGTCGCTGAACGGGACCGTCACAGCGGTGAAATCGGCGGGTGTGGATGTCGCCGCGCCCGCAGTATAGACGGCGCCCGGCACGGACTTGTCGAGGAGCTGAAAGTTGCCGGCGGCCGCGATGGTGATGCTGCCGGTGCCCGTGCGCACCAGAGTGGGAACCTTCGTGACGGTCGATACGCGACCGCTGATGTTGACGTTGCCGGTCAAGGCGCCCGTGAGCGCCGACACCGGTGTGACCGCGTATGGGTTCACCGTCGTGTCGCGGTTGGGCGTGAATGCCGCGCCCGCGACCAGGTTGATCGAGAACGAGCCGTTGTTGACGCCTTGGACGCGCGACATCAGGTCCGCTGCGGCCGTCGTATTGTAATCGGCCACTTTGCCCGACAGCGCCGGATTGTTGGCGATCAGGTCGGCCACGGCAACGGATCCACCGAAGTAGTCCCGTGTCTCGTAGAAGCCATCACTGATGGTCGCCTTGACCGCGACGTCGTTGGCCGCACGCACGGTCAGGACGCCGGGCTCCCCACCGGCGGTTCGATAGGCCAGGGGCGTATTGGCCGTGGCGACGAGCTGGCCGGTGTAGTTCGTGTAGTTGGCGAGAAGCTTGCCGGCGACGTCGGTGATCACGCTATTCGCGGCGACCGACGTGCCGTTCACGGCCGTGAATGCCGTGGCGTTCGTCAGGCCCTTCACGCCGCCGAGGTTCCAGTTGCTGGCGACGGTGACGTTGCCGCCATTGATCGAGGATGACGGGTTCGACAGCACGATCTCGGGACGCACGTGCAGGATGGCGCCGAGCCCGCTGGCGAAATCGAACGCGTCGCCGTCCCCCGCGCTGACGGAGTTCGCGAACGACTTCTGAACCAATCCGGTCAGCGTGGTCTGATAGAAATTGACGTGATCGGCGTTCGCCGTGGTCGGCACGAAGATGCCGATGCCTTGCGCGACGTTGGTCGTCTGCGACAGCGAATAGGATTGCTGGACCGTATATTTGGCGGTCAGGGCCACACCGTTCGCCGTAACGGCTGGAGCATTGGCGTAGGTCGTGTTCGGATTGGTGGGGACGAGGCCGGCGATGAGCAGGTTGGCTGTCACGGTTGCCGCCGTCGTGCCTCCGGTCACGGTTAACGTGACCGAGCTGGTATAGCCGATGGCGGCGGTGTTATCCACGGTGACCGCGGTGACGGCCCCCGAACTGAAGGTCACCTTGCTGACGACCAGTCCGCTGCCGCTGCCGCCGCCCGTCAGTGTCACGAGGACCGGATTGAGCGTCATGGCAGCGTCGGAATAGCAGGTCCATGTCGCACCACCCCCCTTGCAGGTACGAGTCAGCGGTGTGCCGAAGCCCGATCCCTTGTTGGCTGTTGTCGGCGCTAGATTCCCCGTCTGGGTGGTCATGATCGCCGTGGCCACGCCGCTGGCGCCGCCGACCAGGATCGTCGGCACCGCGGTGAAGGTCGTCGTCGTGCTGTAGCTGATCGTATCGCCGGCGATCACGGTGCCGGCGACCCGCGTGCCCGTGCCGTCGAACCAGCCGGCAGGATCGATGATGCCGTCGAAATGACGGCCGGCCGTCGTGCTGTCCGTGGTGCTCCAGGTCGCATAGGCATTCAGCGCCAGTCCGCCGCCGGATGTCGCGCCATTGGTCACGACGTTGCCCTTGAAGCGCACGTTCACCGTGGAGTCGCTGAGCAGTGGCGCGCGCACGATGACCTGGCCGGCGGGCGCCGTGGGCCCGCCGCTCACGTCGAGAATCGCGCCGGCGTCGACCTTGATCCAGCCGGAATTGGCGCTCGTCACCTGCTCGAAGCCGTAGGTGGGATCATAGGCGTTCGGCGTCGGCGTTCCCGTCGTGGCGAGGGTGATGGTGCCGCCATTGGGATTGGTGGCGCCATTGTCGAGCGTGGAATAGCGGCTGAAGGCGGCATCACCCTGGGTAACGGCGCTCGCAAGCAGCCGCGCGGACGATTGGATCCACACGCCACAAGAGCTCGTGCAGCCGGATGACGACGGCAACGTTCCTGTTCCAAACAGCGAGATCTGGCCGCCGCTGAGACCGCGCGCATCGATGGTACCGCCGACATTGACGCTGCCACCATTGGCGGTGAGCTGGACGTTGCGCGACGTCAGGGTCGCGCCGGCCGGAAGCTCGATGTTGCCGGTCTGCAAGGTCACCGTGAAACTGCTCGAGAAGTTCGGCGTCGCGCCGTCGAGCGGCAGCGTGCCGTTCAGGTTGCCCGCGAGCAGGCTGAAAGTGCCGCCGAGATCGTTGAACTGCGCCGCCCCGTTCAGCGTGCCGGCCAGCGTGGCCGTGCCGGTCGTGCCGTTGTTGCCGGTCTGGATGGCGAGCGAGCCGGCATAACCGGCATAGGGATTGGAGACGTCGATCGTCGCGCCGACGATGCTGACATTGCCGAGGCTGGAGATCAGCTGCACGCTGCCGCCCGGCGCATCCATGAACTGATCGTTCACCGGCAGGCGCACGCCCTGGGCGTTGATCGCGGCGCCGGACGTGACCGCGACGTCACCCGCCGCCGCAGTCAGGCTGACCTTGCCGCCGGCGGCATCGATATGCACGCCGTTGCGGGCCGTGACCGATGCCCCGGTCAGCGCCAGCGTGCCGCTGATGCTGTTGTCGGCGGCGAACACGCTCGCGCCATTGCCCTGCACCACGAGATTGCCGCGCGCCGTGACCGTCTGATTGGCGCCGGCTTTCACCACGACGTCAGGCGCCGACAGCGTGAGATCGGAGCCGCCCCAGATCGAGATGGTCGGCGCGCTGGTGTAGCCGGTTCCGCCGTTGGTCAAAGTCAGCCCGGAAATGCCCGTGCCGCCGAGCGTAGCCGTCGCCGCCGCACCGGTGCCGCCGCCTCCGGTGATGGTGACGAGCGGCGCGTTCGTGTAACCGGTGCCGCCATTGGCGACCGTCAGCGAGCTCACCGTGGCGACCGCCTGCACGGAGACACCGGAGCCGCCGCCGCCAGAAATCGTGACCGTCGGAATGCCCGTGTAGCCGGTGCCCCCCGTCACGTTCACGCCGACCACACCGAACTGCGGTTGAAGCCCCACGGTGGGTGCGGCTGCCGTGCCGATGGCGACGCCCGAGCCTGAGCCGGCGGTCACGGTCACTGTCAAATTGGCGAGGACGCCGCTGAAGCCCGACCCGCTCGAGATGATGTTGACGCCGCTGATGGCGCCGGTGGAGGTGACAACGGCCGTGCCGGTGGCGGTCGCTCCGGTGACCGAGTCCTTGATCGTGACCAGGTCGCCGTTGCGATAGCTCAATCCGCTGCCACCCGCAGGCACGTTGAAAGACACGATGCCGAGCAGCGCGGTGCCGGTCGCCGTCGTTCCACCGGCGCCGGAGATCGTCACCGTCGGCACGCTGGTATATCCCGTGCCGGCGTTGTTGATCTTGACCGAGCTGAGGTTGAACTTTGCCGTCGCGGTGGCGGCAGCCGCATCGATGCTGCCCGTCCCGGTGAAGGTGATGCTCTCGGCGGCGTTCCAATTGACCTTGCTGAATCCGCCGAAGCTCTTGGCGCCGGCGTCCGCGGTGATCACCTTGGCAGCATTGAGGATGAGTGTGCCGCCCGCGCCGGCGGCGACGGTCGGATCGGCGCTGACACCGGACACGCCGCGGCTGTTGACGAGGGTGATGTTGGTGGCCGCGATGGTGGCGCAATAGGCAGAGCAATCCGCGGCACCAGCCCCGCTCGTGTTGCTGCCGATGCTATAGAAGCCGGAGCCGTCGAAGGTCAGCGTGCCGATCGGATTGGCGGCGTCGCCAAGCGTCAGACCTGCCTGGTCATAGAAGTCGAATCCGGTGTTGCTGCGCAAGGTCACCGACGTGGCCCCGGCAAACAGGCTGTTGAACTGATCGGGCGTCAGATTGAGGCCGCTTGCCGCCAGACCTTCGGGACCGAAATTGATCGTGTTCGCGGCGATCGACAGGTTCGGCGCCTTGAGCGTGACGCCGGTCGTGGACGCACCATTGCTGTTCGCCAAATCGGGCGCGAACGCACCGGAGCCGCTGGTATCGACCATGAGCGAGTTGCCGGCCATGATCACGACGCCGGCGCCGGCGACGAGCTGCGCCGTTCCGACGGCCGTGCCGATGGCGAAGCTCCCGGTGCCGGTGGCGCCGCTGCGGGTGACGGACACCATGCGGCCGTTCGATACCCGCAGCAGTGCGCCATCGCCGGTCAGCGTGATGTTCCGGCTGGTCCCGGATACGGTTCCCTTGGTGGTGACCACACTGCCGGCGTCGACCGTAAGCCCCCGGGCGCCGCCTGCCTGGGTGACCAGGATCAGCTCAGGGCTGCCGAGCGCATGCTGCGCATCGGATGCGACCTCGAGATTCGTGGCGACCGCGGTGACCGAGCCCGGCGAGGTGACGGACGCGGTACCGCCGATCAGCACGCTGCCCGCGCCGAGATTGCTGATCTGGTCGGCATCCAGGAACAGATAATTGCTGAACGCCGTGCTCGCAGTGAAGCTGCCATCGGCGGCGACGGTGCCGAACTGGCCCAGCCGATCGCTGGCGACGATCGCGATGTTGGCGGCCGCGATGTCGATCTGTCCGGTCGCCCCCTGGACCGCCGGCGCAAGATCGCTGCTGCCTGCCGCGAAATTGTTGTTGCCGCCGAGGGTCAGCTTGCTCGTGGCCCCGATCACGAGCAGTCCGCCATCGACCGGCAAAGCGGTCGGTGCGAGGCCGTTGTTTGCCGCGTAGCTCGAGAAATAGCTGGTGCCGCTGGTGATGTTGATCTTCGAGGACTGTCCCCAGACCGCCTGCGATTGCAGCTGGAACAGCACCGTTTGCGACGAGCGGGTCCCCGTGATCGCATTGCCGAAAGAGCCGGTCACATAGACCGAGCCGTCGGCCCCGGTGAAGCTGCCGGTCGATGCTGCAGCACTGGCTGCGTATTGCACCACACGGTAGGCGCCGGGCAAGGTCGCGTACATGCCGGGGAGCAGCACGTAGGTGCCGGCCGCGATTCCGTTGCCACCGCTCAAGGTGACGGAGGTCCCCGGCGCGATCCCGGCAGCATTGTTCATGGCTGAAGCAGGGAAGCTCGACAGCTTGCTCCCGCTTGCGGCCAGACCGCCGGACGTGACGCTCTTCCCGGAATAATAAGGATAGGTCGTGAAGACCGGGTCGTAGGCGGCCACCTGGGCCTCGTAGGCCGGCACCAGCGCGTAGACCTGGCGTCCGTCGGCATATGTCGGCGTATAGCTGGTGCTCGTGCTGCTCGAGGTGACCGTTGAAACCTGCTGATAGTTGAGCAGGACGTTGCGGGTCCCGCCGGTACCCGGGACGTATTCGACCGCATACACGTCGCCGCCGCCGCTGGCATCGATGCTGCCGCCCAGCTTGACTGAGGAGCCGAAGACGCTGATCGATTTTGCCGGCGCTGCGGTTTGTTGGGGAACTGCCTTGGTGCCTGCGCTGTTCGTCACGTTCGCGTTCAGATCGATACCGTAATACCAGGTCGCGCCATCGACCGTCGTTCCATAGGGGATGTCGAGCCCGCCGGTCGAGACCGCAGTCAGTCCGCCGGCGCCGAGAGCCACCGATTGGGTCTGCACCAACGCCCCCGAATAGGCCGTTGCTGATGGCGACACGACCGACTGAGTCACCGCCAGCGGCATGTCGGCCGCCGAGCGCAGCCCGATGACGATATTGCCGAGCGGCGCCCACAGCGTGCCGTCCTGCTCGATGTTCTGCGCGTCGAGCACGAGCGTGCCGCCAGCCGACAGCGGCGCGGTCGGCTGGCTGTTCGCGTATTGCTTGATGGTGAGCGTCGGCGAGGAATCGCTGACGCTCATCGTCGACATCAGCAGGTAGGCGGTGCTCGTGGCCGGAAAGATCTCGGACGCCGTGATGGTGAGGCGACCGGGTGTGACGAAATAGCCGCCGAGCGTGGTGGTGCTAGCGGGCAAGAGGGTTTCGCTGCCATAGCGGCCGGGCAGCAGCCGCACCGCGCCGGCCGTGGTCAGCGCGGCATTGCCGACATTCACCAGTGACAGGTCACCCTGGAGATCGATCCATTGCGTGACAAAGCGCCCATGGGATACGCCATCCGAGCCGACATAAAGCGTGCCGTCGGCCCGATTCTTCGCTGCCGGGGGCGATATCAGTTGCTCATAGCTGGTCCCTGCCAGCCGGATGTAACCGGCGTCGAGCGTGACGGTCGCGCCGCCGACGCTCGTCGGAGTATCATTGAGATTGGCGAGCTTGGCGCCGGCCTGCAGAATGCTGATCAGGTTGCTCCCACTGTGAAGCACCAGCGATCCCGGCAGGCTGATCTCTGTCGACCCGGCAAACCCGATCGTGGCTTTATTTTGCAAGCCACTACTAAATCCTCCGGCCGCGAGCGACACGGAGCTGAGCCCGCTATTGTTGAGCATGTCGGCGGCCAGCGTGACCGTCGTGGACGGCGTCGCCAGACCGCTCTGGGCGATCAGAATCCCGGACCCGATCCCGATCACGGTTTGCGCGTCGGCGCTGTAGACGGAGTTGAAGGCCGACCCATAGGGCACCAGCGTCCCCGGCAGCGCGAAATCGCCGAGCGACAGCGATCCGCCGGCGGCCAGCGGCGCCCCGCCGGCCGCCGCCAGCGCGCCACCGAGATAGACCGTGACGCCTCCGATCTGCAGCGTGCCGCCATTGCTCCACACCGCCTGGGTCTGGAGCTCGCGCCCGACGGGGACTTCGATCACCCCCGCCGCGCCGGCGATGTTGATCGCGGCGCCTGGCTGCACCTCGACCGCGGCGTTGCTGAGCAGGGTGACCGTGCCGCCATCATAGACCGTTCCGGTCGTATAACGGGTCACCGTTGGATCGGGCACGAACACGCCACTCACGTCCAGCATGCTGCCGGCAGCGATCGTGAGATTGCTGGAGCTCACGAGGTTGATCGCCCCGCCTTGCGCCTTGACGCTGCCAGCGACGGTCAAGGCGGCCTTGTTCGAGACCATGGTGACCGTGGCACCCGCCCCGGCGGCAATGCTGCCTTTGAAGCTCACGGCCTGATCGGCGACCAAGCTCACTGTCGCACCGGGATCGGTCGTGATCGTAGCACCGGTGCCGACATTGATGCCGCCGGTCACGTTCGCAAATCCGGACGAGGACAGATCGATGCCGGACTGCGTGAGCGACAGGTTGAGCGGCTTGCGCAGGCCATCGATCACGGTCCCGGCCTGGGCAAGATCGCTCGCCTTTGCAGCATTCGTCGCGACCCCTGCCAGCGATCCGGGAGCCGGGGTCAGGAGATTCGACTGTTGCAGCGTCAGCGCGGTGTTCGCGGCGACATTGGCTTCCGCCAGCCCGATCAGCGCGTAGCTGCCGAACCCGCTGTTGCTGAAGAAGGCGGTCGGCAGGTTGATCTGACCGACGCCGCCAGTCTGGGTCTCACCCGCACCGTAGGAGATCGCGCTGGTGCCGCCGATCTGGACGTAAGGCGCCTGCAGGGTGAAAGTGCCGCCTCCGGCGAAACCCCGGGCGTAGATGTTGCCCTCCAGATAGGTATTGGCGCGATCGCTCAACGGGACGATTGTGGTCAGTCCCGTCCCATTGTCGCTATAGTAGTAGAATCCGGTTCCGGCCGCAGCGAGGAGACCGGAGGGCGAGCCCACGATATTCGTCGACGCGGTTGCGTAGATCGGTAGTATGAGATTATACCCATCACGGGCACTATAGGTCTTCAATGCAACGCTGCCGCCCTTGCCGAGCGGAAGGCCGTCCGTCCCCTTTTTCAGCGCACCGTTGCGATCGATATAGCCGCCGCTCGACGCATCGATCACACTCCCCTGCGCCAGCCTGATGCTGCGCGTGGTGTCTGAAATCGACTGGATCACGTAATTAGTTGAATTGCCTAAATCACGTCCCGAGGTGATGGTACCGGTACCAATCAATTGAGTAACGCGATCGCTGCTCGCAAGGGTGCTGATCGTCACCGAGCCGCCGTCGACATAGGCGGATCCGAGCAGCGAGCCAGTGTCGGCGCCGCTGTCGTTGACCCACAGTCCGCTGACGTCGAGCCGACCCGTGACGAGGAGATCCTGAAGCGCCACCGACTGCGCAATAGGCCTCACGGTCATCCCGTCGGTGAGCGTCCAGCCTGTCAGGGTGATGCTGCCGCTGCGCGCCGTAATGGTTCCGTCGATCCGCTCGACATTGCCGAGCGTCACGCTGCCGCCGGGCAGCACGGTGAGCGCGGCATCCGCGGTCATCTGCAGCATGGCATTACTGCCGGTGTTGATGCTGACACTGCGGAAGGCTGACGATGTGAGGAGGTCGCTGAACACTGGGAATGCCAGCGTACCGTCGGCAAGCGCGACGAGCGTCGGAGACCAGGATGTTCCGAGCTTGAACGTCGACAGGCCGAATGGATCCAAACCGGCGTCGGCTCGAGGTTCGAGCAGCACCGTGTAGGTCGTGCTGTTGGTGCCCGACAGGGCCACGCTGAGGCCGGCGCCGTTCGGCATCGCTTCGAGTCCGGCGCGCTGACGCTCGCCGGCAACGATCGCCGTCGCGAACGATCCTTCCAGGATCGGGGCGGTCGCGGTGAAGTTGGCGGAGCCGGCGCTGCGGCCGGAGATGTAACCTGGATCGTAGTAGCCGCCCGCCAACACGCTGGCATAGGTTTCGCTCACGCCCCAGCGCGCATGATCGACGCTGAAGCCGCCGAGAACCGCATAGCTGAGATCGGACGGCGCGCTGCCGATGTTGTAGACGCGGCCGTTGGAGCCGACCACACGCGTCGTGGCGACCAATCCTGGGGCATACTGGACATAGCCTCCGGAGAGATTGATCGTGGAGCCCGGCAGCGTGATCGCGTTCTGTCCCGCCGTGATCGCGAGCTTTCCGCCCACGGTCAGCAACTCGTCGATCGTCTTCGGAATCAGGCCGGTAAAGCCCTGCGCGTTGAGAAGCGGCGAGCCGACCCACGAAACTCCGTCGGCCCGCGTTCCACTCAGTCGTGCATCGATCGTGACGGTGCTGCCAATCAGCCCCCGCGCCAGCGGCGTATCCGCGACCTCGGCAGCAGTCACCTTGAAAGTCAACATGTAGTTGGAGGTCGGCAAGGTCACGCCGGCAAGACCCGACAGGTCGATGCTGCTGCCGGCTTCCATCAGAACCGTGCCGGTCGTCCCGCTTGACAGAGTTCCGGCCGTCAGCTCGACGGCCGCTCCGGGCGCCCTGAGGAACGCGCCTCCAGTACCATCTGAAGCGCCCTGCAGGTCGACGTCACCGCTCGCCTTGATCGATACCTGCGGCTGGATGTTGGCCGCGAAGTAGGTCGACGTGGCCGTATTGGTGGGGATGGTGCTGCTGGTCTCGTCCGGCAAGATCGTCGTCAGGCTGCTCGGTCCGAGCACGATGCTCCCGATCGCTCCGTTGGTCGTCGGAGTTGTGTAGGATGTGCTCAGACCGATCGACCCGGGTCGGGTGACGCTCGTCGTGGCCTCGATCACACCGAGCTGGCGAATGCTGTCGGCGACGACGCTGATCGCACCGTCATTGGAGACGATCAGGCCGTCGTTTGTGACGAGGCCGCCATTCGGCAGAGCTGTGGTGAGCGATGTGGTCGTGACCGCCGGCGAGAGCACGATCTGGTCCCCGTTCACCACGTTGACGGACACCGTCGTCGTGCCCGGCGCGAAGGAGGTCGCCGTCAGCGCCTGCTTGACCCCCGTCGCCGTCGAGAACGGCTCGGTGAGGACGATCCCGCTCCCGGCTGCGAGGACGATCTGGCCATTGTTGGCGGTCAGCGTGCCGGAATTGGTGACCGTTGGCGCGATCAGCGCGACATAGCCATTGCTGGTCGTCGAGCCCACGGGGTTGGCGGTGATGTTCGCACCCGGCTGCACCACGATGCCGCCGCCCCCGAGCGATCCCAGCGTCTGATCGCCCATCACGAAGACGGCGGATTTTCCGCTGGCCACCGCGACGCCGTTGCTGTTCGTTGCAGCCGTGACGAAAAGCCCGTTCTGCGAGAAGTAGTCGTTGGCACTGCTCTCATTGGCCGGCGCGGCAAACGCGTACGACGTACCGTTCGCGGTGACGCTCTGCACGCTGTAGTTCGGGCTCGTGCCGGAGAAGGCCGAGGCAGCAGCGGTCGAGGTTCCAGCGATATCGTGGGTGCTCGCGATCAGCGACCCCACATTCACCTGGCTGCTGCCGCCGAAGATGATGCCGTTCGGATTGATCAGCAGTACCAAGCCATCGGCTTTGATGTTGCCGAGGATCTGGCTCGGCCTGCCGGTCGCGTCCACCCGGTTGAGCGCAACCCAGCCGGGATTGCCCTGCTGGTCGAAGACGAGCGAGGTGTTCCTGCCCACATTGAACTGATACCAGGTCATGATCGCCTGAGAGGCGGTCTGCTTGATCGTGACCGTGGTCTGGCCGTTGCTCGCGGACTGAACCGGTTGGCCGGCTCCGCTCCAGAGGTTGGTCGCCGTGCCGGCCTGCGAGGCGTTCACGACGCGTGGATCGACCACGAGGCCGCCGGGCGATAGACCATCGGTCACAGTTGCAAGGCCGCCGCCGAGGCTGTTCGACGTGCCGGTCGTCGCGACATTGCGGGCGGCCGCCTGCGCTGCCTGCATCGCCTTCAGCATGGCGGCAGCCTTCGCCATGGCATCTTGCGACTGCTTGGCGATCGTTGCCGCCTGTTGGGAAGCAGCCGAGGCTGCAGCGCTCGCCGCCGCAGCCGCCGATGCCGCGCCCGACGCACCAAGCGGACGCGCCTGGACCGCGACGCCGTTCAAAAACAGCGCGAGCGCGCTCACGCAGCCGAGCCACGCCAGCCGGTGGAAACGGGATGGGGCCACCCGGCGCGAGACGTGCCGCTGCGCGGCCATCGGCGCCACAGCAGGCGGCTGCGTCTCGATCCCGGCCGCGCATTGAAACATGCCGCTCGAACGCGCGGCACGTCGCTGGCGCGAGGCCGCCATTGCAGCTCGTCTCGCGTGCGTTGACCTGCCCTGCGACATCGTTCGCTCCTGATTTCCGCCGCGCTCGCTGCAGGCGCGCGTCATGGACGCGGCCGCCGCGGCTCGGCTCACTGGTAAACAGACGATTGATCGGGGCCGACACCGAAAGAGATTCGGCCAATGGACGGCCAATGCCGCCGCCGCGCGCCGGGGGGCGGACCATCCGGCAAGCCGTTGATCTGAAAAATCAGTGCGTTCGGACGCTGACGCCGATCCGCACCGGCTGCGCCATTCCAGCCGGTTGTGGACGGCTCATGGTGAGGCCGCGCAGAGCCGCGATCAGGGCCGTATCCCGTGCCGGATCGCCGGTCGTGGTGGCCACATCGACCTGCTCGACCGTGCGCTCGTGGTTGATCCAGAGGTTCACCACCGCGCGATAGTTGCCGTCGCGCGTCCGCGGGTTGTTGCGCAGCGCGTTATGGACGTCCATCCGCACCGACTCACTGAATTCTTGCGAGACCAACGTGCTCGCCGTTGCTCCCTGGACGTGCAATGTGCCCAGCGACAGATCCGAACCGAAGCGCGGCGCGGCGCCGTCGGCCTCCGCGGGAGCCTCGAGCATGAGCGTCAGCGCACCAGGGCGGCTGTACTGCACCTTCAGATCGGTGCCCGCCAGGAGTTTTATCAAGGCCTCATGTGGGGTATGGAGCCCCTCGATCGCCGTGGACCACCGCCCTTCGGCCGATTTGCTTTCATAGAGCAACTGAACTCCGGCCACCTGGCCGAAGGCCTGCAGCGCCGCCGCAAGTGGCTGCGCGGGAATCGCGAAGAAGCGGCGCTGATCGTCCCCAGGCGTGCCGGCTTCGACAGCCAAGCTCGTCGACACGTCCAGCAGAATGAACACAACGGCGACCAGCAGCGGCAGAACCGTGCGATACAGAACGTCTCTGGCGGTCGGAACAGCCGCAATTTGAGGGTGACGCCCCATTCCCATCGAACGCTCTCGAACCACGCGCAGGTCGCTGTTGGCACTTTGTCCAACATGCCCATTTAGCGGAGAGATGTGACGTCCATTCGGGTGTTTCGGTCGTCCTCGCGCAGGCCGTCCGCAACTAGGCTACCGACATCGACCCGGCGCGAAGGACGAATGGTCAGGCAGCCGGCGCGGCGGCGCTCGGGATCACGTCCTCAGGACCAGCCTCCTCCTTGCCGCGCCATTTCGACAGTTCCGCCAATTCTGCCTCGGGCTGCCGCGTGATGATCTCGCCGCGACCGAGATAGATGCAGCCTTCGTTGCCATCAACGGTGATCCAATCGCCCGCCGCAATGGTGGCTTCGTTGATGCGCGCCTGAGCCTCACCATCGAGCTCGATGGCGCCGCATCCGACCACGCACGGCTTGCCCATCTGGCGTGCAACCAACGATGCATGGGCCGTACGAGCCCCCACCGCGGTGACGATCCCCGATGCCGCGGCAAAGCCGGCGATATCAGCGGTGCTGGTGTCATGACGCATCAGGATGACCGGATCACCTGACGCCGCGAGCCGTTCTGCGGACGCGCTGTCGAACGCCACTCGCCCGGTTGTGACACCGCCACATGCAGCAATCCCGACCGCCGCGGGTGACCCGGTCACGACGAGCGAGGTCTCCGCGAGAGCGGCGAGGTCGATGCCTTCGATCCTTCCGATCGCCTCCGCGCGCGTGATCAGCCCCTCATGCACCAGGTCGACCGCGATGCGGACCGCGGCGCGCGGGGTGCGCTTCGCCGCCCTCGTCTGCAGGATCCACAACCGGCCTTCCTCGATCGTGAACTCGATGTCCTGCACATCCCGAAATTCCCTTTCGAGCCGCTTCAGCGTGTCGCGCAGTTGCTCCGCCACCGCGGGAAGCGCCCGCGAGAGGGCCGCCTCCGTCTCCGGCGTCCTTCGCCCAGACACCACGTCCTCCCCTTGAGAGTCGAACAGCACATCGATGACCGGCTCGCGCGCTCCCGTGGAGGGATCGCGCGAAAACGCGACGCCCGCACCGGACGACGTGCCGCCATTGCCGAAGATCATGGCTTGCACCGTGACGGCAGTGCCCTTCAGATGCTGCATCCCCTGCAGGCGGCGATAGGTCTGTGCACGCTCGCCCATCCACGATCGATAGACGGCCCGCGCCGAGCGTTCCAGCTGGATCGCGGCATCCTCCAGCCAGCCGTCATCGTCGAAGTCCTCCAGCAGCCTGCGCTCGTCAGAGGCGAGGCGCTCGAGCGCTTCGCTGTCCAGCTCGCGCTCGTTTGCCACGCTCTCCGCGGCAATCATCTGGTTCAAACGCCCTGCCAGCGGTGCAGGGTCGAGTCCGACGACGGTTTCGGCATAGCTCTCGAGCAAGCGCCGCCGGCAGTCCCATGCCAGGCGGGGCCGGCCGGTCGCGCGGACCAGACCGCGCACGGCGTGGGACGTGCAGCCGACATTGAGAACGGTGTCCAGCATGCCGGGCATCGACCGCGCTGCGCCGGACCGGACCGAAACGAGCAGCGGATTGCGGGAGCAGCCGAACGACTTTCCGGTCGCCTGCTCGAGGAACGCTATCCCCTCCTTCAGTCCTTCAACAAGCCGGCGCGTTGCCTGGCCCTTTCCTGCCACGACGTCCGCGCAGAGCTGTACCGGCAGCACGAAGGCGGGCGGGACTGGCAAGTCCAGTGCCGCCATCCTCGCGAGATTGGCCGCTTTTGCCCCGACGTCCTCCGCTGTGGGCCGCTCGCGTCGGCCATCCCCGATCCGTACGATACTCATCAAATCATTCCTCAGGCCGAGAGGTCACTCATCGTGTAGCGCCGCAGCAGGTGGCCGAAGCTCGCCAGACAATCGGTTGCGCGCTCGATCGCCCGCGCGAGCTCCAGGGCAGCGAGGGACGCCGCCACGTCGAGTCCACCGGAGAACACGCTCGCGGTAATCTCGCGCTCCCTTGCATCCGCCTGATGCTCCGCATCCATCAGCCGGGCGACGGCCGCAAGGGCATCCTCCGAATCCGCGCGTCTGCCTTCCTGCACCTCCGCCGCAGCAGCCAGTCCGGCAGCCGCGCACTCGGTCGCAGTGACGGTGATCGAGGCCAGACTCCCCAGCGCGGACCTGATCTCCGGATTCATCGGACCCGACGTCAGAGACGCAATGAACGCAGCCTGCTCCAACTCATCGATCGCCTGCTCGATACGGTCGACCAGCTCGCCGATGACCGGCCGCGCATTGAGCCGCGCGATTTCCGCGCGCGCCTCGATGGCAATCCTGTCGGCCTTGCGCTCGATCCGGCCGGCTCGCTCCGCGAGCAGTCTGACCGCAGCCGGATCCGGATCAATCGTGGATACGGATTGCTGGACGAGCGCAGCGACATCGCGCGACAGGCCGATCTGCCGCAGCACCATGGCGAGCAGCGCGCTGTCGACGCGATCGAGATGCCTGACGAGGTCGGCGCCGATCCGGTCACGCGCCAGCCGCGACGACTGACCGCCAAGCAGAGCCTCCGTCGAAATCTGCAGCGTCATCTTGAGGAAGCTGATCGCGGCGTCTCGTCCCAGCACCTGGTCTAGTCTCTCGCCGAAGCCGATGCGCGTGGGAGCCGCGCTGCGTACGGCTGCGCCGAGCAGTTCGTTGCCGCCAAGCTCCAGGAAGCCGCGGTGGCCGATACGCTGGCGCGCCGCCCACTCCAGGATGCGCACCGCGTCATTCTTCGCGACCCAGCTGCGGAGCAGCTTGCGGGCCTTGTTCCAGTCGATCAGGAAGACCAGCGACGAACCGATCGCGGCGAGCAATTCGTCCCGATCGTCGGGCCCGCTATACTCATAAGATCCGGTGACGAGATAGAAGGTCCCGTCGTTCTCGAGGCCCCCGGCAGCATGCTTGTCCAGTCCGCTCCATTTCAACTGACGTCCGTCGAACAGGGATACGAAGAATTTCGCGCGCGCCAGATGCACGTCGGTGTAGGTCATCGTGATGGCGCTCTCCGTGACGACGATGACGATCACGTGCGCATCGGTGGTGCCGATGTCGTTCTGGATCACCAGGCGATCGCCCGCCCGAAGCGCGGTCGCATCCAGTCCGGGATGGTTGAACTTGAGTGGCCGTGTCTCATTGAGGCCGCGCATGAAGCTCGCGACCGGTGCACGATCGGACTCCTGGATGCCGAAGACATGGGCCCCTGCGATGATCGCCTCCGCATGACTTGCGGCCAGACGGTTCAGCGCCTTGTGTAGATCCATGACCAATCGATGCAGGCTGTCCGGCCCTTCACGATCGACGCCCGTGAGACGACCGATGCGAGCGATCTCGATCTCCGACGTCGCGTCGAGATCACCGGCGCTGCGGATCAGAGCCAGGCGCTTTTCGAAGTGTTGGCCGTCCGCCGGATCTCCCGCGGTGACCGCGCCGATCATCGCGAGAATATCGCCCTCGATACCCTTCAGCAGCGGCGCCAGTCCCGGTGCAACGACCTTGTCGTCGCCGGCGAGATGGGCCCCGCTGATCAACGTGACGAGCGCCGCAGGCGCAAGTCCGGCCGCACGGCTCTCCATTGCGAGATCAGGCACGTCGCTGCGCGGCTGCCTTGCATGTTGTGCCGCGGCCTGCAGCGCGCTCAGACGGAGCTTGATGCGATCATTGGCGGCCAATCCCTCGGACACGAGGTGTGGCAACAGAATGTCGGACTGTCCGAGTTCTTTGACGATTTCTGTCTTCATTGGCCCATATCGCGGTTTAACGATACGCTTCGTAGCAGTCGTCGAACGAACGGGTTTTGCGCTGGATCATTCATCAAATTGTCACATGCCGAGATCATGCGCTCGGCATGGGCGGCCTCGTCATGAGGATGCATCGTTGTGCAGAACGTTGCAGTGATGCAGACGCGGAACACGATCGCGTCGGGAATTCGTCCGGCCTGCGTGGGGGCGATCGGAGCGAGCTTTCCGCCGCCTGGGTACGCCCGTGGCCTCGACGACGAGATAGATGCGGTAGGCGACGAACAGCTCCCCGGATCTTGAGAACCCGATTGTGCAGCGGCGATTTGAAGCGCAGATGACACGGGTTCGCACCGCGACCGAATCCGCGTCCCGTCGATGGGCGTCGAGATCTCCGCCGGCTCGCGGTGAGGCAGAGCGACGATCCCGACCTCGATACGCTCGCGGATGACACGACCAATCAGGCGTCACGCATCGATCATGTCGTGGGATGCGTTGCATCACGCTCCCGCTCCGTCGATGTGCGGGTGGGCCTCGCGGCAATATGATGCTGATTTTAGCGACGGAACGCGAAATGACCCCGACCATCGGCAACAGCAGCTGGGCTGAGCGGCGGGCTGACAATGAGCTACCATGGCGCCGACAAGGTCGCGGACCGTTACAACATCATGGGGTTGGCCAAGGCGTCGGTCCGCTGTCTCGCCGCCGAGCTCGGCGACAACAACATCGGAGTCTGCGCCGTGTCGCTCGGCCCGCTGCTGGTCCGCGCCGCGAGCGGCATCACACTTTCGATGAGCTCATCGAGGCCGCTGTGGCCCAAATCGCCTGCAGAAAGCTACACAGGCGCAACAGAGCTCGATTGACTGTTTCACCCTAGATCGGGGACATGATTGAGGAGAACAGTTTGGCGACGCTGCGTGGCAAGCCGGGCGACGGGAACCTGAGCTAGGCTGCCGTCAACAATTGCAGACAAGGCGCGACGACCAAAACTCCCGCAGCCTGAGGGCTACGGGAGTCTGTAGCGTTGGTTGCGGCGAGGCGCAACTACGGACACCGACATTCGCTGAGGGCGGACACGTGAGATCTGCCGCGAAATCAGCCTTCCGAAAGCTGTGCGTATCCCGATCCCGTGAGGGCTTATAGTCCGCTCGGAGGGAGGTCGCGGCCATCGTCATTTCAATTGCTTGCGGAGATAGGCGACAGCGTATTTTCCGCCGACGAATGTCTTTCAAGTCCCGAGCACGACCTGAGTGCATGTTCGGCGGGTTCTACGGGTTCGGCTTCAGGCGCACGACGTGCCTCTCAGGCTGTTCAGGCGAAGCTGCGGCGAACGTCGCACCATCGCTCACCACAGCAAGCCCGAACCCGACGCCTCCGCTTGTCGCTAAGGTTTCCTCGCGGCCAATGACTTCAGCTCCGGCTCTACAACACCTCGCAGAAGCTTCCGGATCTCATCCGATGCCAGTATCTGACTCCGCAACTTCGCGCGCAAGACGACGGCGGTCACAGGATCAATCGTAGCGAGTTCCTCAGCCGTCAGAACTCTCGCCGCCAGATACGCATCAAAATCTCGTCCACTCAGCTCCGGGAAAGTGCCGTCACGAAAGCCTTCTCTGAAGGTGGCAGTAGCCATGAGATCCTCCTGCGAAAAGAAGCTTGCTGAATTCAACCGTCAAGATAGTGCCACCGCACAAAAACAATAACAAGTAGAAATTCCTTTTGATTGCAGATGCGACGATGTGACACCTTAAGTGACATCGGTAGTTGAGCACGGAGCCGTGCTGACCGCTCCTGCCCAACTGTCCAACAAGGAGAGGTATCGCGCGAGCCAGCGCGTGACCCTTTCGCGCTCAAAGCTGCAGGTCTTGTACTCGAATAGGACGCGCAACTGTCCTTGAGAGTGCATGGCCTGAACCGACAAATCGAGATCCGAACAGGCGGTATCATAATCCTTGGCCGCCTCCGCAACTGGCTCGATGATCTCGATGCCGGGAAGTGCCTCCGTTTGACCCGGCGGTTCCTGAAACAAGAGCACGGCATTAAAGGGAAATTCAAACGCTGGCGCCTCCTGCCGCAGGCGCTCGATGACCCATTCGAACGGCGCTGCGCGATGCCGATAGGCATCAAGCAGGACGCTCCGGCAAACCGAGATTACTTCCGTGGGGCCGGCGCTTCCCGCGAGATCGATGTCGAGCGTAAGCATGTTGATAAAGAGGCCGACAGCGGCTTCGTACTCAGCGCGCCCGCGAAGGGATACCGCGGTGCCAATCCGCACGTCGTCCCTTCCTGTCACCTCGCGAAGCAGCATCGAGAGGGTGGCAAGCAGGACGACATAGAGCGTACAGCCGCTGTTGCAGCCTGCGATGCGCAGCCGCTGCAGCAAACCCGCATCAATCACGGCACTCACGCGGCCGACGCTAAATCGCGAAAGGCTTGACCTCGAGGCGTCTCGGGGCAATTCGGCCGGCGCCTTCGCCAGCCTGGTGCGCCAGAAATCCAGCTGTTTCTCGGCCTCCGGACTGGCGAGCCATTTCCGTTGCCAGCGCGCGAATTGCAAGCCAACGCGCTCCGCGCGCGCAACGGCTGGCGGGGCGGCTCCAACCGCAACGCGATAGGCCATGACCAGGTCGTGAACGACCACGTCCAACGACCATGCGTCGGCTATCATGTGGTGGACGCAGAGGAGCAGAAAATGCTCTCGAGGCCCCGCCCTGACCACAAGCGTCCGAAAAAGCGGCCCGGCCGCGAGTTCGAACGGTCGCAGCATGTCCTCGGAAAGGAGCGCTTCGACCTTCCCGTGACCGTCGACGACTCGTATCGAGGGTTCCGGCACCGGCTCGAACCCGAACATCGCACCTTCGAGGCCATCGACGACGTGCGAGCCCAAGATCGGGTGCTGTCCGATCGTTGCATTGAGCGCGCGACGCAGCGCTTGCACATCGAGATTTCCCTCAATTCGGTACGCCCTTCCGTTGACGAAGAAATGGCTTCCGGGAAGCATGCGTTCGACGTGGTACATCTTCGACTGAGCGACCGACATCGGCCAAGTGCGGGCATCCTCCTCGTGTTCAGGCGCTGCGGCCAGCTCGACATTCGCCTGCAGCAAGTGGTCGATCACGCGAGCGAGTTCCAACGCAGTGGGATGCTCGAAGATCGACTCGAGAGGCAAAGCCACCCCGAAGGAGTCCTGAATCATGGCCATCAGCCGAATGGCGAGCAGCGAATGGCCTCCCAGCGCAAAAAAGGAATCCTCCTGATTGACTTCCGCTACGTTCAGCATAGCCGCGTATAATGCGGTGATCATTTCTGCGATTGGCGAAGGGGGACGAGCGCCGGCCTCCAGCTGAGTCCGGGGCATGGGAAGGGCCGCCAGGGCCTGCCGGTCGATCTTTCCGGATGGCGTCATCGGCATCTGGTCGATCGCCACGATAGAGGTCGGGATCATTTCACGCGGCAGGCGTGCGCGCATCGCTGCAAAGAGATCACCGTCGGTCACGCCGCTCGATACCACATAGGCGGCGAGCACGGTATTGGCCTGGTTGGTGCGCTTGGCTACGACGGCGGCTGCGAGCACCCCGCTTGTGCCCACCAGCACAGCTTCGATTTCGCCCGGATCGATGCGAAGACCTCGGATCTTGATCTGCTCATCTGTCCGGCCAAGACAAACGATCGTTCCGTCGGGGCTGCGATACGCCAAGTCTCCACTGCGAAACAGGCGCTCGGTATCCAATTCGGGAAATGGGTTTTCGATAAATCGGCTGGCTGTCATCTCCGGATCATCGAGATATCCGCGTGCGAGGCAGCGCCCACCGAGGTAGAGCTCACCGCGCTGGCCGATCCGGCAGGGCTGTCCGGCTGAATCGAGAATCACTGCCTCGACATTATCGATCGGCAACCCGATGGGAATCGGCTCATCGTTCGGGATGTCGACGATCTCGTGCCAGATGCAGCCAATCGTCGCCTCGGTCGGGCCATACAGGTTCAGGATACGGATGTGGGGGCATATGGCGCGCAGCGCAGAGGCAACCGAGGCGTCCAGCCTCTCGCCACCCAGTATGACGGTCCTGAGGCTCGCCAGAGCCTGCGGTTCTCGCCTGAAGCCGGCGACGAAGTAGTTCAAGATCGAAGGCACGAAATCGACAAGCGTAATTCGTTGCTTCGCGATGGTTCGGGCGAGCTCTGCGCCATCTGCGGGCTGGTCGTCCGACAGAACGACAGTGCCCCCTAGGGTCAAAGGCCACAGACACTGCCAAACGACGCTGTCGTAGATGAATGGCGTCGTCTGCAAGACGCGGGCGCCCGCCTCCGCACCGATCACGTCGTCCATCCAGTCGAACCGGTTGACCAGCGCGCCGTGAAGGCAAACGACGCATTTGGGTTCACCGGTCGAACCGGACGTTGAAAAGACATAGGCCGGATCTTCAGAGCCAACCGCGACCGAGATCGCGTCGGCCTTCTCCGTCGGCGGAGCGATGACGATCCCCTTGAGCCACGGCAGCCGATCCGCTGTTGCCGGATCAAGCACCACGGTGGGGCTTCGAAAGCGCAACTGCTCGATCCGGTGTTTCGGCCACCGCGGATCAACGGGCGCAAAAGCGGCCCCGCTCCGCAGCACCGCGAGCATGGCGACAACCGCCTCCCTCGCTCCTTGCACCACGATCGGCACAATGCCCCCGGGCGCCACGCCGACCTCGGCCAAGCGCTTCTGAACGGCGGCAGCCCAGTTCACAAGGCTGCCGTAGTCGAGATCACCGCGATCCGACGACAGGGCAATGGCCCGGGGCGACCGAGCGGCCTGAAGATCGATGCGCTGAGCAATACCGACCTCGTTTGCCACCCGACGCCGGCCACTCCACGCCTTCAGCGCGGCTTCCCTGGCCGCGCGATCGAGTACGGCAAGGCTCGACAGATGCGCCTCGGGCCTCGCGGCGACATCGTTCAGCATGGTCATCAGCGATTCCAGCAGGCCATGCGCGCTCGCTGTTCCCAACTGATCAGGTCGCGCCTGCACGGTCAGGTCCCAGCCCAGCTTCGACCGCCGGACATCGACGCTCATATCGAATTTCAACTGCCGCGGCGGAATCGCGATGGGACGAATATCGAGATCGAGGCATCTGACTGCATCGTGCGCGCCCTCGGTGAACGTGATCATGCCCTGGAACAGCGGCCGCTCACTTGCGCCCAGGGTCGCCACGACCTCCTCGAAGGGCAGATCGGCGTTGTCGAAGCTTTCGCTGCAGACGTCGCGCACCCGCTTGAGGAAATCGACGAAGCGCGGATCACCTTCAGCCGACACGCGGAGCACGACCGTGTTGACGGTGAACCCCACAATACCCTGCAGCTCCCCCGGCATCCGATTCGTGACCGGCGTGCCGACCGACAGATCCGTTTCCCCGGAAAGCCGGTGCAGCAGTGCAAAATAAACCGCCACGGCAACCACCATCGGGGACGTCCCGCAGGTCGCAGCCAGCCTCTCGAGAACGCGAGTACGTTGCGGCGGCAGGACTGCCGTCGCAATCTCGGCTCGGCTCTCGACAACCGCGCCCATGCGCGGAACGCGAGCCAGCTCCGGCAAAGGCGACAGCTGCTCGCGCCAATAGGCCAGTTGGCGTTCTCGTTCACCGCCTTCAAGGAGCGATCGCTGCCAGGAGACGAAATCGGAATACTGATAATCGGCATGTGCCGACAGCCTGGGTTGGCAGGTGACGATTGCCGCATAGTCGGCTGCCAATTCGCGTTGCATCACGTCGAAGGAGAGACCATCACAGGCGATGTGATGGACGGCAAGAACAAGGACGTGGGAGCCATCCCGCACCGAGAAAAGTGCGGTCCGACAAACGCCTCTGCTCAGGTCGAAAGACTGGCTGATGAAATCCGACGCCGCCTGCTGGATCTCGGATTCGCAGATCGGTCCGCCCACACACGAAAGGCTCGTCTTGGTGTCGGTCTGGACCAACGCCCACGGCTCGGCCCCGATTTCGACAATCGACGTCCGCAGTGCCTCGTGGCGACCGACGAGATGATCCAGCGACTGCGCGAGCGCACCGATGTTCAGGTTCCCGACGATCCGTCCGACCCACGCCTCCGTATAGGCAGAGCCGCTCGGATCACGCCGGTGCAAGAACCACAACCTCTTCTGCCCGGCAGAGAGAAGTTGCATTCCGTGAGATCCGGTGACGGCCTGTTCCATTCGCACCTCCTTCCCCGCAGCTGCCGACAGCCGGGCATCATCCGGTCAACAGAGACGACACACGCACCTCGTCGATCATGAGCGCAAGCGCCTCCAGGCTCGGCGCTTCCAAGAACGCGCGCAGCGACACGTCGACCGCAAAGATCGTTCGCACGCGCCGCATCATTTGCATCGCCAGCAGGGAATGACCGCCGAGCTCGAAGAAATGATCATGCGCGCCGACCAGCGGCACCTGGAGCAGCTCAGCCCAGATTCCGGCGAGAGTTCGCTCGGTATCGTTGCGCGGAGCGATGAAATCGGAGCTAGAGGGCCCGAGGTCGGGCAGAGGCAGCGCCAGCCTGTCGATCTTCCCGGTCGGGGTCAGCGGCAATCGCTCAAGCGCCATGAACCCAGTTGGGATCATGTAGTCCGGCAGGCGCGCGCAAAGATGCTCGCGCAAGAGCCTCGCAGCTAGCGGCCGCGAACTCACAACATGCGCGATGAGATGCGTGTCCTCATGCCCTTCGGCACGGTAGGGCACGACGGCGACCTGTTCGACGGCCGGATGGCTCCTCAAGGCGGCCTCGATTTCGCGCAATTCGACGCGCGCACCGCGAATCTTGACCTGATCGTCCAGCCGGCCAACGAACTCGAGTTCTCCATCATCGCGCCAACGCGCGCGATCTCCCGACCGATAGAGTCGCTCTCCCTGCCCGAACGGACTCGGTACGAATCGATCGGCCGTCAGTGCCGGCCGTCGCCAATAGCCGCGCGCAACGCCCGCACCGCAGACGAAAACCTCGCCGACTTCGCCGGGTGGGACCGGTCGCAGGTTCTCGTCCAGCAAATGAACCTGGGTATTCATGATCGGGCTGCCGATTGCGACAGGCCCATCGTGCTGGACACGCCAAGCTGTGGCGTCGGCTGCGATCTCGGATGATCCGTATATGTTGGCGATCCCGCAGTCCGGCATCGATCGGCGAAGCTGCCGGACAAGCTCGGCATCCAGCGGCTCTCCGCTGAGACTCCATGCACGCAGGTGGCGGAGATGCCGCGCGACATCCGGAAGAGCGAGCATGGCGCGCGCCATTGTCGGCACAGTCGACAGCCGCGTCACGCGATTGTCGGCGATCGCCCGGACGAATCGCTCGGGATCGCGCGCCTCGGCATCGGGAATCAGGACCAGCGGCACGCCGCTGCAGAGTGGTCCAAACAGCTCGAAAACGGAATCGACAAATGCCACCGAGCTGTGCAAGCAGCAGACGTCATCGTCCTCAAATCGGCAGATTCCGGCTTGGGCCGCAATGCGATTGACCATTCCGCGATGCGTTCCGATGACCCCTTTTGAATTGCCAGTCGAGCCCGACGTATAGACCAGATAGGCTGCGTTGAGCGGATGCGCCTCGCGGACGGACGGTGGCGAGGCCACCACCGCCGGTACCAGTCGGTCGACCTGCATGACCACCGCGCCGCAGTCCGCCAGACGAGCGGCCGTGCCTCCGCTGGTCATCACAATCGAAGCGTTGGCGTCCTGCACCAGCCATGCGATTCGTTGAAGCGGGTGGCTGGGGTCAATCGCCAGATAGCCGGCACCGGCTTTCAAGATGGCGATGATCGCGATGACCGCCTCGAATGAGCGCTCCATGCATGTGGCAATAATCGATTCGGGCCCGCCGCCCCTGGCACGCAACTCATCCGCCAGCCGATCCGATCGCTGGTCGGCCTCCGCATAGGACATCGTTGCGCCGGCGCACATCAGCGCCGTGCGATCTCCATGCAACCGCAAACGGTCGCGCCAGAGATCGTGAAGACACTTTTCCTCTTCAAATGGCCGTGCGGTTGAATTCTTGCGTGCAATGATCTCTTGCCAGTCGGCGCTGCTCGGCCGCTCGCCGATCAATCCCGCCCCGGCATCCGGCCGATGAGTTTGAGTGCCGCGATCGTGGCTGGCAATGAAGACTACACTTGCGCCCTGGGCAGCCAGCGTAGAGGGGTCATGCAACATCGCCGCGGCGTCGGGCGTCCCGTTCGGCCGAAGCCGGATGCCGGAGCAATCGATATAGAGTGCCGGCAACTCGCCCGATGAGACACGCCCACGCATGAAGCCACGAATGGCCGCGTGATTGATCGTGTTCCGCTTCCCACCGACGATAAAGGCCAACAATGCAGCCGTGCCATTGGCCTGCAAGAACGGCAGCACCAGGCAGTCCGTCACTCCGGGGGCATCGCGCAGCACGTCCTCGGAGGCAGCGGGGTCGAAACTCCGCAGCCTCGTTTCGAGCAAGCGGTCCCGCCGACATATGAGCTGGAGCGAGCCGTCGCGCAAACGGCGCGCGATGTCACCAGTCAGAATCCAGCCCACCGACGCCTCAGGACCAGCGCCGACAGCGGCTTCATCATGTCGCGGCGGCTGCACGACGCGCACGGCGACTTCTCCAAAGACCTGGTTGTCTTGACCGAACTTGTCGAGCAGGTGGACTTGGACGCCATCAACAGCCCGTCCGACCGGCATCGAGACACCGTGCAGAGCCTCGGCACGGGAAAGGCTCTGTTGCGCAATGACCGGCATCTCGATGCAGCCATAGCCGTTCACCAGCACCGCATCCTTCGGGAGCAACCGCCGGAACAGCTCGATGTGCCGCATGCGCACGACTTCTCCGCCAAGTAGCAGGGTCTTCAGTCTCGCCCACTCACTCGCCCGCGTGCCATGCGCAAAACGATGGAACAGCGTCGGCGAGCAATGCACGATCGTCGCAGCGCTTGCCCTCAGGAATGGCCCCACGACACAGGCCGGCTCGACGACCGCGTCGACGAGGCAAAGAGTTGCCCCGGTTTGCAATGCGGCGAACGTCCCGAGCAACGCAGGCCAGGAGTTGAGCGAATAGAGCACGGCAACGCGATCGCTTCCCGTTGCCCGCATCGCCTCGGCGCAGCGCCGTCCGAACCACGACATCGCCGTGGCGTCGTGCGCGATCAGGTTCGCCGATCGCTCGCCGACCTTGCGGTGAAAGAGCACCCGGCCAGGTCGCAACGGCCTGGAGGTGACAGCATGTTCGTTGCCACGGACTGCGTCCCACGCCAGATGGCGTGCACCGGCTGCCTCGAGACGGTTCAACAGCCCGGCTTCGATGCGGCCCAAAACGACGTCTGGTCGAAATTCGACCAGCACCGCATCGAGATTCGCCTCAATCTCGGCGGGGTCGAACAACAGGCAGTCGCCCCCGGCCCGTAACGCCGCCAACATGGCCACGATCGACAACGCTGGATCGTCAATCGCAACGGCGATCCGGAACGCGGTCCCATGTCCCCCAAGGATCCCGCGTTCAAAACGGCAAATCGAAGCGTCCAGGTCCGCATAAGACAACGAATGGGCAGGCGTGACGATCGCCGATCTTCCGGGATCGTCCGACGCGATGGTGCTGATACGCTCGAATATGCAGAGCGAAGCGTCTGCTTCCCCACCTGATGGAGACACATCTTCATCCACCAGTCGGACCGAAGCCGGCTCCTGATCCGGGTTCGCAACGACAGATCGCAAGAACCGCAAGAAACGGTCGCGAAAGGCAACAATGGTTTCGCGTTCGAACAGGTCGGCGCTGTAGACCAGCCACATCGTCGTCAGCCGCGGGAACTCACGCACTTCAAGGCCGATATCGACCATCGCATAGGCCTCTTCTGCCTCGCTGATAGGTCGGAGGGAGACCCCGGGCAGCTCTCCACCTGTCCGATCGTCGATCGCCAGAACATTGAGCATCGCCTGAAAGATCGGCGCTCGGCCGACATCCGCCGGCAGACTGATCTCCTCAAACACCCGCTCGAACGGCACGCTTTGATGGTCTTGCGCCGCGACCGTCACATCGCGCACGTGCTTCAGAAAGGCGCGGAACGTGCGCGCCGCCGACAGATCGAGCCGCATTACGAGAGTGTTGAGAAAACAACCTATCAGCGGGGCCACCTCTTTGCGAGGACGGCCTCCAGCGGGCGACCCGATGCAGACATCAGTGCGCCCAGCGTGGCGCCCCAAGACGAACGCGAATGCCGCCAGATACACGACGTAACGACTGCAGCCTTCCGCTCTTGCAAGCAAGTCGATCTCGGCAGGGAGCGCGTCGGGCACCGAAATCGCCACCTTAGCGCCGCGTCCGCTGCGAACCAGCGGTCTTGAATGGTCACACGGCAGATCGAGAAAGGCATAACCGGACAACCGGGTCCGCCAATAGTCCAACTGCGTGGCGATGGCTTCGCCCTCGACCAGCTTGCGTTCCCAGCGGGCATAGTCGGTGTATTGCACTTCGAGAGGGGGCAGCCTCGGCGACCGCCCAAGCACCGCCGCTTCATAGAGCACGGCGACCTCGTGCACAAAGATCTGCACCGAGCGACCATCGATGATGGCGTGGTGGAAGATGAACGCGATGATGTATTCCTGCTGCGTCAACCTCACCAGCATAGCGCGGTACAACCGCTCTCTCTCCAGGTCGAACGGCCGTCTGACCTCCTTGTCGATCAAGGCCCTCGCCTCGACCTGGCGCACGCCGGGACGCAGCTCCGACAAATCGACGACCGCCAGTTGCGGGTCACAGGGCGAATGAACGACCTGATAGGGCACGTCTTCGATGGTCACAAAGTTGGTGCGCAGGATGGAATGCCGCTCCTGCACCCGCGCGATCGCCTGCTCGAGCAATTCGATCTGCAGGTGACCGTTGGCATGGACAACGTAGCGCACATTGCAGTTGTTGTTGTTGGGGTCGAGCTGATGCAGAAACCACAGCCGCTGCTGGGCGAATGACAGGGGGGCGAGCTCGCTTGCGAGCAGCCGCCGTTGCTTCGGCGGCAATTCACGGATGCGATCTGCAAAATCGTCCATCTCGCAACAACCGAAGTAAGTTTTCGTTGAAATTTGCTCCTGGAGATTGTACTCTTCGCGCGCGTGGCATGTCCAGCTGGACGAAGCCAACCCTTCAAGTCCGACAGCGACTACGTCTGATTCCTTGCGAAAGGCAGATCGAGCAAATCACCCCTGTAGCGCCGCGCTAGAGGCCGAACAGCGTCGACAGGAAAATTACAACCTTAAATTGCTAGTGACAGAAAATGACTCTCAGGCTGTTCATCTATCTTGCTGGGTGCATCACATTTTCGGTCGGCGCCTATTGTTACATCTACTCCCATCTCGGGACAGATCCGCTCGATGTCCTGGCGCTCGGTCTTCGCACGCATTTACCGGTGACTGTCGGCATGGTGCAGACAGCCGTTGCCGTCGTTTGTCTGGCTGGCACAGCGGTTCTAACGTCCCGGAGGCCTCTGCTCTCTCCCCTGCTCACGTTCTTCTTGTGCGGCAACCTCATCGACCTGCTGCTCCACGTCGAGCTCGGCCCTTTCCTTGCCATCAACCCGCTGTCCTTCATGGTGTTGGGAACGATGTTGTGTGCCTACGGTTCGGCCCTGATCATTATGAGCGGCTTTGGAATCCGTGCCATCGACCTCTTGGCGATTGCCATCGTCAAACGATGGAGCGCACCCTTTTGGCTAGCGAAAGGCAGTCTGGAGGCGCTGTTGCTCGGGTCCGGATACCTCTTGGGTGGACCGGTTGGAATCGGAACGCTGTCGTTCATGGTGCTGGTCAATGGTCTGATTCAGCCCATGATGTGGGGCAATGGCCGACTGTTCAATCTGCCGAACTTCGGTTTGCCACCGGAACAGGTCACGTCCTCGACATGACCGTCGGTCCCCGCGCATAGGACTGTGAGCGCGACGACATCATCGAGCGACGCTCCCCGGCATCTCGGCGTTTCAAGCGGGTCCCTGCGACAATTGGTTTCACCCCTTTTCAACGCCATCCAGTCTCAAGCTCGAGAGAGCTTGGGACCTCTATTCACGACGACGCAATCGCCTCGACAGGCAAGGGACCCTCGCTCGAAACCAATTCACCGATCGCGCGGACGAATTCGTCGATGTCCTCACGTGTCGTGCGGTGGTTGACGATCGCTGCGCGAATGACTGGCTGTGCATCGAGATATGTCACCGAAGGTGCAGCTCTCCCGCTCAGGTGAAGACGCTCGACCAGGGTACGATTGGCACGGCCAGAGCGCTCGCCCTTGATACCGAAGCAGACGATGTTCAGCACCACAGGCGCCCGCAACTCGAAGCTTCCGTCTTCAGCGAGCCGCTCCGCCAGGTAGGTCGCCGCGAGGCAGTTCTTTTCGGCGCACTTGCCGATCCGGTCCGCACCGTAGGTCTGAAATGCAAACCAGACCTTGAGCGCGCGGAAGCCGCGCGAAAGATCCGGTCCCAGATCGCAGGGCCACACGTCGCCTCCTGCCAATCCGACCTTCGCCCGCGACAGGTAAGCAGCCTCGCTCGCGAACGTATCGAGATGCAACGAAGCGTCGCGCACGCTGACGAACCCTGCATCGTAGGGCACGTGCATCCACTTGTGGAAGTCGAGCGCCGCCGAGTCCGCCCGCTCCAGGCCTTTCATCAAGGGCCGCAACGCCGGCGAGAGCATCGCCGCCGCGCCGATCGCGCCGTCGACATGAAACCAGAGGCCTTTGGCGCTCGCGATCTCTGCAATCTCGTCCAGCGGATCGATCGCGCCCGAATTGACGGTTCCGGCAGTTCCGACCACCAGAAACGGCACGTGGCCCGCCGCACGGTCCTCCTCTATCCTGTCGACCAGAATGTCCGTCCGCAGAGTGCGGCGGCTGGAATCGACCGGGATCACGCGAAGGTTGTCGGAGCCAAGTCCGGCGATCTCGATGGCCCGAACGATGCAGTGATGCGTCTCGCTCGACGCATAGGCGACAAGACGTTGTTTCAGCCCCTGCAACCCGGTCGTCCGCACCTCCGAGCCCAGCGCGCTGCTGCGGGCCACCAGGACACCGATCAGATTCGCCATCGATGATCCGGTGACGAACAAGCCTGACGATTGACGCGGAAAGCCGAGTATCTCCGCAACCCAGAGCGCGGCCTGGCGCTCGACATCGATCCCGATGTGGTTGCGGCCACCGCAATTGGGGTTCAAGCCGGCCGCAAGCATGTCGGCTATCATGCCGACGGGCGTTCCCGCTCCATGAACCCAACCCATGAACAGCGGATGTCCGTTCCCCGTCACATATGGGCGGACATAGGCCTCGAACTCCTTCAGCACGTCTCCGAACGGCCTCGGACCGCGCGGCAGTGCATGTCGAAATCGTTCCCGAACATGCTCTGGCGTCTCCCTCCACACCGGGCGATCCCGCAGCGTCTGCAGGTAGTCGATCATGGAGTCGAGCGCGGCGTGACTTGCGCTTCGGAACTCATCCCAATTCTCCGGGTCGAGATCGATCGCGCTCATGGTCTGTCCTCCAACCGAACGATCGATGCCTGGAGACTGGCCCGACTCATCGGCAATGCCCGTCGCAGACCTGCTGGCCATCGCATCACCCTCGCCGCACGATTCAATTTCCATGGAAGGACTTCCGCTCCACTCTCATTGTCGCGGGCCGATCGCGTCCACTCATGGTCCGAGATCAGCGACTGATATTGCTGCATCAGGCCGGCGCCGATCCCGCAGTCCTCACTCAGCGACATGAGCAAGTTCCCGTGCGTGATGACGAAGGTGGTCCTCTACGAAGGTCGAGATGAAATAGAACCCATGGTCGTAGCCATCCTGCATGCGCAGGCTCAGTGGCTGACGGACCTCCTTGCACGCCGCCTCGAAGAGGTCAGGACGCAGGTGTCCGGCCAATGCCTTATCGGCAGTTCCTTGATCAATGAGAATCGTGCCGGGATAGGGCCGCTGCCTCACGAGCTCGCAAGCGTCATACTCAGCCCACCGCGACCGGTCCGGACCGAGATATCCCAAGAACGCCTTTTGTCCGGACGAGACCTGGCTGGGAGCGACGACCGGGGCGAATGCCGAAACCGAACGATACTGTTGGGGGTTACGTAACGCGCAAACCAACGCGCCATTCCCTCCGACCGAATGACCGAAGATCCCCTGCCTTCGCTGATCCGCCGCGAAATGCGCGCAAATGAGCTGGGGGAGCTCCTGCGTCACGTAAGTATACATTCGATAGTGACGCGACCACGGCTCCTGAGTCGCGTCCACGAAGAAGCTCGCGCTTGCCCCAAACTCCCAATCGGCGTCCTCACCGGGAATGCCTGCCCCGCGCGGACTTGTGTCCGGGATGACAAGCATCAACCCGAGTTCGGCGGCCACCCTCTGCGCCCCCGACTTGATCATGAAATTCTGATGATTGCAGAGCAGCGCGGAGAGAAAGGTGAGGAATGGCACCCGCCGTTTCGCCGCCTGCGGTGGTCGATATACTGAGAAAGTCATCTTCAGGCCAACCGCCTCGGAAAGATGCGAGTAGAATCCGACCGTACCCCCGAAACAGCCGTGTTCTGAGATCGTGTGCACTGCGCCCTTCCCGCTATTCCCTTCCACGACGCGCCTCCCACCCCACACTCCATGCGCCACGACCTGGCCTATCCGGCACGGGGACCGACCCCGGCCGAAAAGCCCGTCGCCCGTTCCGGACCCGCCACCGGCGCGCCGTTCGTGTGCCCCGACAACTCGCCAAGTCTGAGGTCCGGCCGATCCACCACCTGGGCAAGAAAGCCAACGAGCTCGGTCTGCAGGCTGACAATCGTCGAGCGTTCGTACAGATCGGCTCGATACGTCAGGAAGATGCCTATTCCGTCGTTCGCTTCGGCCTGCACCTTGATGTTCAAGTCCATTCCTCCGCCCGGCGGCTCTCCAAGTCCGATAGGAACCAATTCAAGTTCGTCGAACACCATGGATCGCGGCTTGTGACTGAGCATATTCATCATCACCTGGAAGAACGGCGTCCCGCTTGCGTCACGTGGCGGCTTCAGCTCTTCGACGATGCGTTCGAACGGGACGGTCTGGTTCGCGTACGCACCGGTCGTCACCTCTCGCGCCTGCTGCAGAAGGTCGTCGAAGGTCATCTCGCGGGATAACTTGAAGCGCATGACCAGCGTATTGAGAAAGCAGCCGATCAGCGGCTCGAACTCACGACGCACTCTTCCGGCGACCGGAGAGCCGATACAGATATCGGAGCTACCCGCAATGCGGCCGAGCACTGCCGCAAATGCGGCCAGCAGCAGCATGTAACGCGTGCATCCTCTGGCCGCAGCAGCCATCGATATCCTGCCCGCCAGCGCCGTGTCGAGCCGGCAGAATAGGCTTTCGCTGGAGCCGTTCGCCAGCGGCGAACGCGGATGGTCCGGCGGCAGCCCCGAGACCAGCGGACAGTTCGACAGCCGATCCCGCCAATACGATAGTTCGTTGATCAGAAGAGGCCCTTCGACGGCCTGCCTCTGCCATGCAACGTAGTCCGCATACTGAATGGGCAGCGCCGGCAGATTCGGCGGACGCCCGGCAACTCGCGCCTGGTACAGCTCCGTGATCTCGTCCGTAAACAAGGTCATCGAGCGACCATCGATGACGAGGTGATGGAACACGAAAATGATCGTGTGCTCCCGCGCGGCTGATCGAAGAACCACGGTGCGGAACAGCGGCCCACGCTCCAAATCGAGCGGCTTGCGGAACTCGGCTTCGATACGCAAAGCCGTTTCCTCGACCCGCTCCTCGGAAGCGAGATCCGAGATGTCGACGACAACAAAGTCACTCTGCGTTTCGCCGCGGATGACCTGATAGAGGGTGTTGTCGATCAGGTGGAAGGTGGTACGTAACACCGCGTGGCGACGACGAACTTCCGCCGCCGCATGGCGAAGCGCATCGAGATCAAGAACACCCAGCGCACGGACGATGTAGCGCACATTGTACATCGCCTTGGTGGGGTCAAGCTGGTGCAACAGCCAGATGCGTTGCTGAGCGAACGAAAGGAGCGGAAGCTCCGCGACGAGGCGCCGGCGCCATTCGTCGGACAATCGTTGGATGTCCCGCCCCACGTCACGCATTGTCAAGCAACTCTCCGAGTATGTCCTCGATGGCTCTGGTCTTCGTCGGAATGATCGGCATCATCGACGGATCCATCTCGTGCGACGCGCTTCCGCCGCTGCTCTTGTCAGATACGATCCTCGCGAGGGCAGCAATGGTCGGGTTTTCGAACACCGCCGCGAGGGTGATGGAAATCCTGAACAAGTCCTGCATGCGTGCATGAAGCTGGATTCCGAGCAACGAGTCGCCCCCGAGCGCGAAGAAATCGTCGTCGCGGCCTATCTGCGGATGGCCAAGCAGGTCTCGCCAGATGTCCGATATCTGGGTCTCAACGTCGCCGGCAGGCTTCGGTGCGCTTGCATCACCACCCAGTATCGTCGATGGGCGCGGAAGCTCGGCCTTGGCGACCCGCTCCACGATCGACTGCTCCTGATCGCGCCATTTCGCGATCACGGCATCCAGATCCAAGGCGGATACGACGATTTGAGGCGTTGTGCATGCCAATGCACGAACGAACGCCTCTGCGCCTTCGTCCGAACGAATTGCGCCGGCAAGCACGTCGACCACGTCGCTGTTTGCCGACTGCGTTCGAGTGGACTCACCGCCCTCCCTCGAATCGGCCACCCGGAACTGGCAGTTCTCGAATTCGGCGAGCACCGTTCCATCCGGCGCCATGACCGATCCGTCGACTGCAAATATCCGCGACGCCGCGTCCTGAGGCCGCGCGCGCAGATGACAGAAGATGCGCCCCGGAAACCTCGCCAGAAGCCGAAGCCGCGCATAGCCAAACGGGAGCATCGGGACATCGCTCCTGTTCAGGAGCTTGGCCGCTCCCAGCGCAACATCGAGCAGTGATGGGTGAAGCCAGAATGCGTCGAGCTCGGCGGCATACGTCTCTGGCAGCATCACTTCGGCGACGACTTCTCCATTGCCGACATAGACCCGAGACGGCAAGTCCCAATGACGCCCGAACGTGAGAGTACTCCGGCGCGGCGCCGCCGGCGCCTGATCAAAGGGCGTGAGCCGTGCCAACAGCGCATTGATGTCGGTGATGATGGGAGCGATCTCGCCGACAGGACGCACGTTGGCCGACACATGCTCGACAAGACTGTCGCCGCCACCGACCTGGGTGACGACGCTGATCTTCCCGGCGGTGCGATTTGACTCTGTGAGGACGTGAACCTCGGGCGCAGCACCGTCGGCGACCGAGAGCGGGACCTTGAAGCTGACGTCGCGGAATTCGAGAGCCTCGTTGCTGGAAATTGCGGCCCACGCGGCCCTCAGCAGTTCGAGATGCCCGGTACCCGGCATCGTGGGCCGGCCGTTGAGACGATGCTCCGAAAGCACCCAGAGCTCGCCGGGGCGCAGGCGGGCCCTCACCGCCCGTTCGTCGGCACCGGAGATCAAGATTCGGTCGAGCATGGGGTGGCTCAAGGCCGCTCCTTCGTTGCTCGACTTCTGGCGGAGCCAGAACGGACAAGGAAGGAAGCCATGGCGCCTGATAGCCGCGACCGCCATGCCGACCTCCGCCCATGCTCCCCAATTTATCGAAATCGTCCGCCGTTTGCCGCGCGTCGTCGCGCACGACTGCGCAAACGCGTCGAGAAACGCGTTGGCTGCGCAATAGTCGACCTGGCCTAGACCACCTCGAACAGAGGTGAGCGACGAGCAGAGCGCCAGGAAGTCGACATCGACCTTGTGCAGGGCCTGGTGCAAGGCCAGGGTGCCCTGAACCTTCGGAGCGCAGACCGCGTGCGCCGCGCCCAGCTCCTTCAGCTGTATCATCCCTCCCCCGGCCGAACCGGCGGCGTGGATCACTCCGTTCAGCGCGCCAAACTCCGCAACGATCTCCTGGACCGTTCGATCGACGGCCGCAACGTCGGTAACATCGAGCTGGATCACCCGCACCGAACCGCCTGCCGCCTCGAGGCGCCGAATGCTGGCGATGCGCGTGGCAAACGGACCGTCGTGGCCGGACTCTCGCGAGAGTTCGTCCCACTTCTCGCGAGGAGGAAAAGGCGAGCGGGACGTCAATATCAGGCGCGCTTCACACTGGGTGGCCAGTCGCTCGGCCAGCACAAGACCGATCCCGCCAAGTCCGCCGGTGATGAGATAGACACCTCGTCTGATCAGCGGCGGCTCGGAACGCTCGAGCTTCACCTTCTCGAATGTCTGCATCCAGCGATCGATGCCGCGCAGAGCCACGACGTCACGAAGGTCCCGTATCCGTCCGCCTTCCGTCCCAAACGGATCTGCAAGCTCCGCGAGCAGGCGATCCAGCGCCGCCGGCTCCGTCCAATCCGAAGGGACGAGGTCAAGGTGGCGTGAGGCAATGTTCGGAAATTCCTGCCGTATGACCTTGGCCGGTCCCAGACCGAGAGCGCGTTCGGGATAAAGCGCCTCGGAATTGGTGATCCGATGGCTTCCTTCGGACACGATCACGAGCGAATGCCGAATTTCCGATTGTCGTCGTCCCAGCGCCTGGGCCAGCAAGATCATCGCATCGAAACACAGGGTCGTGTCCGTACAGAGCTTGGAGGGCGGACCGCATCCCCACAACGAGATGATCTGCGCGGGCATCAGCCCATTGAGGTGCATGCGCTGCAACAAGGCATCGTAGTCGGCCGCGACGCCCGGACGAACGACGAACGACGTATGGTCTGCGAGGTCCGGCTCGACACCAGCGTGCACCACAGCCACGCGGTGCCCGAGCGTCCGCAGCCGCTCGGCAATGCGCGTCCCGAGCCCACCGAGGTCGGCGAGGATCAACCAATCCTGTCCTTGCCGCGCCTCACTCAGCGTGGACGCCCCAATGGACAAGCGCCAGGACGGAACATAGAACCATTCGGATACGTCGTCGGACCTCTGTGCGCCGACCTCCTTGGCTGCAGCCGCGGTCGGCTTGGCCTCAGGCCTTGCGCCCGACGAAACAGCTCCGTCGCCGATCCAATAACGCTTGCGTTCGTAGTTGTGGCCCGGGAGCGAAACCCGACGACGGTGCCGGCCTTGATGATGGTTCGACCACTCGATAGGCGCACCCGCCGTCCAGAGTTTGCCCAGCAACTCTGCATAGTGTTCCTCACTGTCGAGACCGCCGGCGTCCGAAGCGAAGCAGCGCACCGAGGCGGGCATGATCGTGCGGGCAAAGCCGGTCAAGGCGCTCCCCGGCCCCACTTCGAGCAGGACCGATGGCTCCTCGCTTGCGATCGTCTCCAAAGCCGTCAGGCAATCGACCGGCATCACCAGCTGATTTGCCCAATATTGCGGATCCTGCGCCTCCTCCGCCGAGAGCCAGGTCCCGGATGCGCTCGATGCGATGGGAAGGGTTGGCGGATTCAGTTCGATGGTCGAAATCGCTCGCGCCAGATCGGCTGCCGCCGGCCGCATTGCCGGTGAATGGAACGCATGAGAAACCCGCAGCCGCCGCGCGGCAATTCCGCCTGCGGACAGTCGCTCGGCCAACGCGACGATGTCGGGTTCCGGTCCGGCCATGACGCTGCGCCGGCGGCCGTTGATCGCGGCAATCACGATCGCATCGGTCTCGAACTTTCGCAGGTCCTTCGCGTCGAGCGGAATCGCGATCATGGCTCCTGGCGGCTGCGCCTGCATCAGACGCCCCCGCAAGGCCACCAGGCGTAGAGCATCGTCCAATGCGAACACGCCTCCAATGCAGGCGGCGACATACTCGCCGAGACTGTGGCCGAAGGCCATCTCCGGCTTGACGCCCCATTCCATCCATTGGCGGGCGAGCGCATATTCGACGGCAAACAGCGCCGGCTGCGTGATGGCGGTCTGCTCAAGATCCTGTTCTCGCCCGCTCTCGGCCATGATCAGCCGGCGCAAGTCGAGTCCTTCCGCAATCAGCACCTCGGCACAATGATCAAACCAGTGTCGAAAGAACTTGGAATTGGCATGGAGCCCGCGGAACATCCCACGACGCTGCAAGCCTTGGCCGGAGAACAGGAAGGCCACCGGTCCTGGACGCACCGCAGCCGGTGTAGCCTGGCCGATCGATTGCCGGAACCGGTCCGCCGCCTCGGTGAGATTGCGTGCTGTGACGGCAAGCCGGAACGGCAGGGCGCGACGGCCCTGCTGAAGCGTGAAAGCGACGTCCTGAAGCGTCGTATCGTCGTCGGCGCCCAGCAGCCGATCCGACAGAGCCTGAGCAGCTTTCGCCAGCGCTGCCGGGCTCGACGCCGAGAGGGGCAATATCTCACACCGAGATTCCACGTCTGACGGCGGCAGTGCGGGGGCTTCCTGCAACACGATGTGCACATTCGTGCCGCCGATTCCGAATGAGCTGACGGATGCCCTGCGCGGCGTCTGGCCGCCCTGCCAGGGCGTCACCCCGGTTGCAACACGAAACGGCCCTGCTGCAAAATCGATGCGCGGATTCGGGCTTCTGAAATTGATGCTTGGCGGAATGCAGCCGCGGCTCAACGCCAGAACTGTCTTTATGAGGCCGGCCACGCCGGCCGCCGCCAGCAGATGACCAAAGTTCGATTTCACTGAGCCGATCAAACAGCTTCCCGGAGCCCCGCGATAGAGCGCGTTGAGACTGGATACCTCAATCGGATCGCCCAAGATGGTGCCGGTGCCATGAGCCTCGACGAGTCCGATGCTCGACGACTCGACTCCGGCGAGCGCCAATGCGTCCGCGATGACGGCTTCCTGGCCTGGCCCGCCAGGCGCGGTGTATCCCATCTTGTCGGCGCCATCATTGTTCACGGCCGAGCTCAGAATGACAGCCAGGATCCGATCGCCATCAGCAATCGCGTCCTCAAGGCGGCGCAGGACAACAGCGCCGGCGCCGTTTCCGATCACCGTTCCGCCGGCCTCCGCGTCGAACGGTCGGCAGTGACCATCAGGCGACAAGATCCCGCCTTCGACATGAACGTAGCCAGCCGGATGCGGGACGGTGATGGAAGCGCCGCCAGCAAGCGCCATGTCGCATTCACGCGACAACAGGCTACGGCAAGCGAGGTGCACGGTCGTCAGCGACGTCGAACACGCCGTCTGCAGGTACATGCTCGGTCCGCGAAGATCGAGCTTGAAGCTGACTCTCGTCGCGAGATGGCTCTCGGCATTGCCGAAGAACGCCTGCATCGTTCCGGACGGCCCGCGAATGGGATTGAGATCATGAACGTGAAACGCGTAGTGGGACATGCTCGATCCCACGAACACGCCCGTCACAGGACGCTGCTCCGGGTCCCCGTAACCCGCGTCCTCGAGCGCCGAATGGCTCACCTCAAGCATGATGCGCTGTTGCGGATCCATGAACTCGGCATCGCGCGGATTGATGCTGAAGAATTCGGCATCGAAACAGTCGGGATCGTCCAGCAGCGCAGCCGCGCGGACGTAGCGAGGGTGCCGTAGTTCGTCCGGCCGGGCACCATGTGCGATCAGCTCCTCGTCACTAAAGAACCGAACGCCCTCGCGTCCCGCACACAACATCTGCCAGAACGCCTCGATGTCGGGCGCGCCGGGGAAACGCGCGCTCATGCCGACGATGGCGACACCGTGCTGAATGGCCGGACCGTCCGTCATGTGGCTGTCCCCTTGCTCTTTTCCGCACGCTCTTCCAACTGCGTCAACGCAACGCGCCGCTGTTCGGCCAGGTTGCGAGCCTTCGCAAAGGCACGTGTGCGATCCTGACCGGCCTGCTTGTCGGCCATCCTTGCCATCGCCGCCACCGTGGGATGCCGAAAGAGTTCTGGCAGCGGAAAATCGAGCCCCAGCCTGTCGCGAAGAAGAAGGCTCAGCTCCGCCAGCGCGAGCGAATGACCGCCGAGCTCAAAGAAGCTGTCTTCGCGACCGACTGACGTCGTACCGAGCACTTCGCACCACAACGCGCCGATTTCCCGCTCCTTCCGCGTCGCGAGGGCGCCGCCGCGCGTGTTCGTCTCAGCAGGAAGCCTCGCGACGTCCAGTTTCCCGGACGCGGTCATGGGCAGGTCAGCGATCGCCGTGATACTCGATGGCAGCAGGTAGGAAGGCAATGTGTCCGCAAGTTCGCGGCGAATAGCTGCCGCGTCGAACGGGTGGTCAGGCGCAAGCACGACATAGGCGGCCAGACGCGGCCCGGACGGCGGTTCACCTCGCACGACGACGGCAGCCCGAGCAATGCCGCGCGTCCCATGCAACGCAGCTTCCAGTTCGTCCGGCTCGACGCGAAGACCACGAATCTTCACCTGTCGGTCGGAGCGGCCAAGAAACTCGATGCGCCCATCAAGGCATCGACGTGCCATGTCTCCGGTCGCATACATCCGGCTGCCGGCGCGTTCCGAAAACGGATCCGGCAGGTATGCCCTTGCTGTCGCCGCTCTCGCGCCGACATAGCCCCGCGCGACCGTCAATCCGCCGATGTGAATTTGACCTGGCATCCAGGCCGGCACGGGCCGAAGTTTCTCGTCCAGAATATGCACGTCTGCATTCGGCAACGCACGACCAAGCATCGGGCGCGCCAGATGGTCGGCTTCGGCAGGATCGATTTCGCCCGTAACGACTCCGACCGTGGTCTCCGTAGGGCCGTAGTGATTGACCAGGCGGAGCCGCGGTGCAATTGCAGCGATCTGCCGCACCAGTGACCAGGCCGGCTGCTCGCCGCCAAGAATGAGCATTTCCTTCGGAAGTATGTCGGCGGTCTCGCGGCCGGCGAACAAGGCTTGCAGGTGAGTCGGGACGATCTTCAGGCACTGCAGGCCATGGTCGCGCACGAAAGCACCGAACGCATCGGCATTGAGCAGTCGTGCCTCAGGCATGATGTGAAGAGAGCCGCCGGTGATGAAAGCGCCGGCCAGCATGGTGAGGCCGATGTCGGCAAACCACGGTGACACGATGCCGAACTTCCAGCTGTCACCGAACTTCAGCTGATGAACCAGAGCGGTCGCGTAGGCGTGCAGCTGGCGATGCTCGACCACCACAACCTTTGGAACTCCCGTCGATCCCGACGTTGAAAGCAGATAAGCGCAAGACTCGGGATTCGATCGCGGCAACGAACCTGTCACCATGTCGGGGGACGGCTCCACTCGGTTCAGGCGAAGCACGGCAACGTCGACGCCCTGAACAAGATCCGCATATTCGGAGCTGACCACCAAAGCCGCAACCGGCAATTGTCTGAGTATGGTTTGGAGCCGTGCGGGCGGAAGCATCGGATCGAGAGGCAAATAGCAGGCGCCACAACGCCACGCCGCCACCATCGCCAACACGGCTGCCGAGCTACGCCCCATGAGAAGAGCTATCGGTCGCTCGGGACCGGCGCCCAACGCGCTCAATCGGTTTGCCAATCGCCCGCCGTGGGCCCACAACTGGCCAAACGTCAGCAAACCCGCTTCGTCGACAACTGCAATACGATCGGGTGTGCTTGTCGCCCAATGCTCGAGAGACTCGAGCAAAGTGCCGGGCCGCGAGATGACCTTTGCCGGCTCGTTGCGAACGGAAAAGCTCAGATCCTGCAGACTTGCCGACGGCTGTTCGACGACGGCCGCGACGGCCTCCATCACGAGGCGCTTGAGCTCCTCGCCCGCCCCGGCTTCGATCGAACCCGCCTCAATCAGAAGCGTCGCGTCCAGCGTGACCCGGTCGGACGCCGTTCTGTGCTCGAAGCACAGGTCCGCAGCGAATGGACCTGCGTGAATCCTTCGCGCCAGCGGCCGCAACGTCAGTCCGGATCCTGTGAAGACGGCCTTCCCTGACCGCCACGCGAAGCCGAACCGGCCAAGCGAACCGTCGTTTCGCGGATCAAAATGCTCGACGCGGTCGCGTCCCAGCTCAAGGTCCCGTTGTACCGCCCGGACAATTTCCTCGACCGACAAACGACCGTCATAGGCCCACCCCAGCGGCGCACGGCGCGCGAGCGGTCCGAGACAATCCTCCAGCCCATCGTAACGGCGTCCATCGAACTCGACGGCAATCGCAAGTCCTGCCTGCGCGATCCGCGCAAGCACGATCCACCAAGCGGTGAGCCAGCATGCCTCCTCGCTAACATCGCGCTTTCCAGCATGCAGGCTTACTCGTTCGTGGAGCGACTTTGGCACAGCCCAATGCAGCGCAATGAAGTTTCGATGCGTACTCGGCCTCTCGAACGGGAGCAGCGGTGTCGGGAATGCGCGGGCTTGCCACCACACCGACTCCGCGGCTGCGCGTTCACACGTGAAATCGCAGAGCCACTCCGCGACCTCGGCAAATTCGATCGGAACGGCACCAGCCGCTGACGGAGAGACCAGAAGCTCGGTCACAAGATCAAGCGTGCGGGCATCTGCGCAGAGCGCTGGTAATCTGACCACCACACGTCCATTACCAAGCACAATTGCAAGAGGCGAAGATGACTCTTGGTCGATTGCCGACTCCCACATCGTGGCGAGGGGATCACGATCGCTCGCATCGCCGATCGTGACATCCGGCGACAGAACCGGAGCGATTGACTGGACCGGCAGGGAGTGGCCCGGCAACGCCTGAAAGCGGGTTCGCAGGATTTCGGCCCGCGCGGCCAATCTGCTCGCGGCGCTCCTCAGATCCTCGATGGAGGGAGATGTGCCCTCGATCTCCAGCACGATGACCGCGCGTGGCACGTTGTCGGGCGCCGCGCCGGCAAACGCTTCCGAAAGATAGCGTTGCTGCGGAGCAAGTCGAGCCAGCTTGTTTGTCATGCCGGTCATCTATCGAAGTCTTCCAATCTGACGCCGTCCACAAACGCAGTCATCCCGGCCAGCACACGCCGCTTTCCGCCGTAGCTGTTGCGCGCGTGAGCGAACATCATGTTGTCCAACAGCAACATGTCACCCGGCTGCCAGAAGAAACTCATGGCACTGGCCGCATATGCCGCCTTGACGGCCTCCAACATGTCGGCCGGTATTGCGGTCCCATCACCAAACTGCGCATCGCGCGGCAATCGGTCTGCCCCGACGGCACTTGAGAGAACCCGGGCAGTTCCATGACCAAGCGCGAGATGATGAAAAAGATGAGCCTGATTGAACCAGACCTCCTCGCGCGTTCGCGGATGTCGTCGCACGGCCGGATGACATTCCGCGATCCTCAGTGTGTCGCGATCGAGCCAATCGCAGCGGATATTCTGCTCGTTGCAGAACGCCTCGACAGCGACCGGGTCGTCGAGCTGGAACACCTCTTGCCATGGAAGATCGATGCCCGGCGCGAGCGTCCGCAGATACAGCACACCGTGGCGCTCGAAGGCCTCCCGCACCTCCTGCGGAATGGCTGCGAGCACCTTCCGACTGTCATAGATCGGGGTTTCGCCCCCGGTCTCGGCAGGCTGCACACACATGAGTCCAAGGAACAGCGGCCACCGCGCCGTATACGACATTTCATTATGGGGCGGGATGACACGGTCTGCGGGGTATTCCGTCGCGGTGTAGATGTTGCCGCCCACAGAGAGCCTCGGCGTCGAGCGATTGACATACGCCTCGGGACCACGGCCGTCGCCGAGGGTGCTCAAGCCAGCGCTCAAGGCCTCCGCAGATGGATCTGAAAAGCCGCGAAGCAGAACGGCGCCTGACCTCGTGACCAGTTCCCGGAGCAGCGGTCCATTCTCGCCGAGCCATCGCGTGAGCACCAATCCGTCGAAGCGTGGGCACAGCATCAGGAGTGGAACGCTGTCGACCTCATCGTGATACTCGACCAGCCCCGATGGGTCCGTTGGCAGCGCCCTGGGGAGCGCCCGCCTCGACAGTGGAAATTGCTTGCGCTCATTCATTGTCGGCGACCTCTTGCAGCGAACTACCCTGCGTGCGCAGCATCCGGTTCAAGCGGGTCTGATGGACACGGCGACGCGTCTGCCCGCCGCCGATCCGTTCAAGCAGACTCTGCAGCGCGGTGGCCGGCTCGGCCGATGCCGCCTCGCAGAGTCGCGCGAACAGCTCGGCAAGCTCAGCGCCCAAACCTCGGCCGACGATCTCTGCATTCGTTCTCAGTGCTCCGCGCAACTTACCGTCCGCCCGATGCAAGTGCAGATGCAGGGCGTAGCGGCTGAGCCCGAGCGAATGGTCGGGCATCGAGACCTCAAGTTCGTCCAATGAGATCCGGCCCGGCGGCGTGTTCTGCAGAACGAACACCGCGACGTATGGCGATTCGTCGCCCGCGCCGGCGGCCCGCGCGGCGGCAGCGATCTCCTCAAAAGGCAAGTCCTGCCGCATCAATGCACCGGCAATGAAGCCCTGCGAACGTTTGACCACTTCGTCCAGCGATGGCGCAGAGCTCAGATCGATGCGAATGAGAATGAGATTGATGAAACAGCCGACCAGATTTTCGAGCTCTGAGTGCGTGCGCCCGGATACCGAACTGGCGATGACGATGTCATCACGTCCGCCATGTACGCGGAGAGCGGCGGCGAAGACCGCGAGCAGCACCGTATAAAGCGTGGCGCCGGCTCGCGTCGCACACCCCTCCAGACGCCGGCAAGTCGGCTCGTCGAGCTCGACCGGAAATACCCGATGCTGCTCCCGAGTCGGACCTGCCAGGATCGACAGTTTCTGGGAACCAAGTCCGGTAAGGCGGGCACCCCACCAGCGGCGGGCCTCGGCAATTCGTTCGCCGCGCATCTGCTGGCGTTCCCAGCCGGCAAAATCGGCGTATCGCAACGACAGCGCAGCAGGCGGCGGCGCCTTGCCCCGATGGAAGGCATAGGCACGGGAAATGTCCGCGCTGATGACACCGAGCGACCAGGCATCGCAGGCGATATGATGGATTGAGAACTGGAAGATGCTGCGCTCGGGCGCGATCTGCAGCAAGCGAAAGCGGGCAGGAGCTTCCCGGCTCAGATCGAAGGGCAGCGAGGCGAACTCGCGGAAAAGCGCTGCAAGGGCTTCGCCCGACGCGGCGACCTGGAAGATATGAAGCGGCCGTTCGGGCGGCTCGTGGATGATCTGGACGAGCTCGCCGGCAACTTCGTCAAGGGTGGTCCGCAGGGGCTCATGACGCGTGACGAGATCCGAGACTGCGGCAGCGAGCGCAACGATGTCCACCGCTCCGCGGAGCTCGAGCGAGCCGGCAATGACATAGCGCGGGTCACCAGGCTGGAAACGATCGAGCAGCCAGAAACGGCGCTGGGCCATGCTGGCCGGCGCACTTGTCGTAGCCGGAAGTCGCGGGATCGCGCTCGCGGCTGCAGCACCCTCGTTCAACAGAGCTTCCGCTATCGCGCCCGGCGTGCGCAACTCGAACAGCCGCGGCAACGCAATCGTCCGGCCTGTCAGGACGCCCAGGCGCCCGATGAGCTGCGTCCCCGAGATCGAGTCTCCGCCGGCCGCGAAGAAATCGTCGTCCGCCTGCAGCGTGTCGATTCCGATCAGCCCCGCCGCGGCTGTGGCGACGATCTCCGTCAGCTCTCCGATCCGCCTCGCCTCTCCAGTCTTCGGCTCTGGCCGAACGGCGAGTGCGGCGAGCGCGGACCGATCGACCTTTCCGTTCGCAGTGAGAGGAAGTGTCTCGATGACATGGATGTCGCGGGGCACCATGTAGTATGGCAGCGCGCTCGTCAGATACCGTTGAATTCGATCCGAGTCCGGAGATTGGCGATCCGGCTTTCCGACGCAGTAGGCCGAAATGCCCCGTCGATCGGCGAGAGCAACGGCCGCCAGGATATCCGGGTGATTGGCCAATGCCGTCTCGATCTCTCCAAGTTCTATCCGGTGCCCGCGGACCTTCACTTGTCCGTCTTCCCGACCGAGAAATTCGAGCTTTCCGTCCGGCCGGAAGCGCGCCAGGTCTCCCGTCTTGAACAGGCGCTCGCCCGTTTCCGGATGAACGATAAAGGCAGCTTCGGTCAGGTCCGGCCGCGCCCAATAGCCAGTCGCAACACCGACGCCTCCGATATAGAGCGTGCCCGCAACCCAGTCGGGACACGGCTGCAGCCATTCATTGAGAACATGGGTCGTCTGGTTCGCAAGCGGCGCGCCATACGGATAGCTTGACCATTCGGCTTCAGCCTTGTCGAGCGGATGCCAAGTCGACCAGATCGCGGCCTCGGTCGCGCCACCAAGACCGATGCAGGATGCCTCCGGAGCAAGCCGCCGCACTCGCTGCGGCAACGCAAGAGGAATCCAGTCGCCGCTCAGCAGAACTGCGCGAAGTGACCCGAGGCTTCGCGGTTGCCCGGCCGATTCCGCCTGGTCCACCAGCATTTCCATCAGTGCGGGAGTAGAATTCCACACTGTCACACCATGGCGGGCGATCGCCGTCATCCACGCCAGCGGATTTCGCCACTCGTCGGGCTCGATACAAACCATCGTTCCGCCCACCGCGAGCGGACCAAACAAATCATAGATCGACAGGTCGAATGTTGCCGCCGAAACGGCCAGGACGCGATCGTCACGAGTCAGTGTCAGACGCCGGTTGATGTCGAAAATGGTGTTGACTGCTGCACGATGAGTGATCGTGACTCCCTTTGGAGTACCGGTTGATCCGGACGTAAACATCACATAGGCAGTCGAGTCCGGCGCGCGACTGCTGATCGGTGCGGGATCTGCTATCGTTTCCGATCGTATCGGCATCCGAGCGATGTCGGCCGGCAAATCGATGTCGGCCTCACTATCGACCAGTGCCGTCCGACAGCCTGCGATGGCCAGCACGATCCGTTGCCGCTCCAAGGGCCAAGCCGGATCGATGCGGGTAAACGCCTTGCCTGCACGCAGCACCGCCATCGACGCGATCGCCAGCGGATGGGCGTGCTTTGCGAAAATGGCGACTGGTTCGGCGGCGCCGGCCGTCTCGGCGACCCGAAGAGCAAGCGCCAAGGACGCACGTTCGAGCTCTCGATAGGTCATGACCGAATGCCGGCTGATGAGTGCCGGCGCATCCGGAGCACATTCGACGCTTCGCAGAAACAACTGATCCAGCGTGTCTTCCGCGATCGGCGATCGCGTCTCGTTCACTCGCGCACGTGTCGCGAGGCTCGCTGGTGGAATAAGGGCCGGCAGGATGCGACCCATCGCAGCCACGTCCTCGGACAGTCGCTGCAGCAGGCCGTTGAATGCAGCGAACATATCCTCGGCGACGCCCGGCTGCAGCCGTTCATCCAGACAATCCCACCAGCAATGTAGATCGCCGCCCCACTCACCGACTTGACAATCGAGATAGACCTGAGGCGTTTGCCCGTATCCCTGAACCAGGTGACCAATCGGTGTCGTCCCTCCTGGATCGAGGGACTGTTGCCCAAGTGTACTTGTGAAGACGACCGGCATGACCAGCTGACCGGCAGCCGTGCGACTCGACAGACGGCGCATGACCTCGACACCATCGACGATTCGATGCTCGAGATCGTTCAACAGCTGGGTATGCATCCGGCCTGCCAGCTCGGCCAGCGATTGGACTTGCCTCAAGTCGACCTCAAGAAGCGTGAGCGAGGTGAAATCGCCGACCATACGAGCTACGTCAGGATGCAGGGGCGCCCGGTTGAACAACGTAATGTTCAAAGCGAAATGGCGCGTTCTGGACCAGTCCGCGACGACCGAGGCATAGATCGCCATCAGGAGCGCCGAGGGGGTGATCCTGGCTTCCTGACACCTGGCCTGCAGCCGGAGCCAGGCATCCGCATGAAGCGTCGCATTTCGACGCTTGAAGCACGGAGCGGCATCCGACCGGCCCGGTACAACGGGTAGCTCCGGCGCCGCCGGCAACTGATCGATCCGCCTGTTCCAGTAGTCCGAGGCGCGTGCGCCAGCCGGACCATCGCGGAGCCGGCCTATTCCAAGCACGTAGTCGCGGAAATCGACCGCCAAAGGCGGCAGATCAACGGTCGGTTCGGCAATCAGCATCGCCAATTCGTTCGCGATCAGCCGGATACTGCCGGCATCGCAGACGATCGGATCGTATGCCACATTGAGACGCCGCTCACCGTCGGCGAACTCTGATATGCATAGCGAGAACAGCGGCCAGCGGGTCGGATCCGCGACCTGACCGCGCATCTCGTTCCGCAACTCCTGCTGGGCCTGCTCCAGCGCCGTCCCCGACAGGTGCGAAAAATCGCGATGCCCGAGCGGCATCCACGGAACGGTCGGGCGAATCCGCTGCTGTCCGTCGCTCGTCAGTTCCGCCCGTAGCATCGGGTGCCGTTCCACCAAGCGATTCCAGGCTGTTTCAAGCTCGTAGGGCTCGACCCGACCGATCGCCACTTCCAGGAGCGTGAATGAATTGATCCCGCCAAGCTCGAAGCCGCGTGCGCGCCCAACCCAGTAGGCTCTTTGAACCTCGGTCAGAGGAAATGGCCGCTCCCGGTTAGAGGCATCAGGAACAAGCGGCGACACCGCCTCTGTCAATTCGGTCGGGTCCTCGAGCCGCGCCGCGAGGCGAGCAACGGAGCCATCCTCAAAGATCCATTTCAGAGGTATCTCGAACCCCAGACGCCGCGATAGCGAAGCTGCGAGCTCGAGCGCAAGAATTGAGTTACCCCCGCTATCGAGAAAGCCGTCATCGCGCCCAACCGGCCGCCTGAAGATGTCTCGCCACGCCTCCGCGATCTGCAATTCGAGGGGTCCTATCGGCGCCACGAAGACTGGCGCGGCGGGCGCAATCCAGCGCCCCTGGGCCGCTGAGGGCATTCCCTGCAGAACCTCGCCGAGTGTGGAGCTCGCAGCGCGGCACAGCCGGACCAGCGCGGTCTCGAATGCGTGAACAATCTCAGGGAGATCGCTGTCATCGAACCTGGCACGGCTGTAGACCAATCGAAAGGCGAGCGCCTCGCCCGCAAAGACAGACAGCACCAGCGGATATGTGCCCTGACCTCCTTCGACGCGGACGTCGGAGAGATCGAGCGTCAGTCCAGCCACAGTCAATCGTACCGACTCGACTGGCAGATTCTGTACAACCACGACGCTCTCGAACAACGTGCGACTGACGGGAACAGCAGCGGCTTCTCGAATCGCCACCGAATCCGCGTGCTCGTACTGGGCCGCATCAAGCGCGCCACGTGCCGCATTGGATAACCACGCTCCAACGTCGGCGCGCACATCGACAATAAACCGCTGAGGAAGCGTCACCATCAACGGCCCGACAACCTGATCAGCGCCATCGAACCCGGCGGATCGGCCGGATGAGGTCACGCCGATCACGATGTCCGAGCGCCCGCTCAGATGCGCGAGCGTCAGCGCCCAGGCCGCCTGCATCAGGAGTGCCGGAGTTATCCGGAGACGCTGAGCACAATGGCGAACAGCGTCAGCAAGATCCGGAGTGCCCCGCCAATCCTTGACGCCGTAGCCATCGGCAGGCCCGGTCGGTCGCTTCGCGGCACCGATCGGAACCGGATCATTGAACCCTGCGAGCCTTTGTTGCCAGAATGATGAGTCGGACCCAGCGTCGCGCCGCCGCCACCAGCGAATGAACCGGCTGAACGGTACGGCCGTCGGCAATTCGGGCTCGGTGCCGGCGCACTCCGCTCCGTAGCACGCCATGACCTCGTCAAGGATATGACGCAACGCCCAGCCATCCATCACCGCGTGATGGTGAGTAAGCACCAGTTCGGCGGCACCTGGTGCTTGCAGCAGGACAGCGACCCGGATGAGCGGCGGACGGTCCAGATCAAACCGGCGTCGCCCGTCGATGGCGATATACGCGTCGAGCGACCGGCCGTCAGTGAGAACTTCGAACGGAAGATCGACATCTGCGCGTGCGAACTGGAAAATCTCTGCTTTGCCATCCCCACTAAAACCTGTGCGCAAAATCGAGTGGCGTCGCAACACCCGTCGCCAGGCGCGCTCGAATTCGGCCAGACGCAACTCGCCGGCCAGGCGACAGGCAAAGCAGACGATATGTGCCGACTGGTCCCGTCTCGCGTCGACGCCAAGCAGCATTCCCCGCTGCGTAGGGCTCAAGCTGAAGACGCCTGTGATGCTGTCTAGGCTGCTCACACGCCCTCTCCGACCACCTATAGGTTCATGCTTGCCAGCGCGACGGCAAGCTCTTCGCTGGAAAGGTCCGTTTCGATCGCGCCAATTGGCTCGGCCCGCTCGAGCAGCGTCCTGCGAACGCTCGCGGCGACCATACGCGCGCGCTCGCGCTGCCGTCCCTTCGCGGGCAGCGTCCAGTGCAGGTTCAATTGCCCGCCGATCAACCATGCATTGAGCTCGACCGGATACGGGCGAGCCCGATCGGGGCTACGCAAAAGACCGGGCTCTTGATCCAACAGTTCAAACGGGCCGTCTTCGGGACAGATGCGGTCCAGACGGCCGAGCCAGTTGAACAGAACCTGCCGTGGCGGTGCGGAACACAGCTGCCTTGCCGTGGCGTCGTCGCGGCCGGCGAGAATTCCATAGCTCGCGGCATGGTCCTCCCATTCCAGACGACGCTGCGAGACCTCGCGCATTGCGAGATCGAGCTCCTCGGGCAGGCGGGCCGGAAGCCGAAAGGGCGCAATCGCGGTGAACCATCCGACCGTTCGCGACGGATCAATTGGGACCTCGCTCAGACGACGGCCCATCGATTCCATGTCAACCAGAGTTCCGCCGCCAACCGCAGCCATGATCGCCAGCAGGAGGAAATCACCGGGATTTGCGGTAGCAGGAACAATTGCGAGGAGACGGTCCGTCTCATCGCGTGTGAACCGCACCAATTCGCTCTCGAACCCGGCATCTGCGGCCATGTCCGCACCGGCAACCGGAGCTCCCTGCAGGAGCTGCAGCCAATAATCGGCATGCCCTGCGAAGGCCCCACGCGCCGCATGGCCGTGCAGGGCATCAGCCCAGGCGGCAAAGGGAACCATCGGATCTGGCAATGTCTGGTCCTGACAAAGCGCCGTCAGATCATCGAGCAGAATGGTCCATGACATCGCATCGATCGACAGGTGGTGCGCCGACATCAGGAGCCGATCGCCCCCTTTCTCTCCTTGCAGCAATACGGCGGCGAACACCTGCCCACGCTCTGGAACAAGTTGCTCCTGTACCCGCGTCAGCTGTTCAAAGACATCCCTCTGCGGCGTTCGCACCCGCTGTAAATTCACCATCGCGCCGGGCGGCCGAATGAGCAGACGCCATTCTCCGCCTTCGGTCCACTCGGCCTTCAGTCGAAGGGAATCGTGACGATCGACAAGCTGCTGGAGTGCGGCGGCCAATTTGCTTTCAGAGAGGCCGGGGTCCACCCGAAGGACGATCGAGAGGTTCTCGTGCGAAATGTTCCGTCCCGCATGCAGCAGAAACCAGCGCTGAACCGGTGTCGCCGGAAACGGACCTGCAGGCCGGATGATCGGCGCGGCAACAGCACCGCCCCCCGGGGCAAGAGCGCGCGCGAGTTCGTCAATGGTCTGGTTTTCGAAGATCAGTCGCGGCGTGAGGGTCAGGCCGGCCCGCTGGGCCGCCGCGACCAGCCTGATGCTGACGATCGAATCGCCGCCCAGGTCGAAGAAGTTGTCGCGAATGCCGACCTTCTCCAGCCGCAGCACTTTCGCCCAGATCCCGGCCAGTCGCCGCTCCATCTCGCTCCGCGGGGCGGTGAACTCGCCTATCGCGTCCGAACGCGAGAAATCAGGATCCGGCAATCCCTTCTTGTCGATCTTTCCGTTCGGAGTGAGAGGCATGCGATCGATGAAGACGAAGACCGACGGCACCATGGCTTCCGGCAGCACGCCCCGCAGGTAGCTGCGCAAACTCGCGACGTTGCGAGCCCCCACATCGGGAACGATCAAGTAGGCGATCAGGCGTTGCTCCGGCAATCCGGCCTGTACGTCGCGGGCCACCACGATGGCGTCGCGAACCGCCGAATGGCGGCGCAGGGCACCTTCGACTTCGTTGAGTTCGACGCGCACGCCGCGAATCTTGACCTGCGAGTCCGCTCGACCGAGATATTCGAACTCTCCGTCATCGTTGATGCGAACAAGGTCGCCCGTGCGATACATCCGTGCCCCCGGGATGCCGGAAAACGGATCGGGCAAGAATTTCTCCGCGGTCGCGCCGGCGAGCTCGATATAGCCGCGCGCCAGATTGACGCCCCCGATATGCAGCTCACCGGCAACGCCGCTCGGAACCAATTGCTGATCGGGATCGAGGGCGTACAGGCGTACGTTCGTCATCGGATGCCCGATAGGCGGATCTCCGACCGACCGCCGAACATCCGGCACCTCGTGCACGCAATCGGTGATCGTCGCCTCCGCAGGGCCGTAGGCATTGTAGAACCGACGATCCGTCTTCCAGCGCCGCGCGATGTCCATCGTGCAGCGCTCTCCGATCGCAGCTACGCAACGCAGCTGCGGCAGTTCGTCCGGATCGAGCACGCCCAGCAGGGACGGCGGAAGTAGTGCGTGTGTGATTCGCAGCTCGCGCAATGCACCCAGCAGACGCTCAGCGGAATAAAGAGTGGCGCGATCACCGAAACAAAGCGTGGCGCCGGAGATGAGCGCCGAGAAGATCTCCCAAACGGAGGCGTCAAAGGAAAACGACGCGAACTGCAGCACGCGATCCCCGGCTCGAACGTCAAACAGCTCGTTCCAGCAGGGAATCATGTTGCAGAGGCCCCGGTGCGCCAGCTCGATTCCCTTCGGCACGCCGGTTGATCCGGAGGTGAAGATGACATAAGCGGCATTGTCGGGCTTTGCGCGGCGGCTAGGCCGTTCGCCCGACCTGTTGCCATCGATCGATCGCTCCAGCGGCACGATCATGGCTGGACTCTCAGGCAGCAGGGCCAGCAGCGACGGCTCGCACAGGATCAGCGCCGGCTTCGCCCTCTGCAACATGCTGGCAAGCCGGGCCTTCGGGTAGTCCGGATCAAGCGGCACGTGCACGCCGCCGGCCTTGAGGATCGCAAGGACCCCGGCCGCGAGTTCAGCGGATCGTTCGGCACAGATGACGACGCGCTTTTCCGGGCCGACCCCGGCCTCGATGATCCGCCAGGCGAGCGCGTTGGCGCGCTCGTCCAGCTCGCGATATGTCCATTCGCGCACACCGTCGACAACTGCAATGCCGTCGGGAAACCGGGTCGCCTGATCTTCAAACAGTTCGTGGATGCAACGGTCTGCCGGATATGCTCCGACGGGACCGAGACCTGCCGCCAGCACTTCGTCGCGCTCCTGGCGGCTCATCAGCGGAAGATCGCCGAGCCTCCTCTGCTCATTTTCGGAAAGCCCAACGAGCAGCGACGCGAAATGCTCCATCGCCCGCCCGATGGCGGCCGGGTCATACAGGCCGGTATCATAGTTGATCCGCAGCATCATCTCATCGGCCGGGACAACCATCACATTGATCGGATAGTTGGTCCGGAACAGATAGCGGCCATTTCGTGCATCGATCGTTTGTCGTGCAGCGTCCGGCTTGCTTACGGCCCCCGGAATGTTCTCGAATGCCATCACGCTGTCAAACAGCGCCACCCCCTGCGGCAGGCCCGCCCATTCCTTGATCTTGGGCAGTGGCGTGAACTCGTGGGCCCGCAGGTTGGCAAATTGTCGGTGCAGCTCGCGCAGCCACGGCCCGACTCGATCGGAAGCATTGACGGTGACTCGCACCGGCAGGGTATTGATGAAGAGGCCGATCTTGGCTGCCGCATCCGGCTGATCCGCCGGGCGGCCTGCGAAGGTGATCCCAAACAGCACATCGCTGGTGCCGGCATAGCGGGCAAGCAAGAGAGCCCAGGCGCCCTCGACCAGCGTCGCCAAGGTTACTGCCGCCCGCTTGGCCGCCGCGCGGATCTGCGCGGTCTGCTCCGCCGAGAGAACGAAAACGTGCTCGGCACATAGATGACCGCCCCGGGGTTCGGAACCTGCGCGCTTCACCGCCAACGATGTCGGTCCCGACACGTTCGACAACGCATCGCGCCAAAACGGCTCTGCATCAGGTCTCAGACGAGCCGGAAGAGAAAGAACGTAGTCCTTGAAGGAATAACGATGCTCGCTCGGAGGTGTCCGTGCGGGACCACGCACCACCCGATAGTTTTTCCGGATTTCGGCGAACAGGTTGACGATGGACCATGCGTCAAGAATGATGTGATGGTAGGTCGTGACAAGTCGCCAGGATCCATCCGACCAATGCACAGCCGTCATCCGCATCAGCGGCGGCTTTGCAAGATCGAACCCGGCATTGCGTTCTTCGGCAAGAAATGCTTCGAGCTTGTCGCCGGCCTCGGTCTCGTCGAGTGAGCGCCAATCGAGCTGCCCTACCGTCATTGGCGCGTGATCCAGCACCAATTGCAGCGGCCCTTCCTGTCCTTCCCAGACAAAGGCCGTGCGCAGCACGTCAATCGCCCCGACGGCGGCACCAACGGCTTCCGCGAAAGCCGGTAGGTCGAAGTCTCCATCGGTCTCGAGTTCGACCGCCAACTGATCGATATAAAGGCCGTCCCTCGGTGCCATCAGGGTATGGAACAATATTCCCTGCTGGAGGGGAGTGAGGGGATAGATGTCCCGGATCGCCCCGCTCACGGCAGATCCCCACTGGAGGAGGCAAAGCGAACCACGAGTTGATCGAGGTCTTCTTGGTTCAGCTGAATGTGCGGAAAATCGCTGACGCTGTAGGTGGGTGTCCGTTGGGAAGCACAATGCCGGGCAATGTCCTGCAGGGCGCGCGCGACCTCGTGACATGAAGCCGTCGCGGCACCGTCCGCCGACGATCTTCCCTCAATGCGCAATCCGCCGTCATCGGGATCGCGCCACCATTGGAGCAGCATCTTGTGATGTCCGGAGAACGACCAGTCCATGGGATCGCCGTTCGGATCGACTGGACTCTCAAGCAACGAGTTACGAACGCAGGCGAAGTAGCCCGGCGAAGGCCTGAGCAGAACGTCTCCACCGTTGTCGGCGGCAGCCGATTGGCGCATCGCTGCCTTGGCCATTCCGAGCGCGTCCTGCGGTTCGTTCAGCGCAGGTCCGATCGGGCAGAAGCGCGTCGCGCCCCGGCCGGCTTGCACCGACCAGCCTTTTGGCGCGCATGCGAGCCCCGCCGCCGCCAGGATCACTTCGTCGAGCCGGCAACCGCCAACCCGCTCCGCAGCCCGCTCGAGGGCGGCGACTTGGGATTCCGGAACCAGCGCAATGCGTTCCGGATCGAGACCGGTCAGACTCTCGTCATGATCGTCAGCATCCGCAGGCAGCTCGCGCGCGAGCTCGCTCAGGACCTTTCGCCACTCGGCCTGGTCGAGCACACCCGTCCGAGCCGCAAGCATCAAGCTGGGCGCCCCTCCCGGCGTCGCGCGTAGCAACTGGATCGTGAGGCCGTGCGGAAGCTCGGCGGGAATTGCATCGATCGCCGAAAATGGCCGCCCGGGCTCGATCTCCGCCAGCCTCGCCTGCACGGCATCAACGACGCGTCGCAAGCGGTGCTCCGGGATCGGCTGGCGGAGCCGGCACAACATGATATCGGCGGTCGCCGTGGGGGGCGCACTATCGGCGACCAACTGCGCAAGGCTGCGCGGCGTCGGATGCAGATATAGATCGTTCGGCGCGAGACTCACGATCTGTGCGTTTGCCTGGTTGAGACGCGAAACCACATCCAGAGCCAGAATGCTGTCGCCACCGAGCGCGAAAAAATCGTCGTCCGCCCCCATCCGTGGCGCACCAAGCACGTCGCGCATGACCCACAACACGCGCGCAACCGGCTCAGAGACGTCCGCCAGGCGGCGCAACAAGGCAATCTGATCGGCATTCTCCTTGATCAGGTCTCTGAGATTCGAATTGCAGGCGAACAGGTTGGCTTCGCCATCAACAGACAATGCCTGATCGACAATCAGCGGAATATCATCGGGATCAAGTCCCTGCCGCATGCCTTGCGAAACCGCGGCCGTAGGGGCGAGCCGGGGCGCAGCTTCCACCGCAGCATCAACGCGCTGCAGACAATATTCATCTACCCGCAACGCGATCCGACCATCTGGATCGGCAAGGGTTACGGCAAAACGCCAGCGCCCGTGCCTCTCCTCGCCTCCAGCAATGTGGCTGATCAGGCGCGATGGCAGCGGCCAGCAATACACCTGAACGCCGCGATAGGAGACGGGGACACATCCCCGCCCACCCGCGACGCCGATCGCAGCTCCGATGGCCACGTCGAGCAGGGCCGGATGAGCAAAGCCCGCGAGCGCGTCTTCATGGGCGTGGGGTGGCAGTTCGAGTTCGGCAAGCCACTCGCCGTCTCCAGCGCGAAGGCTATTCAGACAATTCCAGCGTTCGCCCAAAACCAGCTCCAATCCGTCAGCCCGCCACGCCAATGGGAGAGGACACCGGTCGCGCAAGGCCGCCAAATCGAACCGGCCTGGCTCGCCACCGCTCGATGCGCGGAAGCGCCCACGTGCAACGACGGTTCCCGTTTTACCTTGACGGTCGGTGAGCACATCGACCGTCCAGAAATCGGGAGCAGAAGGCTTCGGATCTATCACGATGCCGGTTGGGCCATTCTCGCCAAGCTCGACCGGCCTAAGTAACGTGACTTCATCGGCGACAAGCGCCGTTGAGCCCGCCCGATCCGCCATCGCACCGAACATCGATCCAAGAAAGACCGTTCCCGGAACGATCGCCTTGCCCATCACGCGGTGTTCATGGGCAAGCCACCACCACCGGTCGAAGTCGACCCGGCATGCCGTTCGCGCCACCGTGTCTGCCATTCCGACACCTGCGACGCGGTCCAAGGACAATGCGACGACCCGGCCGCCTGTTCTCAGGGCCGCCGCCGCTCCGTACGCTTCCAACGCCGCATTGGCCGCCGCGTAGACCGCAAGACCAGGCCCCCCCAGCAAACCGGTCAGGGAAGATAGCAACAACGTCACTTCGGGAACGCAGCCGTTGTTCTGTCGTGCAATCGCGGCCTGCACATTGATCGCGCCCTGCAGCTTCGCGTCGATCGCCAGCGAGATGCGTTCGGCGTCGAGCTGAGCGACGGGCCCCGCGGCCGCGACGCCTGCCAGGTGAATTACAGCCGTGATGGGGCCAAATCGTCCGACGATCTCCTTGACAGCCTCCGACACCGACACACGATCGCGTACATCAGCTGTACACACGATCAGGCGATCGTCTTCGATCCCGAGTTCCGCAGCCAGGCCAATCCCACCGTCCACGGGCGCGGATCGCTGCAACACCGCCACGCGGGCTCCGGGCCTGCTTGCGAGTCGGCGCACGAGAAGCCGGCCTATACCGCCCCTTCCTCCGGACAGCAGATAGACACCGTCCGAACGATCGACGGACTTGGTCACGACGGGCTCGAAGTCGCGTGTGAGCCGCTGATTTCCACGACAACAGACAAGTTCGTGGTCTCGGTCGGAGAGAAGTTCGTCGACAACCTGAACAGCCGCTCGATCAGCTACATCGGGATTGACCGCGCCTTGGTCCGCATCGATGGTGCGGCCGAGCGCCGGCGCGAAACCTTCCTGGCGCATGACCTTCGCGAAAGTGGCCGCCGCAGCCCCGTGCGGACCGACGACAACACCGCCCACTGTTCCTTCATAGGCGCCGATCGTAACAACATCCAGTCGAGCCGCACGTTTCGACACGGCACGGGCCAGCCTGAAAAGGTTGCCTATCTCGACGCTGGACCAGGGCGCCACACAATCGAGGCCAACGTCTGCCTTGCATACGTAGACGACGTGCGCTCCTTCAGGGACTTCGATTTCTCCGTCGATCCCAGTCGCGGGCACTTCGGCCACCTTCGTCACCGCCGACAAGCGCTGAACGAGCGCCTGAGCGAATGGATCGTCATAGTGCGCCAACAAGACCCTGCCCGGCACTTTCGTCGGCGCGCGCCGGGCCAGCCGGCGCCACACCACAGACCACAGCGCGCACTGACGCGTCGCGTCGATAGTTGGTGATGCGGCTGTCGCGGCAGACGTCTGCGGCATATGTCGTTGGCGCTGGAAGGGATAGCTCGGCAGCGAGATACGACGCGGGCGCCGGCCATCGTGCACCGCTTTCCAGTCGATGGCCGCACCGGCGGCCCACAACTCACCAAGACAGGCAAGCGACGATGCCTCCACGGTGTCGTCGTCGCCAAGCCGCCACACCACGGCCGCGGCTCCCGAGACGCGCGGGGACCGCGGTGCGAGAGCCATCCGACAGTTCACATCGATCACCAGCAGGGCCCTGTCACCGATGTTCAGGGTCGAAAGCGCCGTGTGGGCGTCGCCATCCGAATCTCGCTCACACGGCGGAACGCTCTCGATCAGATCGGCAACCTCATAGAGCCTTCCCAAGCCGGCCGATCCGACCGGTATCGACGGTTCGCGAATCTGCAGTCCACCGGATCGCGTTCCGCCTTGCGAAGCGCCATCCCGACAACCTGCCGCTGGACTCCTGGACCGGCGCGTCCCCTGCAAGATCGACAACGCGTCATCGAGCGTCATCGCGTCGGCGACAACCAGGGCCGCGAGCTCACCGACACCCACGCCGACCACCCCCCGCAGCGAAACGATGCGTTCGCGGAGCACGCGACCAGCCGTCAACATCAGGACGAACATCATCAACTCGCCCGCGTCGCGCAAGGTTGCTCCACCGAGCAAGGCTCCACGGACGTCAACCTGACAACGCCTCGCGACATCGCCCGCAACCTCGTCCAGCCGCCGTCGGAACAGGGCGTCGCCATCGTAGGAACGACGCACCGTGCCGGCTCCAACGGAGCCCTCACCATCGAGCATCACAACCACGGCGGGCGACCGCACCGCCTCGGTGCTGTCTTCGCCTCTCAATGAACTCAGCCGGGCGATCAGTTCGCGCTGGTCTCGCGCGACGAAGGCCAGCCGCTGCTGCAAGGGCTGTCGTCCCACCTGCAGGGTGTAGGCAATATCCTCTAGCCGTCGTTCAGGACACGCCTCCACGAAGCTCCGCAACCTCGCGACCACCTGGTCGAGCGCCTCCGGCGCCGCCGATTGGAGACAGATCAGCTGCGGTCCCGCTCGACCGGGAGCCAAGTGACGGGGAGCCAAGTGACCGGGAGCGACGTGACCGGGAGCCACGTCGACAGGCGGCGCCTGCTCGAGGACGACGTGGACGTTGGTGCCGCCAAAGCCAAAAGAGCTGACGCCGGCGCGCCGCGGACGACCGGTCTGGGGCCAAGGCGATGTCGCGCGATTGATCTCGAACGGCGTGCTTGCGAATTCGCATGCAGGGTTCGGCACCCGGCAATTGATCGACGGCGGAATCAACCCGTGTTCGACTGAAAGTATTGTCTTGATCAGCGACGCGCTTCCGGCTGCGGCATCGAGATGGCCGATGTTGCCCTTCACCGAGCCGACCAGGCAGGGCCGCTTTCGGCCAACCAGCGCGCGCGCAGCAGCAGCGATCTCCACTGCATCGCCAAGCTCAGTTCCCGTCGCATGCGCCTCGAGATAGTCGATGTCATCGACGGTCAGACCGGCCTGCGCCATAGCCTGCGCGATGACTGCCGTCTGCGCATCCGGGTTGGGCGCGGTAAACGCCTGCTTCTCGGCACCGTCGTTGTTGATTGCCGAGGCCAGGATAACGCAGCGCACCGGGTCGCCGTCCCTCAGTGCATCCTCCAGACGCCGCAAGACAACGACTCCGGCGCCGCAGCCGTTGATCGTACCTGCTGCCTCCGCGTCGAACGGACGACAGTGCCGGTCTGCGGACAGAATTCCGCCGTTCTGAAAGACGTGTCCCGCCATCTGCGGCACGCGGATCGTTACGCCCCCCGCAACAGCAATATCGCACTCCTCGGAAAGTAATGACTGCGCAGCGAGATGCACGGCAGTGAGCGCTGTCGAGCAAGCCGTCTGAACGGTGAGAGCCGGGCCGCGACAGTCCAGTTTGTGCGCAACGCGAGTGGCAAGATAGTCGGAAGCATTGCCGAGCATCGCGGGCAGCGACGCCCGACCGGCATCGACCTCGCCCGATTGCATCAACCGCCAAATGTAGGTGTTGAAGCCACAGCCCGCGAACACCCCGCAGCGCGATGGCCGATATTGCGCGGAACCGTAACCCGCGTCTTCGAGAGCCGCCAGCGCCTGTTCGAGGAAGATACGATGCTGCGGATCAGTGAGAACCGCCTCACGTGCACTCATGCCGAAAAGCGCAGAATCAAAACAGTCGAAGTCGCGCAGAACACCCTTTACGGGAATATAGCTCGGATTTTCCAACTGCTCCGGACTCACCCCCGCTGCCACCATTGCAGCTCGATCCAGCACGTCGATCGATTCAGTGCCGTCGAGCAGATTGCGCCAATAGCCGGCGGCATCGTCTGCACCAGGAACACGGCATGATAGACCGACTACAGCGATCCTCTCATCGCCAAACAACTCGCCCTCGAGCATCGCATGATCTGCAACTATGCCGGACGACATCACTCCACCCGTCATGACGATTTTGCGTCGCGGCTTATCGCGGCCGGTCGTTGCTGCACGGCTCCCTCAACGTGAGATTGATACCACGCACAACCATCGAAAGCGAGCGCTTTCTACAACACCACCTAACATTGAAAAATCGGTTGCAATTGATCTTCGGATCAACGAAAATCAACTCGCCCACTACGTGTTAAGCTCACAGTATTCGCCTCGAAGCGATCAATCAGAACTGCTGATGCGCCGAATTGGAGTTCGAGGAACCTCGGGAGATTTCTGATGGCCCGCACACCCTTCGTCTTGATCTTGCCGGACACGGCATCTGCGCCATCATGAAAGTGGCAAGACCAAATTCGCATTCGGGATTGGTGCGACACGACGCAATCGCAGGCTCAGCTTCGATCGTCGTTCCGCCCCGCGGGGCTTCGTAACGACGCAGCAGGTGGACAACAACGATGTCGGTAGCCTTTTCTCATTGGCGCTGCGGACGCGACTATCAGATCGTAGACGCAGGCCGACTGGAGGACGTCACCCTCTTCGTCTCTGGAAACAGCCGAGCCATTCGCGTTTCTCGTGATCTCGGCGAGCGCCTGCGAGCCGGGCTTGAGGCCATGAATGCGATCGAAGCCGCTGAATGGAACCTGCTGGCCGACAACGGAATCGTTTCCGAGGCCAACATACCCGTGGTGCGGGAGGCCAGGATTTCCGACGGGGCGAACCTGGCGATCAACGTCAATCTGACGTCGGTCTGCAATCTCGGCTGCACGTACTGCTTTGCCGATGGCGGCGACTACGGACGCATCAGTGGCAAGCTCGAGGGCGACATCGCCGACGACATTTTCCGGTTCGTGCAAGACCGCCTCCATGGGGAAGAATCGGTCCGGTTCGAATTCTTCGGTGGCGAACCCCTCTTGAACTTTGAACGCATCAGCGCGATGTGCGCACGCGCAGAAGCCGTTTCGAACGAAACCGGCATCAAATTCATTCACCGGATCTCGACCAATCTGACGGTCCTGCCCGAGGGAGCACTCGAGCTCTTCGCGCGTCACGGTTTCATCGTGTCCGTTTCGATCGACGGCTGCCGAGAGACACACGATCGCAACCGCCCGACCAAGGGGGGCCGCGGTAGTTGGGACCGGATCATTGCGAACTGCCGAGCGGTCAGGGCCGCCGGCGACGACATCACGCTGGTCGCCCGGATGACGGTCATGGGCGGCGACCCGGGCATGAAAGAGAATGTGCGCGCCCTGTGGGATATGAATCTGTTCGACTATTTTCAGATCTACCCAGGCGTCGTGCCGCGCAGCATAGGGCAGGCACTGGATGCCAAGAACGGTAACTTCGGCCAGGGAACGATGGCCGCAGATTTCCTCGATCAGCTCGCCGAGTTCGTCGACGGATATTCGGATCTGTTCAATCCCGACAACCGCTTCCGTGGCGTACTCGAGTATGAACGGATTGCCGACATGGTGCTCCGTGGCAAGGCCGCGCTCAGCTTTTGCTCCGGCGGACGCAACTACTTTACCTTCTCGCCCGATCACTCGATCATGCCGTGCCACCGGTTGGTTGGCGACACCGCCCTGCAATCCGGAGACAGCCGAACGGGCATCGATGCGACGACGCTCCACGACTGGCGAATGCCGATAGACGACCATCCGGTCTGCTCTGGCTGCTGGATCCGGTACATCTGCGGCGGTGGATGCAAGCAGGAAAACCTGCAGGCGACAGGCAGCCTCAACTCCCCCAGCGCAGAGGGCTGTCGCCATCAGATCCAATTGGTCGAGAACGTCGTTGGTATGCTGGCTGCCCAGGACGACAGCTACCGCATGCGCGATCGCTCCCAGCTGGACGATCTTTTCGTATCCTGCGGCCGACCGGTCATGCTCAACTTTCGCAATGACGCCGAGTCGCCGCCGCTTCAACATTTCCAGCCATTGTAAAATTGCATCAACTGGAGACGCCAGGTGAGTGAGAAACAGATCCGTCGAAACATCCACACCTATCCGTTCAAGTATAGCCACCTTGCGCCAGACGTCTTCTTCGAGCGAGAGAGGGCTGTGATCTATCTGCACATTCCCTTCTGCAATACGAAGTGCCATTTTTGCGACTATGTCGTCTATACCAACACGAGTGAAGACCTGCGCGCGGCCTATGTCGACGCGCTGCGCAAGGAGATCCGCGCGTTTTCCGAAAATAGAGCTTTCCCGGGCTTCAAGATCGACGCGGTCTATGTCGGCGGCGGAACACCTGGCGTACTCACCTCGCGGCAGCTCATCAGCATTCTCGAAACGATCTGCGAGACCTTCCCCGTCACGTCCGACTGCGAAGTCGCCGTCGAATTTGACCCGGGATCGGTCACCTACGAGAAGGTGAAGGAGCTGCGTGATGCCGGCTATACGCGCATGAGCCTCGGCGTCCAGTCATTCGACGAAGACATCCTCAAGCAGAACAACCGCCCCCACGTCCTGAAAGATGTCTTCACCGCCTGGGAAGCCATTCAGCGAGCCGGCTATGCCCATACCAATCTCGACCTGATTTACCCCCTGCTCGGTCTCGACTTGAAAAACTGGGAGGCCTCACTGAGGCAGGCGATTCAACTCGATCCCACCTGCATCACGGCCTATCCGCTCGAGGTCTGGCCGCAGACGGCATATCATCACTGGCTGTTCAAGGCCAAGTCGGCGCAGCTGCCATCGGGCGGCGTCGAGGTCGACATGTGCCGAATGTCCTACGACATGCTGGAGAGTGCCGGATATAGACGATACAGCACCAGCGGCTACTTTGATCCGAAGCGGGTCGACACCTATTCCAGATATCTCGAATATTACTGGCGAACGTGGCCGTTGATCGGGTTCGGGGTCTCCTCCAAGACCGTCATTCATGACCGGCTCTACACCAACGTGCGGCCGATCAAGGAATACCTGGAGCGCAGCGCACACGATATTTCGCTGATGGATATTGCGACCCGCATCACCAAGGAGCAGGAGATGCGGCGCGTGATGATCCGCGGCATCAAGATGTGCGAAGTCTCGAAATCTGATTTCCAACGACGGTTTGGCCTGCCGATCGAGCTCATGTTCGGACGCGAGATGAAGCGGCTGATCGATCGAGGCTTGATCGAGGAAGGACCCGATACCTACAGCCTGACGCGCGAAGGCCAGGTGTTCTCGACCAACGTCTGGGAGACCTTCTTCACCGAAGAAGACCTCCGGCCGGCCACGGATGGGGAGGTGCAGTTCGGCCTGTCTGAATTGGTCCTCACCTGACGGCGGACGACTACGGCAGCTCTCTGCGTAGATTCGAGTATGCAGCCCATGGCCAGCGAGAGGTCGGACGCGATATTTCCAGCGCATGAAGCCTTGGCTTCAAGCATCGGCCAGGTCTTCGAGTCCCACGCGCTCGTCAGCCCGAACAGGGTGGCATTCAGCTTCATAGCTGAGGGTGACGCCCCGACATCTGTGCTCACCTGCGGGGACTTGCACCGAAGGGCGCTGGCCATCGGGCGGACGTTGAGCAGACGTCTCGCGCCCGGTGAGCGGGTCCTTCTTGTGCTCCCGGCGGGGCCAGACTTTCTCTCAAGCTTTCTCGGCACCGTCTATGCAGGACTTGTCGCAGTCCCGCTTCCGGTCCCACGCTTTCCCGTGCAGGTTGAACGCCTCGCTGCCGTTTCGGCCAACGCGGGCGCCTCCGCCTTGATCGCCACCGACGAACTCGATCTTGGCGATCTCCGCGACTTGCCCCGGTTCGACCCGACCAATCTCGACCCGCAGGCGGATGGCTGGACGCCGCACTGGATCGGCGGTGATGCGATCGCATTCCTGCAATACACCTCCGGCTCGACCGGGACACCCCGTGGTGTGAAGGTCAGTCACAGGAACCTCCTCAGCAACTCCGCGCTACTGCGGCAGCGTTTCGGATACGACGGCAACTCCATTGCAGTGACCTGGCTGCCGCCGTCCCACGATATGGGCCTGATCGAGGCGCTGCTCCAACCACCGCTTCATGGCGGCCAGACTATTGCAATGTCGCCGCTGACGTTTCTCCGCCGGCCGGAGCGTTGGTTGAAGGCCATCTCGAAGTTCCGCGCCAGCCATGCCGGCGCCCCCGATTTCGCTTATGCCCAATGCGTCGAGCGCACGACGCCGGCAATGCGACACGGTTTGGACCTGTCCTCCTGGAAAGTCGCCTATGTTGCCGCCGAGCCTATACGGCCCGAGACGCTGCTTCGCTTCGGTGAGACATTCGTGCCTCATGGATTTGATCCGAAAGCGTTCCACGCGTCTTACGGTCTTGCGGAAAACACGCTTCTCGTCGCCGACGGGCCGGCAGAGCATCGCGAATTCTGCGCCGATGCGCTCGAGGAAGGCGCCGCCGTCGCAGCTACGATGGCGACAAGACGCAAACGCGCGCTTGTCCCTTGTGGCAAGCCGGACCAGCAATCCGTTCTGCGTATCGTCGACCCCGAGACGGCACGGATGCTCCCGGAGCAGCGGATCGGCGAGATCTGGATTTCCGGGCCAAGTGTCGCCGCAGGCTACTGGAATCTGCCGGATGAGACGCAACAGGTCTTTGGCGCGACTCTCTCGTCAGATTCCCGGTCAGCGGGACCGGCTTTTCTCCGAACTGGAGATCTTGGATTTTTGTCCGATGGTCGCCTCTACATCACGGGACGGCTCAAAGATCTCATCGTCCTCAGTGGCAGAAACATCTACCCGCAAGACGTCGAGCGCTGTGCCGCAGCTGCACATCCCGCGATCAGGCGAGCCCCAGCCGCTTTCGGCACATTTGGAGCAGACGGTGAGAGCTCCGATCGCCTCGTGGTCGTTTGCGAGATACGGCCGGACGACTTGTCCGGATGCAAGGCGATCGCCAGCGCCATACGCAGCTCGGTTGCGACCAGCATAGAAGCCGAATTGTCGGTGGTCATGCTGGTTGCTCCAGGGACCATTCGCTTTACGACGAGCGGCAAGATCATGCGACAGGATTGCCGCCGTCGCTACCTTCTCGGAACTCTTGCACCGCTCTATACGTCCGAGATCGGCGCAGCGCGCGAGCCACAATCCGACGATGCGAGCGATCCGCTGCATGCCTTTCTTCATCGTCGTCTCTCGATCACCGACTTTTCCGAGACAAGTCGCCTGACCGAGCTCGGCATCGACTCGCTGGCGGGGACCGAGCTTGCCCACATGCTTGAAGCCGAACATGGCATCGCCGTCTCGGCGGTCGAGCTTCTGCAATCGACCGTCGGCGAGCTCAGCGCGCGGATCGCGCGCGCCGATCGCGGCGCACCGAAGCCGTCCGATGTCGGCCCGTCCGGTTCGTCGCTGGTACACGGGCAGAACGCGATGTGGTTTCTCCACAGGCTCTGGACGTCGCGCGATCCTTTCCAGTTGAGCATGACGGCTAAACTGCGTGGCGACGTCGACGTTGCGCGGCTAAGAGGCGCATTCGATAGGTTGGTCGATCGCCACATCATTCTCAGGAGCACCTTTCCGCAACAGGACAGCGTCCATCAGCCTGGTCAGTCCATTTCATCGACGCCTCCCCGGCTGGTCGTTCGGTCTGAGCTCGCGCTCGACAACGCGCTCTTGACCTCTCTTGCTGAACAGCCCTTCGACCTGACGCGATCGCCTCCCTTCCGTGCCTTCCTGTTGGTTGGCAACGGCGAACACACTCTGTTGCTGTGCGTCCACCATATCGCAATCGACTTCTGGTCGCTTCGTATCCTGGTTCGAGATCTTGCCGCACTTTATCGCGACGAGCACGCCGCGCTGCCCAGGCTGGGTCCGCATTGGCTTCCTGCGCAAATGGAAATGCGGGCACTTGCTGACTCCGACGCTCGTCGCGAAACTTACTGGCGCGAGATGCTCGAGCGCGCACCACTGGATTTCGAGCTGCCGCTCGACCACAGTCGCCCCGCACAGCGCAATTTTTCCGGTGGCCGGACAGAGACCCGGATCGACGGCCAGACGCTCCGAGCCGCCCTCGAATTCGCGCAGGCGCGCAACGTGTCCCTGGCGACCGTCCTGTTCTCCGTGTTCGTCGGTCTTTGCCATCGCTACACTGGAGAGCAAGACGTCGTGATCGGCGTCCCTGTCGCCGGTCGCGAAAGCCCGCTCTCGCGAGATTTCATCGGGCTGCTTGCGAGACTTACACCGGTGCGCGTGCAGCTCGCGGGCGGAGCAATTGTTGACGATGTCGTCCATTTGTCCGACGTCGCCTTGCGTGGCGCTCAGCTTCATCAACCCTTTGCGATTGACGACGCAGTCCGACAGTCCTCCGTTGAGGGCGTCACGACTGCGCCGCTGAAGCTGCTGTTCAATGCCTATCAGGTCTCGGACGAAACACAGCAATCGATCGCGGCGCTCGCCGTCGGCGTGACGGGACCTGAACTTGATCTGGACGGCTTGATTCTGACGCCCATGGAGCGGCCGCCGGGGCGAGTTCATCAGGATATGGTCTTCAATGTGTTCAGCGAAGGCAATTCGCTGCGGATCGTTCTGCACTATGCCGCCGAGCTCTTTGACAGCGGGCGCATGCAACGGCTGATTGGCCACTATTGCGAGCTGCTGCACGGCTTTCTCGCGCAACCGCGCGGACGGCTGGCCCGGATCCCGCTGCTCGGTCAAACCGAGCGTCAGCATCTCCTGGGGCGGCTCGCCGGCCTCGACCATCAGAGATCACCGAACGCGACGCTCCATGGCTTGTTCGAGGAACAGGCACGACGAACGCCGACGGCAATCGCCTTGATCGCTGGCGACGTATCGATGTCCTACCGTGAGCTCGACCAAGCGGCTGGACGGCTGGCTTATCGGTTGCGCGAGATCGAGGATATACGGGTCGGAGATGCTGTCGGGATCCACCTGGAGCGCGACGCGCGGCTGGTCGTTGCCATGCTCGCCGTACTCAAGACGGGTGCAGCCTACGTGCCGCTCGATCCGAACTATCCGGCTCAACGGTTGCGCGGAATGGTCGCCGACGCCGACATCCGGAAGATGATCGGCGGCACGGATAGCCACGGGCTCGGCATCGCTCCCATCGCGATACCGGCCAATGGGGGCGGTGATGGTCCACTTCCAATACCCGTGCCGCTTTCCGCCGATGCGCCGGCGTACATCCTATTCACTTCAGGGAGTACAGGGCGTCCGAAGGGCGTGATCATCGCCCACCGGGCTGCCGCCGCACTGGTGCACTGGGCCAGCGAGCAATTCGGATCCGACCTCCAACGGGTCTTTGCGGGCACGTCCGCCAGCTTCGATCTTTCGATCTTCGAAATTTTCGGACCGCTTTGCACGGGAGGCACCGTCATCCTGGCGCCATCGCTGCTCGCCTTGCCCGAGCTGCTCGAATCGACGCGCCCAACGCTGATCAGCGGCGTGCCTTCGGTGATGGTCTCTGTGCTTGAACGCGTCAGAACGCTGCCCTCGTTGCGCAGCATCGCGCTGGCCGGTGAACGCCTCACAACCGACCTCTCCGATCGCGTGCTTGAAGCTTGCCCCGGGGCGAGGCTTTTTGACCTGTACGGGCCCACCGAAGTAACGACCTATGCGACCGCAGCTCAGCGCAGGCCGGGGGCAGAGGCCACGATCGGCACGCCGTTGCCTTGCACCCGAGTCTATCTTCTCGACGAGGCCATGGAGCCGGTGCCCCAAGGTGTGCCGGGTGAGATCTGGCTCGGCGGTGACCGCCTCGCCATCGGCTATGCGAAACAGCCAGGCTGGACCGCCGATCGTTTTCTCCCTGACCCATTTTCATCGCATCCGGGCGCCCGCATGTATCGGACCGGCGACCGCGGGTGCTTCAACGCGGCTGGCGAGCTCTGCTACCTCGGTCGACTGGATAGGCAAGTCAAGATCCGCGGCTATCGCGTCGAGCCGGACGAGGTGGAGATTCTGTTGTCCCGGCATCCGGCGGTGGCGCAAGCCGCTGTTGTGGTCGTGCCGGGGCCGGACCAGACGCTTCGTATGACCGCTTGGCTTGTTCTGAAAAGCGGTGCGGAGCTGGCCGAGATCCAGTCTCATGCGGCAAGCCACTGCCCGGCCTATCTGCTCCCGAGCTTTTACGTCAGCGTCAACGAACTGCCGAAGACCCCGACCGGCAAGCTCGACCGCAATGCGCTGATGAGAACCCCGGTGCCGCTGCCCGAAACCGGGACGTCCAGCAACTGCCACGACGGCCCTTTCGTCGCCGAAGCCGCGATCTGTATGGCCCGCGCACTGCACCTGCCCGAAGTCGATTCGGACGACAACTTCTTTCACATCGGGGGCCACTCGCTGGCCGCCGTTCGCTTCTGCAAATTACTGGGCGACGCGCTCGGGCGATCGATTCCAGTCATTACCCCCTTCGATCACCCGACCCCGCGTTCTATCGCCGCATATCTCAACCGCACACCGGGTAAGGCGCTGCCTGCCGAAACTGAACGGCGGCAGCCGGCCGCATCCCAATTGCCCCTCTCGTTCACCCAGCAGCAGATCTGGTACGTCTATCGCGCCGATGAAGCGGCTCCGACCTACAATATGGCGATGCTGCTGCGCTTCGATCGGCCGGTCACGGTCGAGGCCCTGCGGATGGCATTGCATGAAACCATCCGACGACATGCCGCACTTCGATGCCGCTTGGTGGATGATGTCAGCCCTCCCCATCAGATCGTCGTTGCGGCTCCTCCCATACGAATCCCCGAGATTGACCTGTCGCAGTTCGATGCCGACGCCGAAGCCGGGCTCACAGAAGCCGCCGACCGCTTTGCGCGAGCCGCCTTCGACCTGCGGAACGATCTTCCGATCCGGGCCACCGCATTCCTGATGCCGACGGGACGGCGCATTCTAGGCTTGGCTGTTCATCACATGATGATCGATGGAGCCTCGCTGAAACTGATCGTGGACGACCTTCTGACCGGTCTCGCCGGCCTGGCCGGCGAGACCGACGGCGAGCGGCCAGTCGCTTTCGACGATGCGTCCGCTCCACCCTGTCCCTCGGATCCAGGTGAGGAGATCCTGGCCGATGATCGCGCATTTTGGCGGTCAAAGCTGCTTGGTGCCGAGCCGTCGCGGCTTTCGGCGGAGCGCGGCGGCCTCCGCGGCTCTTCCATCGACGGCCGAACCTTTCGTTTCAAGATCCCGTTTGAGCTCTCCGCCGGATCGACGACCCTTGCGACTGGCGAGGATGCGACCACTTTCATGGCGCTTCTCGCGGCCTTTGCTGCTTTGATCGGACGGATAACCTGCCGGGACGAAGCCGTGCTCGCCTTGCCGATTGCGCTAAGACACGACCCGGGGCTCGACCAAGCCGTCGGAATGTTTGTACAGCCCGTTGTCGTGCGGATCGATCTTTCAGGAAATCCGTCCTTTCGGTTCTTGCTGCGGCGTGTTCGTCAAGCCGTGCTGGAAGCAATCGCTCATTCGAGACTGCCTTACGAACAGGTGATTGAAGCCGCCGGAGCTGCACGCGACGGAACCGCGGATCCGCTCTACTCGATATTGTTCGCGATCCAGAATGGTCCCGCACGCGACACGCAGATCGGAAACCTGTCGGCCAGTTGCGAGCCGCTGGATACCGGCACCGCCCGCTCCGAACTAACGGTTCTGGCGGATCCTGGTGGAAACGGCATCGATTGCGCATTCGAGTACAGGTCTGCGTCGCTCGACCCCACCACGATCGAAAGACTCGCGCTAGCTTGGAACACGCTGCTTGCCGCGGCGGTCGCCGCGCCGGAGGCCGGCATAAGCGAGCTGCCGATCGTGTCTCCCGAGCATCGGGACCTTCAACTGACTAAGTGGAATTCGTCTCCCGCGCCCGATTCCGATCTCGCGACACTGCATGAGCTGGTGCTTCGACAGGCCAGTGCAACGCCCGGGGCCATCGCGCTGACCGACGCCGACGGAAGCCGGACGTATCGAGAGCTCGTCGAGCGCGCAAGTACCTACGCCGCCGTCCTCCGCGAGCACCATGTCGGTGCAGACCAGATGATAGGGCTCTGCCTGCCGCGACGGTCCGACACGGTCGCTGCGATGATTGGAATCATGATGGCCGGTGCGGCGTGGCTGCCGCTCGATCCGGACTATCCGGCGTTGCGGCTTCAAGCCCTGGCCGACACGGCGGCCGTCTCGCTCGTCATAGCTGAGCCGAAGTGGTATCCATTGCTATTTGCGGATCGGCGCATTGCTCCGCCGCCCATGCGCGTCGACCCCGTCGATGTCGCAATCTGCTCTTCTCTATCCCTCGCCTATGCAATGTCCACGTCGGGCTCAACGGGAAAGCCAAAAGTCGTTGGCATCGCGCACGACAGCGCCGTCAACTTCCTGAACTGGGCGATCGGCGCGTTCGAACCGGAAGAACGAGCCATCGTTCCATGGTGCACTTCGATCGCATTCGATCTCACAATTTTTGAGATATTCCTCCCGCTCAGCACGGGCGGCGAGGTGGTCGTGGTCCGGGACATCCTGAGCCTCAACGATCTTCCCGCCAGGGATCGCCTGACCATGATCAACACGATCCCATCCGGAATGGAGGCATCGCTCCGGTTGGGACCGGCTCCACCGCGGGTCCGGACGATCTGCCTTGCAGGTGAACCACTATCGCAAGACCTCGTCGAGCGCCTGTTGAGAGGCTCCCACGCCAGGCGAGTCGTTGACCTCTATGGCCCTACCGAGGCCACGACCTACGCCACCTTCATCGAAAGACGAGCTGGCGAGCCGCCGTCGGTCGGTCGGCCGCTGGGCGGAATGACGGCCTATGTACTCGATCAACATCTGCAATTGCTGCCGATCGGGATCATCGGAGAGCTGTATCTCGGCGGACGCGGACTCGCTCGCGGCTATATCGGCGCGCCGGGGGCAACTGCTGACCGCTTCGTTCCTCATCCTTTCGAGGGCGGCGAAAGGCTGTATCGGACCGGCGACAGGGCCAGATTCCTCGAGAACGGACGAATTGAACTGCTGGGACGCGTCGATCACCAGGTGAAGCTCCGCGGCTTCCGTATCGAGTTGGGTGAAGTCGAACGTGTGCTTGCACGACATCCAGATGTGGCCGACGCGGCTGCCATCGTGAGCGCGACCGATTCAGGCGACAAGAAACTGATCGCGTTCGTGGCCGGCGCCAGCCGGCATCCCGATCCGGTCGCTCTCGTTGACTGGACCGCCCAACATCTTCCCCGCTTTTCCGTGCCAGCGGCCTGCATCGTTCTCGACGAGCTGCCGCGTTTGCCGAACGGCAAGCTCGATCGAGCTGTCATGGCGCACCTTGTGCCCGCACAACAGACGGTGGCGCGTGACGAAGACGGCGGCGCTTTGACCGGTGTCATTATCGCATTGTGGACCGATCTGGTTGGTCGCCCACCGCTGCCAGGATCGACATTCTTCGAAGATGGCGGAAACTCGCTTCATGCGGTATCGCTGATCGCAAGGCTCGGCAGCATATGCGGTGCAAAGCTGTCGTTGCGCGACTTTCTGAGCAATCCGACAGTTTCAGGCATCGAGGCCATCGCGCGCAAGGGACGTCGCTGGCAGGGCGTTCCGATGCTCCCTGCTCCGCTCCCGACTGAGCCCGCCGAAGAAGGGCCGCTGTCCCACGCGCAGCAGCAGATCTGGCTGTTCGGTCGGCTTGCGCCCGCAAGCCCCGTATACAATGTCAGCTATGTCATGCGGCTTGGCCAAACGCCGCAGCGTGACCGCCTCCGGGCCGCTCTGCGTGAACTTGTGCAGCGGCACCCGGCGCTGCGGACGAGCTTCCGGCAGGTTGAGGGAGAACCGCGCCAAGTTGTCCAATCCGGTGTGGAGATTGCCCTGGAAGAAGCCTGGCTTGACGGGGCCACGGCCGAAAGCGATGCCATCAACGGGATTCGCGTCATGTTGTGCCGGCCGTTCGACCTGGCCCAACCACCGCTGCTTCGTGCGATGCTCGCTTCGCTGCCAAACGGCAATTCCCTGCTTGCAATATCAGTCCACCATATCATCGTCGATGCGTGGTCGCTGAACGTGCTGCTCTGCGAGCTTGGCAAGCTGTACAGTGGCAAGCCCGTTCCACCGCCCCCCTCTATCGGCCCTATCGAATTTGCGGCGTGGGAGCAGTCCTGGCTTGGAACGCCGGGGGAAAGAAGGGCATTCCATCGCTGGCAGGATCGCCTCGCCGGATTGCAGCCGACGCTGCGATTGCAGGCACCTGCCGGACACGGAGACTTCGCCGGAATCACTTTGAAGCGGGTGCTGCCACCGGCGCTTCGGGACCAGATTCGCCGTGTTGCCCTTGCGACGGACGCGACCCTGTTTCATGCCGTCCTCGGCGCCTTCGCGTTGTTGCTGCGAAGCTTATCCGGAAAGGACGAACTCATCATCGGCCTTCCGGTCACGATGCGCCGCGATCCAAAATGGGACGGTGTGGTTGGCTTCTTCTCCAACACGGTCCCCCTCAGGCTCGACCTGACATTGGCAACGGACGCCCGTGCACTCCTGCAGCAGGTGCGAGATTCCGTGCTCGATGCGCATGACTGGGGTTGGCTGCCGCTGTCGCGCATCGCAGATGCCTGGAGGGTCGCGCGAGACGACAAGAAGCCGGAGCTGCTGGACGCCATCTTCGTCATGCACGATGGAACACGGGCGGGCAAGTTCTTCCCGACGCTCTCGGCATCATACCTTCCCGTAGAGCTCGGCGTCGCCAGGTGCAGCCTTATGCTTTCGGTATTGGACGAAAGTGATGGACTGATCCTGCACCTAGAAACCTCGCTGGTCGAGCGAGCGGATTCGATCATGAAAGACCTCGCAAGCATGATGGAGCGACTTGCAGAGGCGCAGACTTCAAGTCCTGCCGCCATGCCGCACTGGCCAGCTCCGAGCGACGAGCCGCTGCCGAAGGCGCTCGCCTCTCATTCGGCCGTGGCTGATTGGCACGTGGTGTCCCGAGACAATGGTCAAGCAAGAGCCTATATTCGCCTCCGCCCCGGCGAGCCCTACGACAAGCATCCAGAACTCCGCGCGCTTGCGCCCGAGTTGTTTTTCGTCAGCTGCATGCCGCGCCATGCCGATGGTGCCGTCGACGTTGAAGCTCTCGAGCAGAGCGTCGTACGACCTGCCTCGTTGCCGTCGCCGACCAACCGGGTCACGCCAGAACTACGCCCCTCGCGCCTTGCCTTGGTGGAAGGACCGGCCTTCATTCCTCCTCCCGACCGGCCGCGACATCTCCCCGATGCGTTGCGTCGCGCCGCCGCTCTCAGACCCGACAACGGCACCCTTTTCATCACCCGTAGCGGTGTCGCGGAGCGCCTCACCTACCCGCAGCTCCTGACCGAGGCGCGCGGCGCTCTCGCCGCACTCCGGCGCCTGGGAGCGCAGCCGGGGTCTTCGGCCATCCTGCAATTTGATAGACCGCGACAGCATCTGCCTGTGTTCTGGGGATTGCTGCTGGGAGCCATGCGCCCCTTAACGGTGGCAATCCCCCCGGTGTACGAGCCGGACCAGGCGATCGTCCAGAAACTTGTCGATGCCTGGCACCAACTTGGGCACGCCCCCATCCTATGCAGCGCAACGACGGCGGATGGGCTCCGCGGCCTGCGCCAACGGGGGATCCTTCCGGGCGCGCAGATTTTCGAGATCGATCGATCCGAAGCAGACGGCGCGCCCGAAGCAGAGCAACCATACGATGATCAGGTCGCCTTCTTCCAGCTGAGCTCGGGTAGCACGGGGACGTCCAAAGTCATTCCGATCACGCATCAAGGCATCGTACACCAGGCTCTCGCCAGCGCCGGTGCTCGGCGCGATTGCGGCGGCGTTTCGCTCAACTGGCTCCCGCTCGACCACGTCGTACCAATTCTGACTTATCACCTGACCGACGTCGTTCTCGGCCGGGACGGCATTCAGCTCGACACCGCTGCAGTTCTCGCCAACCCGCTGATCTGGCTGGACATGCTTGATCAGTACCGTGTCACGGACACGTGGTCGCCAAATTTTGGATTCCGCCTGCTGCTTGATGCCCTCAAGTCCGCACCGCAGCGGCATTGGGATTTGTCATCACTGCGTCGATGGATGAATGCCGGCGAGCTGGTGACATCAGCGACGATGCGCGAGTTGGCAACGCAAGCCGCGAAGTTCGGCCTTCCTGCCAGTGCTCTTCAGCCCGCGTTTGGAATGGCGGAGACGTGCACCTGCATCACCTACGAGCTCGATTTCGATCCGGTCAGGTCCGTCCGCTGGGCGCGCAGGTCCTCCATGGGAACGGACAGCACGGAATTCTCCGACCACCCCGCACCTGACACGACTGGATTCGTCAGCCTCGGTGCTCCCGTCGCCGGCGTGGCGCTCCGCATTGCGGATGCGGCTGGCTTGACGGCACGCGAGGGGCAGATCGGTCGGCTGCAATTCCAAGGGCCTGTGATTACGCCCGGCTACCTGGACAACGCGGCGGCAAATGCCGCGGCGTTCCAAGGCGACGGCTGGTTTGACTCCGGCGATCTTGGCTTCGTCGCCGACGGGCAACTCTACGTCACCGGCCGTGACAAGGAGGTCCTGATTATCAATGGAGTCAACTACAGTTGTCAGGAGCTCGAGGAAATTGCTGCGGATGCCGGAGGTGTTCTGGACAGGAAGACCGCAGCCGTCGGCTTCAGGCCGGAAGGTGCGGACACGGAGGCCCTCGTCATATTCTTCGTCCCTCAGCCTGCCGTCGACATCGGCAGGACGGCCCGAGGCATCACAGTTGCGCTCTCGCGGCGGATCGGTGTCGTACCTGCCCGTGTCATCCCGCTCTCGGACACGCAATTTCCGCGGACCACCAGCGGAAAGATCCAGCGTGTCGCGTTGCGCCGCGGCTTGACCCGGGATCTGCAGAAAGAGGACCGATCGATTCCGGCGGCGCCCGTCCACCGCGTGGTGTGGCGTCGCTCGCGACAAGAATTCGTGCGTCCTCCGCCACGGCACGCGGTCGTCTTCGGCGATCGATCGGGTATTGCCGAAACGATCGCAGATTGCCTCCGACGCGCAGGCTCACGATGTACGCTGGTCAGCTACGGATCGGCCTTCGACCGGCGTGGCCTCGACGACTTCGTCGTGCGCCCCTCGTCTCGCGACGATCATGCCCTGCTCTGGGCGGCACTCGAAGCTCCGGCCGATACGATCATGCACCTGGCCACCGTCGATCCGCCGACGGCGCTCGTCCCGACATCCTCGGCTTTGCGCGAAATGCAGGACGTCGGACTGTTCGCGCTGCTGGCGATCGCCCAGAGCCTGCCGGGCGATGCCAGCACGGAGATCGTGCTCGTCAGCCGAGGTCTTCGCGTCACGCCCTTCGATCAACAAGTCGCCTGGCCACATGCAACGATGTTGGGATTGGCCCGAACCATTCCATTGGAAAAGCCGGGATTGACGGTTCGCAGCATCGACATGAGCCTGTCCCGCTCCACAACGGATCACCAAATCATCATCTCGGAGCTCGCGGCCCCCGCAACCGAGCCGGAAGTCTGCCTGCGTGGATCGGTCCGCCTCGTTCCCAGATTGGAAGCCAACGTCGTCACGGACTTGCTGCCGGATTACAGCGGTCGCTGGATCGTCGCCGGAGGGACTGGTTCCGTCGGAACGATGCTGTCCAACCACCTGCGCTCCAAGCATCGGGGTGTCTTGCATCCGTTAAGTCGAAAAGCGCGGCCATCGAACGGAGAGATCAAGGCTGACGTCAATGATCTCGATACGTTGCGGACCGCGGTGAAGAGGGTCGAGGACGAGACCGGAGAACACATCGCGGGCGTCTTCCACCTCGCGGGTGACCTCGAACTGACGTCAATCGACGAGTTGACTCCGCATTCATTGTGGCAAGCCATCGAGACCCGCCTTGCTGGCGGAAACAATCTTGGTCGCCTTTTCGACGAGCGCCCCGAAGTCCGTTTCATCGTATTCTCATCCACGACAGGTCTGCTGGGTGGAGCTCTTGCGGGCGCTTATGCCGCCGCCAATTCGGGGCTTGACGCTTTGGTCGAGCACCTGCGGCTCCGCGGTTTCCGGGCGCAGACCATCCGTTGGAGCGCCTGGTCGGGGCTCGGCCTGAGCCAAACGACCACGGCTGAAGCCCGGCGAGCCAACGGCTTGCTGGACATTCCCGCAGATGCCGCACTGGCGATCTTGGACGCATTGGGAGATGAAACCGACGTCTGCGTCGGCTTGGATGAGCGACATCCTCGTCTCAGGTCTATCCTCATCCCCGCCGATCCCCGTCTCCCTCTCCATGATCAGCGGCTGCCAGCAAGCCCGGCAAGGCCTACGACCCCACCCGCCGGCGAGCTGGAAAACGCCATCGCCAGAGTCTGGCAGGACGTTCTCAAGCTCGAACATGGCCTCGATCGCGAAGCCTCGTTCTTCGAGCTTGGCGGCTCCTCAGTTCAATTGGCTCTGGTCCAGCTTAGGTTGGAGCAGATGCTCGAACGCCCCGTCCCCTTGCGGAGCGTTTTCAGCCACCCCAGCATTTCCCGATTGGCCGATTATCTCGGAGCCGAGGAGACACACGCCCAAGCAACTGCGCCGATCGTCGCGCGTCGGCGGAGGCGTCAACGCGCCTCGCCCGGCGCAGACACCACCAGCACATCCTATGGCGGGAGCCCCCAATGAGCGAACAGACCTATCTAGTCGTTGTAAACCACGAAGAACAGTATTCGATCTGGACGTCAGATCGCGAGTTGCCTGCGGGCTGGACCGCGGTGGGAAAGAGCGGTTCGCGCGAGGAGTGCCTGGCCTATATCGAAGAGGTCTGGACCGACATGAGGCCACTGTCGTTGCGTCGCGTGATGGATCAAAGCGCGCATTGAGGACAGCCTCGAGGCGCTCACTCCTTCACCCTCTAGGGCCCGACGGCCGACTGCTGATCGGCCGTCGCAAGCGTGCGAAATCATGCAGAAGACCTTCTACGCCGTTTTGGAGGATGTCCCTGGAAAGTCGTGGCAACGCTATTTCAGGAAGCATTGGCCCGCGACACGAAAATGGTATCTCGGCGAAGGTCTCGACGCCCGATCGACCGCGGCCGAGGGCCGAGCGGCGCTCGTCGCCCATATGCCCGAGTTCGTAGAGATATACGACCGTCTATGCAGCCTGTGTGGGTCAGATGATGTCGCGCACCGGGCGTTGAGTACCTACAATCTGCCGCCGATCCTGCCCGCCTGCAGCCAGGCGATTTGGCGCGGCCCCGACGGCCCGGTGCTCATCCGCAACTACGATTTCGAAATCGACACCTCTGCCCATTGCATAGAGGCAAGCCGATGGTTCGGCCGCCGCGTCATCTCGATGCGGGAGGCCTATTGGGGGTGCGTGGACGGCATGAACGATGACGGCCTCGTCGTCTGCATTGCATTCGGAGGACGGAAGGCGCACGGCCGGGGGTTCGCCATGCCCCTCGTTGCGCGCTACATCCTCGAAACCTGCCGGTCGACCAGAGACGCAATAGCCGTGCTCGTCCGCGTACCAGTGCACATCGCCCAAAACGTCCTCCTGGTCGACAAGTCCGGCGATCTCGCCACGGTGTTCGTCGGCGCCGACCGTCAACCGGCCGTAACGTCGATGCCCGCGTGCGCCAATCATCAGGAAGACGTCGTCTGGAGGGCAATGGCCGAGCAGAACCGGACCGTCGAGCGCCACGAATGCCTGCGCAGACTACTCGCAGGCGATGTTCGGTCCGAGGACAGTTTGATCAACGCGTTTCTGCGTGAGCCTCTCTATGTGCAAGACAAGCCCCGCGGCGTCGCAACCGTATACACTGCGGTCTATCGCCCGACCCAAGGATCCGTGGACTTCCTCTGGCCCGCGAAGCGCTGGACACAGAGATTCGATTCATTTCAACAGGGATCCTACACTCACTTCTTCGGCATGCCGCGTCTGGGCGGTCCGACTCGCCGATGAAACCGTGAAACCGGGATTCTCCGTCAGCACCTTCAGTGACGTGACAAAATCCTGAAGGAGCGAGTCGATCGTGGCCGGCTCGAAGATATCCGTCGCATATTCGGCGATACCGTAGAAGGCATCCGCCGTCTCGTAAACGAAGAGCGTCAGATCACGCCTGGCCGTTCTGACCGGAACGACAATCGGGTACGTCTGCAATCCGGCGAAAGCCGCTCCGTCGACCGGTACATTCTGCATCGCAAAGGCGATCCTGAAGAATGGTGTCTCGCGTTGGTACCCCCGGTTCGACAACCCGGCCTGAATGTCCGCGATCGATGCATTGGGGTGATCGAGCGCTGCAAGGACTTCAACTTTCACCCGCCTGAGCACTTCGCGGAAGCTTGGATCATTCGACAAGTCGACGCGCAACGGCAGATAGTTGATGAACAACCCGATCAACTCCTCCATGTTGGGTTGTCGCCTGCCTGCGACGGGAGTGCCGACGACGACGTCGGTCTCTCCGCTCCAACGCATCAGAGCAATCGTGAAGACCCCGAACAGTACCACAAACGGCGTAACGCCCTCGCCATCCGCAAGTTCTTGCATCGCGACCTTCAACTCGGGCGGCAGCGAAAAAGAGCGGGTTGCTCCGCTGTAACTTGGCTGGTCCGGCCTCGATCTGGCCAAGGGCAGATTCAGGAGCGGCGCGCCGGCCATCCGCTCTGTCCAATATGCTATCTCGGGCGCCAGCGCCTCACGGTACTCCCGAGTGCGCTGCCACAGGACGAAATCGGCATATTGAAGCTGCGGCTCGGACAGGCTCGGCGGCCGCTCCTCGCCAAATGCAGCGTAGAATGCACGAGCCTCGCGCAGCAGGATATGCACCGACCAGCCATCACAAACGATATGATGCACAAGCATCAGGAGATGATGCTCCTCGGGCGCAAGCCGCAGCAGCGTGACCTTGATCAACGGTCCTTTCTCGAGATCCAAGGCCTCGTTGCGCAATTGCGCCGCAACCTGGCGAGCTGCAACCTTGCGATGTTCCGGCGATCGTGATGAGACGTCAATGATCTCGATCCCGAATCGGCCTCGTGGATCGATGATCTGAAACGGCGTGTTGTCGTTCCATCCAAAACGCGTTCGCAAGCTTTCGTGCCGCTGCACGACTGCATCAAAGCTTCTTTCAAGTCTGGCCGGATCGAGCTTGCCCGTAAGCCCGACGAAGTAGGCAATATTAAACGCTGCTCCAGGCTTCCCGACACGGTGGAGCCTGAGCCAGCTCTCTTGCACGACCGAGGTCGGAATTTCGGCCGGACGAGGCTGCCGAACGAATGCGAAGTTCGGCTGTCCGTCGGCGCGACGCGCGACGTCGATCCACGCAGCAAGTTCAACTATTGTAGGCGCCGCGAACAAGGTTCGAAGCGGCAGATCGACTTTCAGCTCCTGCCTCACCCATGCAGCCACCCTCGCGGCACGGAGCGAGTGACCTCCCAGCTCGAAAAAGTTATCCTCGATTCCCAGATCGGAACGTCCGAGCACTTTACGCCAGATCGATAGCAGCGACCGCTCGCTCTCGGTGCGCGGCATGAGATGACGACTGGAAGGCGACGGTCGCAGCTCGGGACGGGGAAGCCCACGACGATCGACCTTTCCGTTCGGGGTCAATGGCATGGCATCGATCATCACGAACACCGAAGGAACCATATAGTCAGGCAGATACTCGCGCAGCCGAGCGCGAAGGTCACCCGGCCTAGGCGGGTCTGTAACATTCGCGGGCACCAAGTAGGCGACGAGGACTTTTTCGTTCGCATCGTTTTCGCGCGCGACGACAACGGCGTCACGCGCTCCCGAAACCCTCAGCAGCACCGGCTCGATCTCTCCAGGCTCGATCCGATAGCCACGGATCTTCATCTGATGATCGATCCGTCCTGCGAATTCGACGTTTCCGTCGGGCAAATACCGTCCCAGATCGCCAGTCCTGTAGAAACGATCTCCGGCAACTTTGGAAAACGGATTGCTGAAGAAGCGCTGTTCGGTCGCAACGTCGTCGTCGATATAGCCTCGTGCCAGTTGATGACTCCGCACGCATATTTCAGCGAGCTCGCCGACGCCGGCAAGGACGCCACGCCGGTTCTGCAGTATCAGTTGTACGTCGCCGATACCGCGCCCGAGCGGGACAACTTGCTTGGCATGCCCCGTCTCGCTTCCCAACTCCTCCAGACCTTCGTCAGGAACGACGAAATACGAAAGCGCGCGCTGCGTTTCCGTGGCTCCGTAGAGATTGACGCAAGTCGCCGAGGGCGCAATCGAGCTGATGGCCGCGACGTCCCGTAAGGTCAGTACGTCGCCCACAAAGAAGGCATATCGAAGCGACGCAATTGTAGTGCTCTCGGCCATTTCAGCATCAGGCGATCCACGATAGCTGAGGGCCTGCCCAAGCCCCGGCGTCAGTTGCGCAACCGTCACACCAGCTTCTCTCATCCACGTAGCCATGTATCCTGGGCGAATGATCTGCTCCGGATCGGGAATGCAGATCATTGCTCCCAGGCAGAGTGGAGTGAAGATGTCTCGCTGCAGGGGATCATGGGAAAGACCCGATACCATGCTGAATCGATCGCTTTGCTGGAATTCAAATGCCTGTTCCAGCCACGGCAAAAAGTAGGACAGCGGTCCGTGCCGCCCCGCGACCCCCTTTGGTCTTCCTGCGGATCCGGAGGTAAATGTGACAACGGCCAAGTCGTCCGGCCCGACGGCAGGTCGACCGCCATTTTGCAGCGGTCCGATCATCGCGTCCGATGCCAGCTCGATCTCTCTGCGGCGAAGACGCAGTTTGCAGCCGTTCGCAGCGCGTATAGCCGCCTCAACGAGGGCATCCGGCGGAACACCAGCTTCCGCGATCTCTATCCACGCCCGAGGTCTGGCGATATTGACTCGATCGATCAGGCCGTTCGTCGGATAACCTGGATCCAGAAGGGTGAATGCTGCGCCCGCTTTCAGGACACCCAGAATGGCGTAGACGAGTTCAGGGCCACGGTGGGCATAGATGGCGGCAACGTCTCCCTTCCGTAAGCCACTCCTGACGAGGATTTCGGCGACGCGATCGGAAAGCCGATCAAGATCGCCATAAGTGTATGTATCCGAGACGGTCGCAAGCGCCGTGCGATCGGGCGTGCGCGCCGCTTGCTGCACAAACAGCTCGTGAACGGCGCCACGCCAGCCGTAGCCGAGCGGCCGCGCCGGATCCGGCAGACTTTTTTGCCCGGCAGGCGTTCTCAATGAAAATGAGATGATGTTCTGCGCTGGATCCTGAACGATCTGCGATATGAGCAAAGAGAATTGAGCCAGAAATTCCGAGATGCGCTCCGGTCGGAAGAGATCGGTATTGTAGACAGCGCTGAGCGCAAGCCCGCTATTCGACGCCAGGACATAGAGCGTCAGGTCGAAACGAGAGATGGGATCGGTTGGCTCGAGCACCTTGAGTTTGAGCTTGGCATCGTCGGTTCCGCCCGAAGCGAAATTGAGCATATTGAGGACGCACTGAAACAACGGAGAGTGGCTCAAGGTCCGGCTCGGCCGCAACTCCTCCAGGAGCCGCTCGTAGGGGATCTCCTGATGAGCATACGCGCCAATTGCCGTCTCCTTGACCCTCTGAAGAAATTCGAGAAAGGTCGGCTCTCCCGCAAGGCTGGTGCGAAGCGGCATCATGTTCACAAACAGGCCGATCATCCGTTCGGTCTCCTGCTGCGACCGCCCCCAAATCGGGGTACCAACGATGATATCCTCCTCCCCGCTCCAGCGGCTCAGCAGGATCTTGAAGGCAGCAAGCACCACCATGAAGAGCGTGGCCCCCTCTCGGGTGGAAATGTCCGTCAGGCTTTGGACGACCTCCTTCTTCAGAACGATCGACGCCGTACCACCATTGAAGGTCTGTATCGCCGGGCGCGGCTTGTCGGTGGGAATTGTGGGCACACCGGACGCCCCCCGCAATTTGTCGAGCCAATACGTCAAGTGGCGTTCCAAGGCTTTGCCCTGAAGCCAAGCACGCTGCCAGATTGCGAAATCAGCGTACTGAATCGGCAGCTCCGGAACCGCGCTAGGTTTGCCCTCGCGAAGCGCCGCATACGACTGTTTGACTTCCTGGGCGAGAAGCTCCATCGACCAGCCATCGGCCACGATGTGGTGCAGCACCACGACGAGCCTGTGCTCGCTCTCCGACAGCCTGAGGACGAGCACGCGAAGCAACGGCGCGACGGTGAGATCGAAGGGTTGGCTTACCGTCATCCGGCTCAGCCGTTCGGCCTCCACCTTGCGATCCTGCCCGGATAGGGACGTCAGATCCTCGAACGAACAGCGGAATGCCACCGTCTGATCGACAACCTGCCGGGGTTCGCCGCCTGAGGAGACAAATCTGGTTCGGAGTATCGCATGCCGGCGCACGACGTACTGATAGGCTAAATCAAGCGCTGGATAGTCCAGCGGACCGTCGATCCGATAAAACTCGGGCAAGTTGTAGGCCGGCCCGAGCAGGCCGATTTGTTCGAAGGCCCACAAGCGCTCCTGGGCAAACGAAAGTGGTGCAGGCTCCGCATCCCCGCGTCGCGGTCGGATCACGAAGCTCGCATCAGACTTCGGTGCCCGAACGCCCCTAATGCGCGCATCGAGCAACTCTCGTTTCGCACCTGTCAACTGTCCGGTTTTTCCGAGGCCGTTCACGTCGTGGCCCATCGCCTATGATTTGTCTCGCGCGCCTCGTCCGAGCAAGAAGCCTCTGGTCGCCTCAAACAGGCCGGCCGCGTTCTCCATGACCACACCGTGGCCCGCTCTGTTGACAATCGCCAGCTGGCCGTCGGCCAACACCGCGGTGGCCATACGTCGCGCGACGTCGGCGGGCAGCACGGCGGACCCCTGCCCCCTTATGACGAGGCACGGGCACTTCACCTTGGCGAGAGCGGCCCAGAGCATGGGATCATGTCGACGATCCTGCCTGACCATCGGCTCGCCGAACTGAGGCCGTTCAGCCAAGGCGGGGTCGGCCTTGATTTCAAATCCGCCCGCGACTTGCCGCAGATTGTTCGAGGCAAAGCGGGCCAGTACCTTCCGATCGACCAGCGGCCGCCTCTCAATCAACCATTCCTCGTACTCGGCGACCGACCTGAAGCGGCGCGGCATCGAAACGAATTCGGCACGGAGCCGATCTGCGGCGGCAGCGCCGATTTCCGGCCCAAAATCGACAATGACCAGACGGGCCACTCGGTGCATGGACGCGGCAGCGAACAAGATCGCGATCTCCGCGCCCAACGAGTGCCCGACAAGCGTAACGGGTTCGCCATCGATTGCCTGCAGCACCGCATCCAGGTCTTCGACGAAGGATGCGACCTGATATGCAGAATCACGATTCCAGCTCGAATCGCCGTGGCCGCGCAGGTCCATGGCAAAGGTACAAAAATTCGCGGCAAGAAACGGCGCGAACTCGCTCCAGACGTCGGCAGAATCGGCGAACCCGTGCAGCAGGAGACAGGGCGGTCCCGTTTCGCTCCAGTGAAGGAGGCGAAGCGTGCCGGTGTCACGGATCGCAATGTGGCTGCTTCGCAAAATCACACCGTTTCGTTCTTGGATTTCACCGCCGGCAAGCATTCGGATTCAGGATGCCCTTCCGATCAGACCCCCTCATCTTCCATCTGCTCGATTTCAGCGACCAGCTTTTCTTCAATCAACGACGACATGCTCGCTACCGTGGGATATCCAAAGACATCGGCAGGCGAGATATCGGTTTGGAATCGGTTGCGGAGCCTCGGGATGAGCTGCAGAGCAAGCAGAGAGTGACCTCCAAGCTCAAAGAAATCGTCGTTGACTCCGATTCTCTCCAGGTTCAGCAATTCTGCCCAAAGCTCTGCGACGATCGTCTCGAGCTCGGTGCGCGGCTCCTCGAACGGCGTCAGCAGATTCGGCCGAGGATAGCGGCGCGTCGAACGCAAGGCGCTGACAGCCTTTGGCGCCTGTTGAGCCTGAGCTCGCACTTCCGTCTTCAGCTGCCGCTCCGTCGATGCCGCGCTGACAGGCGCGGCGGGCGCCCTCGCCGCTGCGGCCGCGGCCGGATCACGCAACGGATGCTTCAATACGGCGACCTGCGGGATTCCGGCCGCGAGGATACGATGGAACAGGTCGACGCCTTCTGCGGTGGATATGCTGCGCTTGAGATATTCCTCCCGGGTTGTCCTCAGCTTATCGGGAAGCGCTGCGCTGGCGTGCGCGGCCATACCGGTTTCGCTCCAAGCGTCCCAGTTGATCGAGATTGTCTTGTCAACGCGTGGCGAACCGCGCTGGGCAAAAGCGTCGAGGAACGCGTTGGCAGCACCGTAGTCGACATGCCCAACGAAGCCCGCCAGTGCACTGACGGACGAGAACAGGACCAGGAAGTCGAGACCGCGATCCGCGAAGATGCGCTCCAAGACCAGCGTCCCGGCTATCTTCGGCACCAACACGGGGATCGCCGATTGATAGCTCTTGGTCATGATAGGTTCGTCCCGACCGAGCCCGGCGGCATGAATGACGCCGTGGATTCGCCCATATCGCGCCTCCGCAAGCCGCACCAGCGCGCGCATAGCAGACATATCTGCAACGTCTGCCGAACCGAGCATCACCTCCGAGCCCAGCTTCTCGATCTCCAGGATTTGCCCGATGACGCGTGCTTCGCGTTTGCTTCCGCGCTCGGACGCCAGATAGCCGCTCCACTCATCACGCGCAGGAAACGACGAGCGGGATACCAGAACCAGCTTCACCGGCTTGCGCTCCGCCATCGATTTCGCAATGGCAAGCCCCAGCCCTCCAGTACCGCCGGTGATCAGATAGACCCCATTGGTTCGCAGCGACGGATCATCCGAAGCGCACGGGTCGAGCGAAATTCGCTCCAACATCGGCATCCAAAGGTGCCCGCCGCGATATGCGCAAACCGTTGACGGGATTTGGGCGGGAATACTGTAGATGAGCCGTTCGATCAGTTCCCCGCGTCGCGTCGCCGCAAGGTCCTTCCGCGAGATGTCGATCATCCTGCAGGACATGTTGGCATACTCGACGCTGCCGACTTGGCACGGTCCGCGTGTGATATTGCCGATCGGCGACAACTGCTCGTCACCGGTCACACTCTGCGTGTCGATCGTTATCGCTGCAAGCTTCAGGGGCAGGCCAGGGTCTCCGTTCCCCAACGCCCGCAGGAGATTCATCAGACCGAAAAATCCACGTTCCACGGCCCTCTCCACCGTGGCGGAGCGCAACGGCTCCTGAGTCGCGCTCCAGAAATAGACGACGATATCGGGAGCCTTCGACTCCCGCGCCAAGCTCGACACGAGCTCTTCATATTGCCGCGGCTGGTCCGGCGCGATTTCAAAGGCGGAGGGCGATACCTGCTTGAATCCGCTGCCGGCGCTGACCGTCGTGACATGAGGATGACGCCCCTTGAGCGACGCCATGAACTCGTTGCACAAGGCATCGTCGGTGATGAAGACCAACCAATGGTACGACTGAGCCTCGGCCGGCGACGATCGGTCGGGCGCTTTCGCAACCCTCTTCCAGAGAGGCACAAAGGTCCCCTCACCGCCGAGGTCCGCATGAGGCGGATTTGGCTGATCCTCTTGGGAGGAGCCCGCCCAGTAGCGTTGCCGTTCGAACGGATACGTCGGCAGCGGAAGCTTCCGTCGCCTCTCCTCTCGGTAGAGCTGCGACAGATCCAGCCTCAGCCCCCCTACCCACAATTTCGCCAGACCTCGCGCGAATGCTTCGACCTGATGCGCGGTTGCCTTGACATGCGGCATGCTCACGATCGTCGTCAGGGGACGTCCCGCGGCATTCTCATGCGCGAGTTGGGCAAGCGCACCGCCTGGGCCGACCTCGATCAGAACGCCGGGATATGTTCGCGTCATCTCTTCGATGCCGGCGGCGAAGTTGACCGCCTCCCGCAAATGCCTTCCCCAATACCGCGGGTCGGTCGCCTCCTGCTCCGTGATCCAACCGCCGGTAACGTTCGAAATGAACGGTATCGAGGGTGCCTTGAGCGGAACACTGCCCATTACTTCCACGAACGGCTCGACCATTGCCTGCATCATCGCCGAGTGAAAAGCATGCGATGTGCGCAACCGCTGGCAGAAGATATCATTCGACCGGATCACGGTCTCGAGATCTGATATTGCATCCAGCGGACCCGAAACCGCGCAGAGCGACGGTCCGTTGATTGCCGCGATCGAAAGATTGTCGTTGAGGTATCCCTTGATGTCGTCCGAAGACAAGGCAACGGCGAGCATGCCGCCCTTCGGCAGATCCTGCATGAGCCTGCCTCGGGTCGCGACGATCTGGACGGCGGCGTCGAGGCTGAACACGCCTGCAATGCAGGCCGCGACCAGCTCCCCGATGCTGTGTCCGATCATAGCAACCGGCTTGACGCCATAAGATGCCCACAACTGTGCCGTTGAATACGAGACGGCAAATATCGCAGCCTGCGCGAACAGCGTATCCGTAAGGCGGCTAGCGGCCTCGGCAGCTTGTTCTTCGCTCGGAAACAGCAGCGATCGCAGATCAATACCAAGATGCGGTTCGAACAGCTCCGCACTCCGATCCAGTTCGCGGCGGAAGACGGGCTCGTGTTCATAGAGCCCCAGGCTCATGTTGAGCCGTTGAGATCCCTGGCCCGGAAACATGAAACAAATGGAGGCCTTGGACAAATCCTGCGCTTGATCAATGATCCGTTGCGGGTCATCGGTCTGGATCGCATCGACTGCATCGTCGCCTCGCGTGCAGATCACGGCGCGACGATAGTGGTGCGAGGTCCGCCCCGCCGCCAGCGTGTAGGCCACATCCGCAATGTTTACATCGGCGCCGGCGAGATATTCAGCGAGATTGCGAGTTGCCGCATCAAGCGCAGACGCCGTGCGCGCAGACAATGGCAGCACGTGCGACGGTCGGTCGGACGCCGTCGAATCGAACGCCGGGGCCTCCTCAACGACGACATGGGCATTCGTGCCACCAATCCCGAACGAGCTGACGCCGGCCCGACGCGGCCGGGTCTTCCTGGCCCAGGTCTCGGCGCATGCCGCCACCTGAAAGGCTGTCTGAGCAAAATCGATCTTCGGATTCGGTTGTTCGAAATTGAGACTGGCGGGAATGATACCCTTCTCCATCGCCAGGACGGTCTTGATGAGCGAGGCGACACCGGCCGCGGTGTTGAGATGGCCAATATTGGACTTCACGGACCCGATCCAGATTGGCCGGCTGGCCGTCTTGTCCGTGCGGGAGCGATAAGCCTCGTTCAGCGCGGCGATCTCGATCGGATCACCCAGAGACGTACCGGTACCATGCGTCTCGACATAATCTATCGTATCCGGAGACACATGAGCTATCGCCATGGCCTCGGCGATCACCGCGGCCTGCCCTCCGACACTCGGAGCAGTATAACCAACCTTGCCGGCTCCGTCGTTGTTGACGGCTGAGCCGCAAATGACCGCCCGTATCGGATCGCCGTCGGCAAGCGCGCGGTCGAGCCGCTTCAATACCACGATGCCAATGCCATCACCGAACAAAGTCCCGCGGGCGGACGCGTCGAACGGGCGACAGTGCCCGTCTGGCGACAAGATGCCGCCCTCCGTGTAGCGGTAGCCGCGCTTCCGGAAGCTGCTCTGGATGGATACGCCGCCGGCAAGCGCAATGTCGCTCTCGCCGGACAGAAGACTCTGACAGGCGAAGTGAACGGCCACGAGCGACGTCGAGCAGGCAGTCTGGACCGTGATGCTCGGCCCCCGCAGATTCAACTTGTACGACAGACGCGTCGAGAGATAGTCGTCGTTGTTGCCGTAGATCAGAAGCGTTTGCAGAACCGGAGAAGCCCGCACTTCCCGCCAGACGCCCGGGGACAGGTAGAGCTGGTAGGTGCTCCTGGAGACTCCGGCGAATACGCCGATCGCTCCGCCAAAGGACGCGGGATCGCAGCCTGCAGACTCGAGCGCTTCCACCGCGCATTCAAGAAAGATGCGTTGCTGGGGATCGATGAACTCGGCCTCTTTCGGACTGATGTTGAAGTAGCCGGCGTCGAACAGATCGGCATCCGATATCGGTGCCCCGGCCTTCACGTAGCCGACGTCCGCGAGCTCGGCTTCGGAGATACCGCTTGCGCGCAGCTCGTCGACGCTGAACTCGCTGATCGACTCGACTCCCTCGGCCAGATTTTTCCAGAACTGCGCAACTGTCGGCGCGCCGGGAAAGCGACCTGCCAGGCCGATGATTGCAATGCTCATGTCCCGCGGTGAGTCTGTCACGGTTATCGGCTCCTGGTAAGTTCGGACGAGCCGGGCCTTGCGGCACGCCGCGATGCGAGCAAATCGCGACGAATTCCAGCGCGTGCCCGGCCAACGTCCAGCTGGTTCTCGGTTCCATCGCGCGCGGTCAAATGCGCCGCGAGCGAACGGATCGTCGGAAATTGGAACAGCGTTGTGATCGACACCGGGAGCGGCAGCAGCGCGGTCAGCCGGCTGTGAACACTGACGAGAAGAATGGAGTGCCCGCCGAGGTCGAAGAAGTTGTGATCGATGTCGACCCGATCGAGTTTCAGTACCTCACGCCAGACTTCCGCTATCGTGCGCTCCACGTCACTGCCGGGTGACGCAAACTGCGGACTGATTGCTGCCATTTCCATCGAGGGGGCCGGAAGAGCACTGCGATCGATCTTGCCGTTCGGGAGCCTTGGCAATTCCGGCATGCAGACCGTGCGGGACGGCAACATGTGCTCAGGAAGCGTCTGCTTGGCAAACGCGCGCAGCTCGGCGTGGTCGACACTCCCGGCGCGAGCAACAATGAAAGCAATGATCCTGGGATCTCCTGGTTCGTCCTCCCGGACACCGCATACGGCATCGCCGACGTTTGGATGAGCCCGCAACGTCGCCTCGACTTCGCCGAGCTCGACACGCACGCCGCGGATTTTGACCTGATGATCGCGTCGTGACAGGAACTGCAGGCAGCCATCCGAGCGCTGGCGAGCCAGATCACCTGTACGGTAAAGCCGTTCGCCGACGGCGAAAGGATTGGGCACGAACCGTTCCGCGGTAAGGCGCGGCTGTCGGAGATAACCTCGCGCGAGGCCGACGCCGCCGACATAAATCTCGCCGGTGCCCCCGATCGGCACCGGCCTCAATTTGTCGTCCAGCAGAAAGGCCTGCGTATTGGACAGAGGTCGTCCGATTCCGGAGTCGATATCGCCTGGGACCAACACGCAACCCGTTGCGTCGCCTGCCACCTCGGACGAGCCGAACAGATTGATTAAGCGAGCGCCAGGCAGCACCTCCGCAACGCGCTCGCAGAGGTCTTTCCCAATCGGCTCGCCGCTCGTCGTGATGCTTCGAATTGCCTTGAGTCGTTCAGGCGCTCCACCTGCCGCGAGCAGCACTTTCAGCAGCGAGGGAACGACGATCAGACGGGTAACTCCGGCGTCCTGCAATTCTCCAACGAACGCATCGACATCCCGGACCACATTCTCGCCGATCACCGCGATCGGCAGCCCCGACGACAATGGTCCAAGTATTTCGAACACCGAATCGACGAAGCTTGCCGCCGTCTTCTGGCAGCAGATGTCCGTCGCACAGAACGGATCGAGATATTTTTGAGCCTCGATCCGATTGACGGTGGCGCGATGCGTCGCCATCACGCCTTTTGGCACGCCTGTCGAGCCCGAGGTATAGATGACGTAGGCAAGATTGTCAGGGTGCGTCAGTTTGCTGGGCGCCGCCTCCGGTTGGGTCGCGATCGCCGGCCAATCCTTGTCAATCAAGACTTGTTTGACATCCCAGGACGGAAGCCGGTCTACGACGGACGCATGAGTCAGAACCAGACCCACTCCGGCGTTTTCGAGCATGAAGCTCAGCCGCGCAGCTGGATATTCGGGATCCAGCGGAAGATATGCCCCGCCAGCCTTTAGGATGCCCAGCTGGCCAACAATCATTTCCGGCGATCGCTGAACGCTCAGTCCGACGATGACGTCGGGGCCAATCCCGAGCTGCCTCAGGTAATGGGCGAGCTGGTTTGAACGTCTGTCCAATTCGCCGTAGGTCACATGACGCGTTCCGCAAACCAGTGCGACGGCGTCGGGCGCCCGCCGGGCCTGTTCGGAAATCAAGTCATGCACACATACATCCGGATACGGTGCCGCGGTCGCGTTCCAGTCTTCGACAATCTTGCGGCTCTCGTCCTCCGACATGATCCGCAAGTCGGATACCCGATCGGCGGGACGACCAACCATCTCGCCGATCGTCGTTCTGAAGCGTTCGGAGAACCGCCTGACGGTGCGTTCGTCGAACAGCTCCGTCGAGTATTCGAACTTGCAGTAGAGCGAGCCTCGCGACAATTCGCTGATGGTGAGGCTGAGATCGAACTTGGATCCGGTGTAGGTGCCGGTCGATGGCTCGACTTCAAGCCCGAGAACCTCGAGCGGAACGGAGCGCGGTGGCTGCAGCGCGAACATGGTCTGGAACACCGGCGAATGGCTTTGCTCACGCGGAATGCGCAGCGCACCGATCAGGCTGTCGAACGGCATCGTGCGATGCTCGTAGGTACGAACCGTCTCCGTTCTGATCCGGCTGATGAATTCGGCCACCGTCGGGTCGTCGGCAAAGTCCGCTCGAAACACCAGCGTGTTGACGAACAACCCGATGAGGCCTTCCACCTCCGGAAACGGCCGGTCGGCAACCGGCGAGCCGATCAACACGTCGCGACTTCCGCTACAACGCTGCAGCAGGACCGCGTAGGCGCCCAGCAACACCATGAACAGCGTCACCCGCTGCTGACGGCAAAAGATCCGGATCCGTTCCGTCAGGTCGGGTGGCAGTTCAAAACTCAGCCAGTCCCCCTCGAGGCTGCGAACCGGTGGCCGCGGACGGTCCGTCGGCAGATCGAGCAACAGCGGAACGCCGTGCAGCTTCTCCCGCCAATACGCCAGCAGCATTTCCTGATGCGACGCATGCAGCTGATTGCGCTGCCAGGCCGCATAGTCGCCGTACTGGATCGGCAGCGGTGCCAAGCGCACGTCCTGTTGCTGCGACAGCGCGTTGTAGATCAGCAGCAGCTCGCGGAACAGGAGCCCGAACGACCAGCCGTCGGAGACGATATGATGCACCGTCAGCAAAAACACATGCACATTGACGTCGAGCTGAAGAAGATGCGCCCGAAACACCTCGCCCTGCGCGAGATCGAGCGGACGCCGCCCCTGCTCGGTCGACCAATTGCGCACCACCCGCAGCTGCTCGCTCTTTGCCACACCGGTGAAGTCGGTCACCTCAAGCGAAAGCGGCGTCGATGCCAGAACAACCTGAGCGGGTACCCCGTCAATGACGCCAAAGCTCGTCCGAAGCACTTCGTGGCGGCGGACCACTTCCGTCAAACTCGCCGCCAGCGCCTCTCTGTTCAGCTCACCCCGCAACCGCAGCGAACCGAAATTGTTGTAGGCCGCCGTATCGGGCATCGCCTGCGTCAGCAACCACAACCCTTCTTGCGCCAGCGAAAGCGGCGTCACCACGCCTTCGGCGCGCCGCGGAATGTTCAGCTGAACACGGCTCTCATTCCCTCCGACATCGCTGGATGTGCCGCGAATTCGCTGTTCGAGAAGGGCTCGCTGCGCCGATGATAGATCGGAAATCCGAGCCGACACTTTCGAACCCGACATCTACGGCCTCCACCAAATTTTCTACGCAACCTAACATTGTGCCTCTCGGAAGTAAACCAATGTCAAGAAACATCGACGGTCGCCATCACGACGAGGCATCAGATCCTTTTCGCGAGGATCGCCGCTTGATCATCGATTTCTCGCGCGCCTGCCCACGGCGCGCGCTCGCACGCAGGCTCTCCGCGTCGTCGCGAGCTCCAACAAGATGCTCGGAGAGCGCGCGAATAGTCGGATATGCGAAGAGCTTGGTGACCGGCATGGAGCATCGCAGTTGCTCGCTTAGCCGATGGTGGACCCGTATCAATCGTAGCGAGTCTCCACCGAGATCGAAAAAATTGTCGTCGATGCCGAATGATCGATGGCCGAGCACCTCCGCCCAAACGGCCGCGATCTGCTCCTCGGTCGCGTCGCGTGGCGCAACCGAGCTCGGTCGCGGGGGCGCCTCCTCCAGAGGCATCGCCAACAATGCGCGCCGATCAACTTTGCCGTTTTGTGACAGCGGCAACTGATCCAGGAAGATGACCGTCGTCGGGACGAGGTATTCCGGCAATTGGCGACGTAGATATTCCAGTATATCCCCTCTGTCCGGCGCCCGGTCCCTGGTCGGAACCACGAAGGCGACGAGATGCTTGTCGTCGGGACTATCACCTTTCGCCAGCACAGCGGCTTGACCAACGCCGACACAGCCGGTCAAGATTGCCGCGACTTCCCCGGGCTCGACCCGATGCCCGCGAATTTTGATCTGGTCATCGCGCCGTCCCAGAAATTCGAGGCGACCATCCCAACGTCGCCGCGCGAGATCGCCCGTCCGATAGATCCGCTCACCTTCACCAAACGGTGACGGGACAAATCGCTCGGCGGTTAGAGCCGGCGCATTGAGGTATCCGAGCGCAACGTGCGGCGTCCGCACGCCAATCTCGCCGACGAGCTCGGTCGGGTGGCCCAGGTGGTCGAGCAGCACAACATCCGTGTCTGCAGCCGGAAACCCGATCGGCAGCACCGAATCGAACTGCTCATCGGTCACGCGCATGAACTGTTGGGACACCAAGGTCGCCTCCGTCGGCCCATAACCGTTCACAAGTGTACAGCCGCGCGGAAGATGCGCCTTGAGCAGAGTACGATCGGCGGGCAACGCCTCCTCTCCTCCGAGAACGACGAGGCGCAGCGTCGCGGACGAATGCGTGGTCAACCCCGGCGTTACCAGGCGAAAGACGGTTGGCGTTGCATGCCATATGGTCAGCTTGCAGCGTTCGATCCAGCGCGACATGTCACTGTAGCCGGATCGCCTGAGGTCTCGCAGATACAAGGACGCGCCATTCAACAAGGCCGCGAAGATGTCCATGACGGCGGCATCAAAGCCGTAAGACGCGATCAGGCTGAGGCGATCTTCCGGTTTGATGGACAGCGCCGCCGCATAAGCGTCAATGAAGTAGAGAACATTTCGGTCATTCTGCACCACCCCCTTCGGCCTGCCCGTCGTCCCCGAGGTGTACAGCACATAGGCGAGCGATTCCGGGGTCCGATTGGGAAGTGACCCCGCGCATTCTGCGAGCGCTCCACCGGTCACGATCAACGGCAAGGAACCGCAGATTTCTCTCACCCGCTCCGATTTCTCAGCGGTGACGAGCGCAACAGCTCCGGTATCCTGCAGGATGAATCGAAGCCTTTCGGGCGGATGCGACGGATTCAAGGGTACATAGGCGCAGCCGGCCTTCAGAATACCGAGGATTCCGGCAATCATCGGCGCACTGTGCTCAAACAGCAATGCGACCATCGCCCCCCTGCCCGCAACCTCGGCACGCAACGCCATCGCAACCCTGTTCGCCTCGGCATCAAGCTCCGCGTAGGTCCATGCCCAACCTTCATCGACCACGGCCATGGCCCGGGGACGCATTTTCACCTGCATGGCGAAGCGGCTGCTCAGCGTTTCCGCCACGCCTCCCGGCGCCCCATCCGCACCAACCGGAACTCTCGCGGTCTGCACAGGGCGCCCTTTGGGTGTCCACGTGTCAGTCAATGTCTTGAGGGGAAGATCGGAGACCCGAGCGTTCGGAGCCGCTGCCGTTATCGCGTCGAGCACATCGGTATAAAGCCTGGCCAGTCGGCCAACCGTACTGGCGTCAAAGATATCACGCGAGTAGTCCCATCGTGTCATAAGTCCGACACTGCTGTCATCAACTGCAAGGGTGAGATCGAATCTCGACCCAGTATACACACCGGTCGCCGGCGTAACCTCAAGGCCGCGAACCGAGAGCGGAACGGAGCGCGGTGGCTGCAGCGCGAACGTGGTCTGGAACACCGGCGAATGGCTTTGCTCACGCGGAATGCGCAGCGCACCGATCAGGCTGTCGAACGGCATCGTGCGATGCTCGTAGGTACGAACCGTCTCCGTTCTGATCCGGCTGATGAATTCGGCCACCGTCGGGTCGTCGGCAAAGTCCGCTCGAAACACCAGCGTGTTGACGAACAACCCGATGAGGCCTTCCACCTCCGGAAACGGCCGGTCGGCAACCGGCGAGCCGATCAACACGTCGCGACTTCCGCTACAACGCTGCAGCAGGACCGCGTAGGCGCCCAGCAACACCATGAACAGCGTCACCCGCTGCTGACGGCAAAAGATCCGGATCCGTTCCGTCAGGTCGGGCGGCAGTTCAAAACTCAGCCAGTCCCCCTCGAGGCTGCGAACCGGTGGCCGCGGACGGTCCGTCGGCAGATCGAGCAACAGCGGAACGCCGTGCAGCTTCTCCCGCCAATACACCAGCAGCATTTCCTGATGCGACCCATGCAGCTGATTGCGCTGCCAGGCCGCATAGTCGCCGTACTGGATCGGCAGCGGTGCCAACCGCACGTCCTGTTGCTGCGACAGCGCATTGTAGATCAGCAGCAGCTCGCGGAACAGGAGCCCGAACGACCAGCCGTCGGAGACGATATGATGCACCGTCAGCAAAAACACATGCACGTTGACGTCGAGCTGGAGAAGATGCGCCCGAAACACCTCGCCCTGCGCGAGATCGAGCGGACGCCGCCCCTGCTCGATCGCCCAATTGCGCACCACCCGCAGCTGTTCGCTCTTTGCCACGCCGGTGAAGTCGGTCACATCAAGCGAAAGCGGCGTCGATGCCAGAACAACCTGAGCGGGTACCCCGTCAATGACGCCAAACCTCGTCCGAAGCACTTCGTGGCGGCGGACCACTTCCGTCAAACTCGCCGCCAGCGCCTCTCTGTTCAGCTCACCTCGCAACCGCAGCGAACCGAAATTGTTGTAGGCCGCCGTATCGGGCATCGCCTGCGTCAGCAGCCACAACCCTTCTTGCGCCAGCGAAAGCGGCGTCACCACGCCTTCGGCGCGCCGCGGAATGTTCAGCTGAACACGGCTCTCATTCCCTCCGACATCGCTGGATGTGCCGCGAATTCGCTGTTCGAGAAGGGCTCGCTGCGCCGATGATAGATCGGAAATCCGAGCCGACACTTTCGAACCCGACATGGCCGCCCACTACTTGACAGTAAAAACATTAAAACATACTCCTTTTGGATGCGCAACCTCTCGTCGAGTCATTGTCAAAAAGCTACCTCATCGAACCGTCTCGATGGTTCACGCATTCAAGCCTCAGCCCCATCACGTCGACCGGCGGCGCGAATGTTCGGCAGGGCGTCTGGACAGATGTGCGACGGGAAATTGGAGCCGGCCACAGAACAGAATTCGTGACGCTCCCAGCCCCTTCATTCTCTCGTCGTCGCAGAGACATCAAGATGTCGCTTCACTCGCCAAGGACCGGTCTTAGGGCATCGCGGCAGGTTTGAGCACTCGTCATGGATCTGATCAGAGCACTCGCCAGGCGGTCGCCGCTGCAATTCGGACTTGCGATTCTGACCAGCACGATCGGCGGACTGATGACCATCATCACGCTAGGGGTGCTTTTTAGAGTTCTCGCGACCGATGCGAACCCACAAGAGCATCTATTCCAATTCGTGGCTGCGGCACTGTGTGTCACTGCGACCCGCTGGATGTCCCGCTTCTTTCTGGCGCAACTCGGACGCCGCACCGCTTTCCAGATCCACGCGAGGCTTGCCGAGCAGATCATTGCGGCTCCGCTGCGCGACCTTGAGCGCATCGGAGGTCCAAAACTGGTCTCGGCGTTTACTGACGAGGTCGGCAAGATCGCGGCAACGCCGCCGATCATTGCATTGCTGTGCACGGACATCAGTATCTTGATGGCGTGCCTCGGCTATCTCGGCTGGCTCTCCCCGTTGAGACTGCTCATCATAATGAGCCTCGTCGGGCTGGGCGGACTGCTTTTCTATTTCTTGCAGGCTCGCGAAATGAAGTTCGTCGACGAAGCCATCAAGGGCCGCGACGATCTGGTGAAAATCTTTCGATCGCTGGTCAGCGGAGCCAAGGAGATCAAGCTTAACGCCGCCAGGAAGCAACAGGTGCTCGAGGCGTTTCGCGACCGCTCCAACCAGCTATTTCGGGCCTCGCAGGCGCAGTCCCTGTATTTCAACGGCTCGACCACGGTCACGCAATCCTTGTTCTTCCTCGCTCTGGGGCTCGCGGTTTTTCTACCTGCAAACGGTCGCACTGATCGGCACTTGTTCACGACCTACAGCGTCTCGGTGATCTACATCGTCGGCACCGCGTCGGGCATTCGGGATCTGATCCGAAGGCTCCGCGACGCGAATCAGTCCGTTCGCCGGCTCAATGAGCTCGATCTGAGGCTCGAGCTCGCATATGACACTGTCACGAGCGACGAGGCCGGCAATTTTTCTCATCTGCGAGCGATCACATCGCTCTCTCTTTCGGGCGTCACCGCCGACTACACGACAAAGCACGCGGACCCGCAGAGACCTTACTTCGCGCTTGGCCCCATCGATCTGACCCTGAACGCCGGCGAGATCGTTTTTGTGACGGGACGGAACGGCAGCGGAAAGACGACGCTGGCAAAGGTGCTGCTCGGTCTCTACACCCCCACCGCAGGCCAGATACGGCTCAACGAGACCCTTGTCGAAGATGCAAACCGGAACTGGTATTGCCAGCACTTCTCGGCAATCTTCAGCGACTTCTACCTGTTCGATCAATTGATCCAGACCGATGAAGGCTTTCACGCCCGGCACGTCGCGCCATTGCTCGACCAATTCAAGATCGGCCACAAGGTGCAAGTCCAGACGGGCGGCCTGTTGTCCACGACGACCGCTCTGTCTCTCGGCGAACGTAAGCGGCTCGCGCTCACGCTCGCGCGTATCGAGGACAAGCCGATCTGTGTCTTCGACGAATGGGCCGCCGACCAGGATCCGGCCTTCAAGGAATTCTTCTACAGGCAATTCTTGCGGGAGCTCAAATCGCGTCGGAAGCTCGTTGTCGCGATCACGCATGACGACCGCTATTTTCACCTCGCCGACAAAGTCGTCGTCCTCGATCAGGCCGCGCCCATGCAAATTCGCGGGAACGCCCCATCCGGCGCGGACAATGATCTCGCCTCTCTTCCTCCATAGTCGGCACCCGGACCACGCGTGCGGCGCAGCTCGCCGGCATCGCCGAAGGCCTTGAGAGCCGTCCAATCGAGACCTCATTTTCCTTTGTCGCTTGCCGTTCTATGCTATCTTAGATTTAGGCTTCGAAGGCCTGCAGCCAAGCTGAGCGGCGATTGTCCCAGGATCAGACGTGCAATCAGAGATTGCATCTCTCGGACCATCCAGGCTCGAAAGATGATGCGACATTGGCAGATCGACGAGGCCGACATCGTGGACGAACGGGTTCAAGCTGGCAGCCACCAACGGGCTAACGTGACGGGGCAGCCGCCGAAGACCAGGGTATCCAAAGGGCTTCTCGTCTGGTTCGCCGTCATCTTGACGGCCGCAGCGGCCGGCTCGGCCCTTTACCGTACGGAGCTGACATCCCGCTTGACGATCTGGGGCCAAAACGTCCCGACCCCGGCGATGCGTCCCGTATCGCCAGCGGCGGCTGTCGCCGTGGTCCAGGTGCGCACCGATGACGTTCCGATCTATGTCTACAGCATCGGTACTGTCCAGGCCTACAACACGGTCAACGTCAAGGCGCGTGTCGACGGGTACATCACCGAGATCTTGTTCAAGGAGGGACAGGATGTGAAGGCCGGCGATCTACTGGCAAAGATCGACCCCGTCCCCTATCAGGCCCAACTTCAGCAACAGGAAGCGGCCCGGGCCAGCAAGCTCGCTCAGCTCGGTGCCGCGGAGCTCGACCTCAAACGCTACGAGACTCTCGCCGTCAAGGATTTCGCCACCCGGCAGCAGGTCGACAACCAACGCGCGCTCGTCGAGCAATACCGCGCGGACCTCCTCAGTTTCGAGGCTCAGATCAACTACGCAAAGGCGCAACTGAACTACGCGACGATCGTCTCGCCGATCGACGGAAAGGTCGGAGTTCGCCAAGTCGATGTCGGCAACTACGTCCAGGCCAGCAGCCCGAGCACGATCGCCGTTATCACGCAGTTGCAGCCGATTTCGGTCATATTCACCATCTCTTCCGTAGCAGCCGCCACAGCTCAACTGCGGCCGGGCGGAGCCAAGATTCCCGTCCTCGCCTTCGCCCCGGATCAAACGACCGAGCTTGACCGCGGCATCGTCGAAACGGTCGACAATCAAGTTGATCCCACGAGCGGAACGATCAAGCTCAAGGCGACCTTCCCAAATACCTCGCTCAGGCTTTGGCCGGGTGATTTCGTCAACGGCCGGGTGATCGTGGACACGCAACGCGACACCCTCACCGTGCCCTCCTCAGCCGTGAGGCACGGGCCCAACCAGGATTTCGTCTGGGTCGTGAACGACGACAAGGTCGTGTACACCCCGGTTACGATCGGACAGATTTTTGGAGGCCGTACTGTTCTGAAGCGCGGGCCGCCTGCCGGCACGACGATCGTCGTCGATGGTCACTATCGCTTGGACAACGGGACGCCCGTCCAGATTGTACGCACGGACAAGGATGCGGCACCGGGGGCGAGGACGACCTCGGCATCCAAGTGAATATCTCGGCTCCGTTCATCCTGCGTCCGATCGCGACCACGCTTCTGGTGTGCGCCGTCGTTCTCCTCGGCGGGCTTGGCTACTGGTTTCTACCGATATCTCCGCTACCCGCCGTCGAGTTCCCCACCATTCAAGTGACCACTGGTTATCCCGGGGCATCGCCGCGGGTCATGGAGACTTCGGTTACCACGCCGCTTGAGCACTATTTCGGCAAGATCTCCGGCCTGACTGGGATGAGCTCGACCAGTTCGTCAGGAACGAGCGAGATCACGCTGCAATTTGCGCTATCTCGGCCGATCGACTGGGCCGCACAGGATGTCCAGGCGGCGATCAACTCGGCCTCGAACTGGGTGCCGATAGCCTCATTGCCCACGCCCCCCGTGTATCGCCAAGTCAATCCGGCCGACACCCCTGTTCTGATCTTCGCCTTGACCTCCAACATTCTCCCGCTTCACGAGGTTGGCACCTACGTGGAATCGGTCATCGTGCCGAAGCTGTCGCAAGTCAAAGGCGTTGGCGCTGTGACCGTCGAAGGCGGACAGCGGCGAGCCGTTCGTCTCGAGGTGAACCCCGCCGTTCTGGCCGGGCTGGGGCTTTCCCTTGAAGATGTCCGGCGCGCGGTCGCCGCCAACACCACCAACAATCCCAAGGGCAGCCTCGACGGGAGCCACCAGTCGTTTCAAATCGGTGCCAACGACCAGTTGTTCAACGCCGAGCAATATCTTGGTATCGTCATCGCCTACCGTAACGGAGCGCCGGTCTATCTGCGCAACGTCGGCAAGACTGTCGACAGCGTCGAGAACACGCAACAGGCTGGCTGGTACAACGGCCGTCCGGCAATCATCCTCAACATTCAACGTCAACCGGGCGCGAACATCATCAATGTTGTGGAGGCGCTCAACCGGCTGCTGCCCAAGCTCCGCGCCGATCTCCCCCCGAGCCTGGAGATATCGATCGTTGCCGACCGAACGGTAACGATTCGCTCGGCCATTGCCGATGTTCAATTTACCCTCGCCAGCGCGATGGCGCTCGTGGTGTTGGTGATCGCACTGTTCCTGCGCCGCTTGTGGGCGACGGTCATTCCGAGCATCAGCCTGCCGGTCTCCGTCATTGCTACGTTTGGCGTGATGGCGCTGCTGGGATTCAGCGTGAACAACCTTTCCCTGATGGCCCTGACGATCGCATCGGGATTTGTCGTCGATGATGCAATCGTCATGATCGAGAACATCACTCGCTACGTCGACGATGGCGAGGCACCGCTGGCAGCGGCGCTGAAGGGATCCCGCCAGATCGGCTTTACCGTGATCTCGCTAACCGTGTCGCTGATCGCGGTCTTTATTCCCCTGCTTCTGATGGGCGGGGTCATCGGCCGGTTGTTCCACGAATTTGCGATCACGCTGTCAATAGCGGTGATCGTCTCCGCGGCCGTGTCGCTGACGCTCACGCCGATGATGTGCGCAAAGTTCATGACGTCGGCGGCCGCTCGACCGGAAAACGCGATCGCCGGTCTCAGCGAGCGGGGGTTTCAATGGCTTCTGAACCGTTATGAAAGTGGCCTCGGATGGGTCTTGCGCCATCAACACGTCACCCTCCTGTTCACCCTGTCGACCATCATCCTGACCGTCTGGCTCTACGTCGCGATCCCAAAGGGATTTCTTCCCCAGCAGGACACCGGCCTGATCATCGCTGTGACGGACGGCCCTGCCGATACCTCGTTTGCGAACATGTCCGCCCGCCAACGCGCGCTCGGTGAAATCATAGCAAGAGACAAGGACGTCATCTCGGTCGCGAGCTTCGTTGGAGCCGACACAACCAATCATACGCTCAGCAGCGGCAGGCTCTACATCAACATAGGAAGCCCCGACCGGCGGGCTGCCTCGGCCGAGGCGATCATGAAGCGCCTGCTGGCGGCCACCGCGAACGAACCGGGTACCAGGCTGCACCTGCAGTCGGCTCAGGATATTCGGCTCGAGACACGCCTGTCGCGCACCCAATATCAATACGTGCTTCAGGACCTCGACGAGGACGAGTTACGCACCTGGACCAACAAGTTGCTGGCCGCCTTGGGACATGTCAGGGAAATTGAGGACCCGACGAGCGATCTGCAGGATCAGGCGCCTCACATCGAGTTGATCGTCGACCGCCAAATCGCGGCGCGCTATGGCATCACCATGGCGGCGATAGACCAGACCCTCTACGACGCCTTCGGTCAGAGACAGATCGCGACGATCTATTCCGTGTTCGACCAATACCACGTAGTCCTGGAAGCTACACCAGCCATCCAGCAGACTCCGGACATCCTGGACCGCATATTCGTCACGGCCGGAACCCAGGCAAGCAATCTGGGCGCATCCACCAACGGTCTTGGTCTTGGTTATCAGCAATCATCAGCAGCCGTACCGCTCTCGACCTTCACAAAGGTGCGGCACACCATGGAGCCGGTCACGATCAGCCATTTCGGCCTGTTCCCTGCGGCCACGATATCCTTCAACCTGCCAACTGGAGTCTCACTGAGCCAGGCCACCACGGCCCTCCTCCGGGTTCAGGATTCCATCGGCCTGCCGGAAGCGATCACGACGACCCTTGTCGGAACGGCGGCCGAGTTCACATCCTCGCAGGACGGCGCGGTCTGGCTGATCCTGGCCGCGATCGTCACCGTCTACATCGTGCTTGGTGTGCTCTACGAAAGCTTCATTCATCCGATCACCATTCTCTCCACCCTGCCTTCGGCCGGCGTCGGCGCTCTGCTTGCATTGATGGCCACCGGTCAAGACCTTAACATCATCTCCCTGATCGGGATCATCCTCTTGATCGGCATAGTCAAGAAGAACGCGATCATGATGGTCGACTTCGCGATCGATGCGGAGCGTACCGAGGGAGCTTCCGCCGAAGACGCCATCTATCGTGCCAGCATCCTGCGCTTCAGGCCGATCATGATGACGACGATGGCCGCCCTGCTCGGCGCGCTGCCGCTGGCTCTCCAAACCGGCACCGGTTCCGAGTTGCGATATCCTCTCGGCGTTGCCGTGGTCGGCGGACTGGTACTGTCCCAGTTCCTGACCCTCTATAGCACCCCCGTCATCTATCTGTTCCTGGATCGCCTGCAACGCAGGATGAGGCGCGCGACCTCTCTCGGGGCAGCGAACTCACGCGGCGATGCTGCGGCGACCGGCTGACGCATGTTGCAGGCTGTTCAGACGTGAACATCTCGGAACCATTCATCAAGCGGCCCGTAGCTACGACGCTACTAGCGCTCGGCCTGCTGCTGGTCGGCATCATCTGCTACTTCCGCCTGCCCATTGCATCGCTTCCCACGGTCGAGCGCCCGACGATTGCCGTATGGGCCAGTCTGCCGGGCGCAAGCCCCGACATCGTCGCGACCTCGATCAACGTCCCGCTATCGCGCGAATTGGGGGTGATCCCGGGCCTCGTCGAAATGTCATCGCTCAACACGCAGGGCGGCGTGCAGATCACGCTGCAGTTCGAGCTGAGCGTGAATATCGATGCTGCGGCCAATGCGGTTCAATCGGCGATCAACACCGCCAGCCCAAACCTGCCGTCGGGCATGCCCCAGCCGCCGATCTACTACAAGGCCAATCCCGGCGGGGCGCCCGTGATCGCCCTTGCGCTCACCTCCCAGGTGGTGGACTCCAGCGACGTCTATGCCTATGCGGATACGATCGTCGCTCAGCGACTATCGCAGGTGAAAGGCGTCGCGCGGGTGGTCATCAGCGGCGCCGAACGCCCCGCGGTCCGCATTCAGGTGGATCCCGACACGCTCGCCGGCATGTCGCTTTCACTTGAACATGTCCGCGCAGCTGTGGCTTCCGCCTCGTTGAATCTTCCCAAAGGCAGCATTTCTGTCGAGGACAGAGTGTATACGATCGGCACCAATGACCAACTCTTTCATGCCGACGAGTATCGCCAGATCGTGGTCGGCTGGAGCAACGGGGCTCCCGTCCTGTTGCGTGACGTTGCGAGAGTCGAGGACAGTGTCCTCAACACCAAGCTGGCCGGCTGGTTCAACAACGAACGGGCGGTTCTGTTGTTTGTCTACCGCGAAGCTGATGCCAATGTCGTCGAGACCGTCGACGAGATCCTATCACTGGTTCCACAGCTCAGTCGCTGGATTCCACCGGCGATCAAGGTCAATGTTGCATACGACCGTACGCTGCTGATCCGAGCCTCGATAGCCGACATTCAGATGACGATCGCGGTCGCCTCAATTCTCATCGTGCTCGTCATTTCGCTGTTCCTGAAGCGACTCTGGACGACCGCGATCTCGAGTGTCGTGGTGCCAGTCACGCTGGCCGGGACGTTGGCCGCGATATATGCTCTCGGCTACAGTCTGAACAATCTATCCCTCATGGCGCTGACGATCGCCGTCGGCTTCGTGGTCGACGACACCGTCATCGTCATCGAGAACACGACGCGCCTGATTGAAGAGGGCAGCAGCCCCATCGAAGCCGCAATCAAAGGCTCGCGCCAGATCGGCTTTACGATCGTTTCGATAACGGCCGCCCTGATCGCGGCTCTGATCCCCGTCATATTCATGCCGGACATTGTCGGCAGGTATTTTCGTGAGTTCGGCTTCACCTTGATGATTGCGATCATTCTTTCGGCGGTCCTGTCGTTGACGCTGACGCCAATGCTTTGCGCCCGGCAGCCCGGGAGATCGACGGGCCGCACCGCTCATGGGCACGGGTTCGTTGAAGGCTATTTGCGCAGCCTGGACTGGACCATCCGGCACCAATTCCTGGTCATCACCACGATTGCCGGCATTCTTGCCGGCACAGCCTGGTTCTACGTTGCGCTGCCCAAAGGCTACATGCCAACGCAGGACACTGGAATTCTGTTCGTCCGCACCTACAGCAATCCCAGTATCTCCTTCGCCGCAATGGAAAGGCTGCAGCGCCAGGTGTCGACCACGATCCAGAGCGATCCCGCCGTCAGCGATCTGGTCTCATATATCGGCGCAGGCATTGGCGGCGTGATGTCCTGGGGCTACATGATGGTCAATCTGCGCCCCCCTGAGCAACGGCATGAATCGGTACAGGAGGTCAGCGAGCGGCTGCGGCAAAAGCTCGCCCCGCTCAAGGACGTGGCAACCTATTTCATTCCGATCCAGGACCTGAACGTAGGGACACAGAACAACGCGCTCAGATTTCAATATGTAGTGTCTTCGACTGACCCTGCATTGGTGGCGCGCTGGAGTGAAACGATGCGGCGGCGCTTGATCGCTCTTCCTGAAATTCGCGATCTCATAACGAACAGCGAGACGACAGGATTGGAGGCGGGGCTGGTGATCGACCGGCCGAGAGCAGCTCGCAGAGGCGTCACGCCGGTCGGCATCGACAACACGCTGTACGACGCCTTCGGCCAGCGCTGGATCAACCTGATCTACCTGCCTCTGAATTTCTCCGAGGTCATCCTGGAAGTGGACCCGGCGCGGCAGACGGATCCATCGCAGCTTGACCGGCTCTTCGTCCCCGGACTGAACGGAGTTCAGGTCGCTCTGTCATCGGTGACGCGGCCGCGGCGCGTCCATGGCTCGATGTGGCTGAACTACGACGACCGTTTTCCCGCGACGACGATCTCGTTCGATACCAAGCCCGGCGTGTCGATCGGTGACGCCATCTCCGCAATCCGGAAGGCCGAGGTCGAAGCCAATATCCCGGATGACGTCAAGACCCACTTCCGTGGGGAGGCAGGCGAAGCAGCTCAATCGCAAAACACGACGGTCCTGCTATTCATCGCCGCCTTGCTCGCAATCTACATCGTTCTGGGCATGCTCTATGAAAGCTTCGTTCATCCCGTCATTGTTCTTTCGGTCCTCCCATCGGCAACCTTCGGCGCCTTCCTCGCATTGTCGTTGACGGGGCTCGAATTGAACCTGATGTCTTCCATCGCCTGCATCCTGCTCGTCGGCATCGTGATGAAAAATGCGATCATGATGATAGACTTTGCAATCACCGCGGAACGGAAGGATGGCCTGTCCCCGATACAAGCCATCCGCGAAGCCGCAAGCGCTCGCTTCAGGCCTATTGTCATGACCAGCATCGTAGCGCTTCTGAGCGCGTGCCCGCTGGCTCTGAACACAGGTCCAGGTCACGAATTGAGACAGCCGGTAGGCATTGCCCTGGTCGGCGGTCTGCTGCTGTCGCAGGTTTTGACGCTGTACACGACGCCCGCGATGTACTTGCTGCTGGGCCGCTTCGCCTCGAAGTCCGCCAGGGCTGGTTTGGGCTAGATCCCTCTCCCGGCTACGATCGGCGGGCCTGCGCAGCCTCAGCGCGTTTCGCGCAGTTCGAGCCAGATGCCGTGCGTCACCTCGGGCGGGATGAAGATACTGTCCCAATGCTTGCCGTGGGCCTCCGTCAGCGTTGGAACGATACCTTGCAGGAATGCCTTCGCTGCCCGAATGCTCTGGACCCTGACCACGGCACCGACAATCTTGCGGCTGGAGCTCAAACCACGCGACGAAGGCAGCAGAGTTATCTCGCTCTCGGCGAAACGCCACTGGACCCATCGACCGCATTCTGGTGTGCAGGCGCGTTCAGTGGAGCTGGTCGCGCCCAGCGATCTGAACAGCTCTTGCTCTCTGCTGAAATCGTCACCCGCGAGCCACACGCCGACGAGCGATTGCGCCCCATTGGGATGCGCAAAGTGCTCCGGCCGGTCGGTCGCCGACGCATTGCGTTGGCCGAAAAAGATGTAGTGGAGCGGATCGGATTGCGGGAACCGGATCCAGGAGCCGCTGAAATCGGCTGATACGAAGCCAGCGCTCAGCCGATCGATCAATTCGGTCCGCCTTGGCGCGAAAAAGCCGAGAAACGCAGGCCCTTCCGCTCGTTCGAGAAACTGGCGATATTCCGCCGTGAGGTCGTCAACTGCGTCGACGGCGGAAATCAGTTCGAGTTCGGTACCGTCGGGAAACTTGATGTGCCCGTTGCTGACCCCGTTGGCATGATACCTTCCTTGTTTCCAGGCGAAGCCCAGGCGCTCGTAGGACCGGATGGCAACACCAAGATCGCGAACAGCGATCGGAATATGGTCCATTCCCGTAACTTCGGCGGCATGGCCCGGAGCGGCCAGCAGCAGGACGGTCGCAACAAGTGTCGCGAGTAGAGATTTGGCCATTGACAGGCACACGAGCATCGTCACCGGCTTCCCGGTGCAACATGGTAACGGTGATGCCGTCAGCTCTACGCTTTCCCGCGTTAAAGTCTAGAAATTCCTGGGAATCGGTTCGCCACAAGAACCCGTCCCGCTCCGCGCGGAGAGGTCGACAGAGGGGCCTGGGCTGGGGCGCTCTCTACGAAGGCATCAGGCCCCCCCCCTCGCGGAAACAACGCTCCACGGCCCTCACCGGACCACAGAGGGCCATCGGGGACCCGTCCTGAGAACGGAGCGCCGACGGCGATTGAGAATCGATTCCGGGCCGACTCGACCACGCCCTCAGGATGCGCTCGCTTCTATGGTGCGGCCTTGGTACATCGGGAAGGGCGTGACGTCTCCCCCGAATGGGGCATCTTCGATACGCACTGTCGGGAAATGAGCACGATCGAACACCTCATGGAGATTTGTGGTCATTTCTTCGGGGACCACGATCTCCGGGCCAACGTCATCCAGCGCGGACTTGGCGATGATGAACCTCCAGGATTCGCCTGGTTTCATTTTCACCTCGTTCCACCCGCCGGCGGGACCGCCGGCCCGGCGAGAACGATACCAGCCGCTCAGCCACTGGTCGGTCGGGTTGACCAGATGGACATGCAGCGAGCGGACGTCACCGTGCCACTCAAAGCAACAATGCTTGCCCGCAATTGCGCCGGCGGATTTCGATGCTGCCGTGGGTTGACGCAGACCGATTGACTTGAAATGAGCGTCCTTGCCGCACTGGGTGCAATGTCCCTGCTCGTCGAGCGCGAGCACCTGGGCATTGAGGCCGTAGCGCTTTACAAGCTCCGTCCCACACTGGTTGCAATAGGTGTTGCTGAACTTTGTATCGTACACATTTCCGAGGTAGACGTGCTCGACGCCGGCCGCAATCGCGATTTCTCTTGCGCGCTCGATGCGGTGCACAGGCGTCCGAACCGTGTTTCGCATCCGAAAATCGGGATGAAACCGCACGAAATGGACCGGTATCGTCGAACCGAGTTCGCGAAGAACCCAATTCGAGACCTTTTTTGCGGTCTCTTCATTATCTGAAATGTCGGTGATCATCAGCGTCGAAAGTTCGAGGTGACGCCCCGACGCGTGCACCTGTTTGATGCCCTCCAGCACCGGCTCCAGCCGCCCACCCGTGTATTTCTTGTAGTAGTGCGGATCCAACGATTTCAGGGAGATCGAGAAGATATCAATATGCGGGATCAGCTCGTCAATCGCTCTGCTGGAGATGTAGAACGCCGACTTGTACAGGGTGACGATCCCGGCCTCCTTCGCCAACCGCGCAGTATCAACGACCCACTCGTGCCAGACGACGGGATCGTTGTAGGTGAAACTTATGACCTTGAGGTTGCGCCGGAGGCAAATCTCGACGGCATCCTCCGGCGTCATCTGATAGATATCGCTGTCGAGCACATGCTTGGCCTGCGATGTCCGCCAGTTGTGGCAGTAGCTGCATGACATCATGCAACCGATGTTTCCGCACGAGAGGATCGCTGCACCGGGCGAGAAATGATTGACCGCCTCCGTCTCGATGGTTTCCTGGGTCGGATGAACCGACTTGCTATAGTTCATCGTCACGAGACGACCGTCTCTTACCCCGCGAACCTTGCACGCACCGTCCTGTCCTTCCCGCATCGTGCAATTTCGTGGGGAGAGATGACAGCGAACTCTCCCATCGGGCAGCAATTCCTCGAGCCTTGCCTGCTGATATGACGTCTGCCACTGCTTCATCTTCGAACTCTCAATTGCGGGCATGGATAGCAGTAAGAGAACTCTATTTTTAGTTATCTTTCCATCATTCGGCTACCTTAGATTTATTCAACCTAAAATTACAATAGTTGTCAATGTTCAAAACAGTGACGCAACCGATCACTGGACGCGACACGGATGGAAGTCGCTGTCATCCTTGAATAATCGCATGGAGTGCTTGCGCGCCTCGATCTGCATCTCTGCCACGGGTGTACTTGTGGCACGAGCGCTGTCAGAAAACGCTTGCGTCCGATCGCATGCACGGTTCACAGCGGGGATCGGCCCGACAGGCATTGGCGACGAGGCATGGACACCGTCGGACGCGTTGCAGTGTCGTCTGACGCGCACCGAGAGCCGGTGAAATGAACCTATACAATCGATGCGAACTCACCGCATCGCCGCACTTCAAGCAAAGTCGAATTCGGCGCTGCTGCGCCTCACGCCGAAGTTGATGGCGCGATCGCCGGACGCTGCTATGCGGCAACGCGCGCGATGGCATCAGCGCACAAAAGCAGCGAAGCCGCGCCTTGCTCTGCGGAAATGGGATCAGGGATAGATGCCGCGATCATAGCCGTCGGAGAAGAACAGCCGGACGGCATGCTTGCCGATCGGCTGCAGTTCGGTCAGATGCAGATAGGCCGGAAAGCACCAGCGCGATGCCGTCGATCTGCCGGCTCAGCCCGGACGCGGCGCGACTTTGCCTACCGCAAGGTCGCCGCTACGTCGGCGATATCCTCAATCCCTCTGCTTTGCCGCCGATCCTGTCTGGCTTGAAGATCGGCTGGGCCTTTGCCTGGCGCACGCTGAGCGCTGCCGAGCTAGTCTTCGGCGTCAGCGCCAGCCAGGGCGATCTCGGCTGGTTCAACTTCCGCGATCGCGACGAGCTGTTCACCTACAGGGGCTTCGCCGGCCCGATGATGGTGATCCTGATCGGCCGCGTCGTTCGAGCTCGGCCTGTTCCGCGCCATCGAGGCGGCAACGGTCCGGCGCTGTGGCATGCAGCGCGCCTGATGCGGGCGCGATCGTGCTTTCACGCGCAGTGCAGCAAAGGGCGGAGCTGTCTGCTCTGTTCGTCGATGCGCCTGCCGATACCGGGCATGCTTCCAAGGGCCTCGCAACTGGACGCCAAGAAGGTTGCCCACCGGACCGAGGCCGCCCAGGCTGTGCGCGACCCGGTCGACCGCATCGTCCTCCGCCCAGGCGCCAGCGCGGCCAAATCGATGCTGGGCTCCATGGGGACCGTTCTCAGCTGGACAGCGGCTCACAACGGGGAAAGGGGCGCACAAACCAAAACTCCCGCAGCCTGGCGGCTACGGGAGTCGGTATCGTTGGTTGCGGGGATAGGATTTGAACCTATGACCTTCAGGTTATGAGCCTGACGAGCTACCGGGCTGCTCCACCCCGCGTTAAACCGGTGCAGCACTTCTCATTTAGAAACAGATCAGAGTTTCCTGGCTCACGCTTTCGCGCGTGCCGTTCCATCCCAATGGCTTCCGGAGAAGGCTTGAGCCCGATGGCTGGACCAGCCGTCGGGTGCGGGCGGTATGTACCAATGCGAGGCCGGTTTGGAAAGGCCTTTCGGTAAGTTTTTTTGCGGGATTGTGACACCGTGCTGAGCCGCCGATACCACAGAAAGAATCGCGCGAATTCATGCGCTTATGAACACGCCCGCGCTTGGCCGCGACGCGTGGCAGCGCCTTGCCGCGGCGAAACGGGCAGTTCCTCGAACATCGGCGGCAGGGTCTCGGGCGGACCCGCGGAAAGCCAGCCCCGAACGCTTGACGGGACGTTCGCGGCGATCCGGGCGGAAACAGACGCCGCGCGCTTGCCAAGGGTTCGGCAAAGCTGCAGCTTCGGGCACCAACCAGAACGACGGCCGGGCATGCGGCCGCAGGACACCCGAGGAGACGTCCATGGACCAGTCCCTGAAGAGCCCGCCGCTGTCTGCACTCGACGATGCCTTTCACGCCATGATCGAGGCTTCGCGCAACGCGCCGCCGCCGCCGCTGGCGGCCCGGCTCGACAGCCTGAAGCGGCTGCGGGCGATGCTGACGGACAACGAGAAGCGCCTGGAGCAGGCGATCTCGGCGGATTTCGGCCACCGTTGCGCGGTCGAAACGACGATTGCCGAGACGCTGTTCCTCCAGGCCGAGATCAGACACACGCTGAAGGTGCTGTCGCGGTGGATGGCGCCGCGGCGCATCGCCACCGCGCTGCAGTTCTGGCCGGCGCGCAACCGGCTGCTACCGCAGCCGCTCGGGGTGGTCGGGATCATCGCGCCCTGGAACTATCCGCTGCAGCTGACGCTGGCCCCCGCCATCGGCGCCATCTCGGCCGGCAACCGGGTCATGATCAAGCCGAGCGAATTGACACCGCAGTTCTCGGCGCTGCTCAAGGAGCTGATTGCGGCTCGTTTCGACGCGAACGAGTTCACCGTCACCGGCATCGAGGACGGCATCGCCCAGGCTTTCGCGGCTCTGCCCTTCGATCACCTTGTCTTTACCGGCTCCACGCGTGTCGGCCGCATCGTCGCGGAGGCTGCGGGGCGCAACCTGACGCCGGTGACGCTCGAGCTCGGCGGCAAGTCGCCGACCATCGTCGATGCGTCCGCCAATCTCGACGAGGCCGCCGAACGTATCGCCTACGCCAAGCTGCTCAATGCCGGCCAGACCTGCATCGCGCCCGACTACGTGTTCGTGCCCGAGCAGCGACGCGACGAGTTCGCCGGCAAGGTCCATGGGCACATGCTGCGGATGTTCGGCACCAATCCCGCGAACAAGGACTACACCGCGATCATTTCCGATCGGCACTATGCGCGGCTGGAAGGGCTCGCCAGGGACGCTGTCGCGCGCGGCGCCAAGCTGCTGCACACGACCAGTCCGGAAGACCCCGCCTGGAAGAGCTTGCGCAAATTCCCGCCGACCGTCGTGGTGGGCGCCATGCCGGAGATGGCGATCATGCAGGAGGAGATCTTCGGCCCGCTGCTGCCGATCGTCACCTATCGCGACGCCGGCGAAGTGATCCGCTACATCAATGCCCACGACCGGCCGCTGGCGCTGTACTGGTTCGGCCGCGACGAGGCCGCGCGTGACGCCGTGCTCGCGCGCACGGTCTCCGGCGGCGTCACGATCAACGACTGCCTGCTGCATTTCGCCCAGATGAACCAGCCGATGGGCGGCGTCGGCGCCTCGGGGATCGGCCACTATCACGGCGAATGGGGCTTCGACAGCTTCAGCAAGCTGAAGCCCGTGTTCTATCGCTCGCCGTTCAACCGCATGAAGGATCTCTATCCGCCCTACGGCGCCAGCATCGCCCGGATCGAGAAGCTGCTGCGGTTTCTATCCTAGCCCCTCATTCCGGGGCGCGCGACGCGCGACCCCGGAATCCCGACATGAGAGCCGCCGTCATTGCGAGCGAAGCGAAGCAATCCAGTCTCGCCAAAGAAGCGGATTGCTGCGTCGCTTTCAGCTCCTCGCAATGACGGAAAACAAGAGCAAGAGAAACAATAGATCAGGGAGATAGAGTGTGACGGACGAAGTCGATTTCATCGTCGTCGGCGGCGGCAGCGGAGGGGCGACCGTCGCGGGGCGGCTGTCGGAAGATCCGGCGACATCGGTCGCCCTGCTCGACGCCGGCGGACGCAACGACAATTGGATCGTCACCACGCCCTACATGCTGTTCCTGATGGTGGCAGGCCCCGTCAACAACTGGTCGTTCACGACCGTGCCGCAGAAGGGTCTCAACGGCCGTACCGGCTATCAGCCGCGCGGCCGCGGGCTCGGCGGCTCCTCGGCGATCAACGCAATGGTCTACATCCGCGGCCACCGCGCCGACTACGACCATTGGGCGGCGCTCGGCAACGCCGGCTGGTCCTATGACGACGTGCTGCCCTATTTCAAGCGCGCGGAGAACAACGCCGAGTTCGATGGTGAATATCACGGCCAATCGGGACCGCTGCCCGTCAACCGGCTGCGCACCGACAATCCCGTGCACGAGATCTTCCTGCAGGCGGCGCGCGAGGCGCAGTTTCCGATCCGCGACGACTTCAATGCCGAGACGCAAGAAGGGCTCGGGCTCTATCAGGTGACCCAGCGCAATGGCGAGCGCTGGAGCGCCGCGCGCGCCTATATCCAGCCGCATCTCGGCACGCGCCGCAATCTGCGGATCGAGACATCGGCGCATGCGTCGCTGATCCTGTTCGACGGCAAGCGCGCCGTCGGCGTGAAATACCGCCAGGGCAAGGAGGTCAAGGAGATCCGCTGCCGGCGCGAGGTGATCCTGGCCTCCGGCGCGTTCCAGACGCCACAACTGCTGATGCTCTCCGGCGTCGGCGACCAGGCCGCGCTGGCGCGGCTCGGCCTCGCCAGCGTCCACCATCTGCCGGGCGTCGGCCGGAACCTGCAGGATCATCCCGACTTCATCTTCGCCTACACCTCCGACAACCCCAATTTCTCGTCATTGTCGCCGCGCGGGATCAGCCGCCTGCTGCGCGGCGCAGCCCAATATCGCCGCGAGCGGCGCGGACCGATCACCTCGAATTTCGCCGAATGCGGCGGCTTCCTGAAGACGCGGCCCGATCTCGACGTGCCCGACATCTAGCTGCATTTCGGCATGGCCGTCACCGACGATCACGGCCGCAAGCGCCATGGCAACGGCTTTTCCTGCCATGTCTGCCTGCTCAGGCCGAAGAGCCGCGGCACCGTTGCTTTGAAGAATGCCGATCCGCTCGCCGCACCGCTGATCGATCCGAACTTCCTCGGCGAGGAGGAGGACCTCGAGGCCATGGTCGCAGGCTACCGGACCACGCAACGGCTGATGGAGACGCCGGCCATGCGCGGTCTGCAGAAGCGCGACCTGTTCACGGCAGATGTCAGGACCGATGACGACATCCGCGCGCTCCTGCGCGCGCGCGTCGACACCGTCTATCACCCCGTCGGCACCTGCAAGATGGGCGTGGACGATCCGTTCGCGGTCGTCGATCCCCACCTCAAGGTGCACGGCCTGTCGGGCCTGCGTGTGGTCGATGCCTCGATCATGCCGAGCCTGATCGGCGGCAACACCAATGCGCCGACCATCATGATCGGTGAGAAGGCTGCTGAGATGATCCGGGCGGAGATGCGCTGAAAGAGTTGAGCATCGGCGCTGATGGGCGTGGATGGGTTAATGGGCCTGGATGGCCGGACCTTCGTCACGCCGAAGCGGCTTCGGCCGCGCAGGCGGGATGAGCCCGGCCATGACGGCGTGCGTTGAAACAGCGGCGGATCACGTCAGCAGGAAGCCGCCGTCCACCGTGACCACACTGCCGGTCATGTAGCGCGAGGCGTTGGACGCCAGCAGCATGATGGCGCCGTCGAGATCGCTCTCATGGCCGACGCGCCGCTGCGGAATGCGCTTGATGAGCTTCTCGCCGGCAGGCGTCTCCCAGACGTCATGGTTGATGTCGGTGTCGATATAGCCGGGCGCCAGCGCATTGACGCGGATGTCGTGGGCGGCGAATTCCAGCGCCAGCGCCTTGGTGGTCTGCACCACGCCCGCCTTGGAGATCGCGTAAGGCGAAATGAACTTCACCACGCTGAAGCCGAGCACCGAGGCGATGTTGATGATATTGCCGCCCGCCTTGCGCGCCATCATGCGGCGCGCAACTTCGGTGGCGGCGAAATAGGCGCCCTTCAGATTGGCGCCGATCACGGCATCCCAATCGGCTTCGCTCTGCTCGACCGCGAGCTTCTCCACGGCGATGCCGGCATTGTTGATCAGCACCGTAACAGGCCCGAGCGCCGCTTCCGTCGCATCGATGGCCTTGGCAATGGATGCGGTGCTGGTCACATCCATGTCGACCGCTGCCGCCCTGCCTCCCTTGGCCCTGATCTCCTCCTCGAGCGTCTTGAGCTTGCCGGTCTGGCGCGCGGCGAGGGCGACGGCAGCGCCATGGGCCGACAGCACACGCGCGAACTGCCGGCCGAGTCCCTGGCTTGCGCCGGTGATCAGGACCACTTCGCGGCTGACGTCGAACAGGTCGGACATGCAGATACCCTCGCGCTCCCTCGTTTCGTTGGCGCGAATTGATACAGACGATTTGAAGGAGCGCAAAGGCGATTTGTTTACGCGGGCAAACCTACACAGCGGATCAGCCATGAACGCCTTCGACCTCGCCGCATGTGCCGCCCTGGTGATCGCCGTCTACAGCGGCTTCTCGACCGGACTGCTGCGCAGCGCCATCACCATTCTGGCCTATCTGCTGGCGATGCCGCTTGCGATGGGAGCCGTCGCGGCGATGAGCCCGCAGCTGCAGGACGCGCACGGCGCGCCCCTGGCGCAGAACTGGTTGCAGTTCTTCGCAGCGTTCCTCGTCATCGGCGTGGCGCTGGGCAAGATCGGCCGCATCCTGCTGGACGAGGCGATCGGCTTCGAAGCCGGCTTCGGTGACCGGCTCGGAGGCGCCCTGCTCGGCGCGATCAGGGTCGGCATGGTCTCGACCACGCTCGTGCTGGTGTTCGATGGGCTGGTCCCGGCCGAGCGCCAGCCGCGCTTCCTCGAAGGATCGCGGTTGCGGCCGCTGCTGTCGCTCGCGGGCGCGAAGGGCTTTCGCTCGCTGCCACCCGAGCTCGCCGGCGCCCTCGACCGCCTCAAGCAGGAACGGCGCATCTGATCGCCCCAAGGCGCCCCCTAAGGCACGCCTCCAAGGCACCCGGCATGGCACCCGGCACGGCACCCCGCGAGCCATGCAATTCGACACAGGGCAGCTGCTCTTATCAGCGGCGGTCCGGTTGGCTAGAATGGCGGCATCTTCCTTCCAACCTCACAGACATCGTGGAGTGATTAATCGTGGATCTCGGGATCAAGGGCCGCCGCGCCATCGTCTGCGCCTCCAGCAAGGGACTGGGCCGCGCCTGCGCCATCGCGCTCGCCAATGAGGGCGTGCACGTCACGATCACCGCGCGTGGCGCCGAAGCGCTGGCCAAGACCGCGGCCGAGATCCGCGCTGCCAATCCCGGAATCACCGTGACCGAAGTTCCGGGCGACATCACAACGCCGGACGGCCGCGCCGCCGTGCTCGCCGCCTGCCCGGATCCGGACATCCTGATCAACAATGCCGGCGGCCCGCCGCCCGGCGATTTCCGCAACTGGACCCGCGACGACTGGATCAAGGCGCTGGACGCCAACATGCTGACGCCGATCGAGCTGATCAAGGCGACGGTCGACGGCATGATGGCGCGCAAGTTCGGCCGCATCGTCAACATCACCTCGGCCGCCGTGAAGGCGCCGATCGACATCCTCGGCCTGTCCAACGGCGCCCGCGCCGGCCTCACCGGTTTCATCGCCGGCCTGTCGCGCAAGACCGTCATCAACAACGTCACCATCAATGGGCTGTTGCCGGGTCCGTTCGAGACCGACCGCCTGCTCACGACGGCGAAGGGCGAAGCCGAGAAGCGCGGCGTCACGCCGCAGCAGATCCTGGCCGACCGCGCCAAGCTCAATCCGGCCGGACGCTTCGGCGATCCCGAAGAGTTCGGCCTCGCCTGCGCCTTCCTGTGCGGCGCCAAGGCCGGCTTCATCACCGGGCAGAACATCCTGCTCGACGGCGGCGCTTTCCCGGGGACGCTGTAAGACAGTGCTTCTTCGCGGCCGTTTTGGGCGAAACTGTCGCCGTCGCTTTACCTCTCCCCGCTTGCGGGGAGAGGTCGGATTGCATCGAAGATGCAATCCGGGTGAGGGGGTACAGGTCTAACCACTCGCACTTCCCGCGCGTCTGCCCCTCACCCCAACCCTCTCAGCGCGAGCGAAGCTCGTCGCGGCCCCGTAAGAACGGGGAAAGGGAGCGCACGGCCGTCTTGGCGAAAGCTCGATTCCAATACGCAAAAGACTTCGTTGTTATCGTCAGTACGGCGCCAACAACTACCCGCCGTCTCTTCCGAACGATCTACTGCTTCGTGATCTCGTCCTCGTCGCGCTGGCTCGGGCTGGATGAATCCGCCGTGGTACGGTCTTCGGTCCAGTCGATGCCGAAGGCCGCAAGGCCTTCGGCGAGCAGGTCGCCGAGCATCGGCTCACCCAACAGATAACGCGCGGTATGGCGATCGCGCTGCCCGCCCGCCTCGCTGCGCAACTCGCTCCAATCGTCGATGTCGCCATCGCCGCGACCGAGCCGCATCAGCGCGACGAGATCGGCCTGCTCGTCCTCTGTCATCGCATTGATGAAGCCCGTGATCTCGCCCACGACCGGATCGTCGCCGGAGTCCTGGAGCACGTCCACCATGTCGTCATCGGCGGCATTCGAGCCGGACTCGGCGTCGCTCACCTCTTCCTTGACGTCGAACTCGCGCGCCTTTTCGATCAGGAACGCGACCTTCTCGGGTGATATCGTCAGCTCTGGCATGGCCGTCTCCTCCTGGACAGTTTGGGACAACGCTTGGTCTGGACAGTTGATCCATTGCGCAGGGACGAGCGAGACTGCATCGTTACCGCCATCAAGAACAAAACGGGGAAGGGCATGCGTTGGACGGTCGGCCGGGTCAGGATCACCAAATTCGCCGAGCTGGAGACGGTCGGCGGCACCCGCTTCATCCTGCCGCAGGCCACGCCCGAGGAGATCCGCAAGCTGTCCTGGCTCACCCCCGATTTCGCCACCGAGGAAGGCCGGCTGAAGATGTCGATCCACACAATGGTGGTGGAGACGCCGACCCGGCGCATCGTGGTCGACACCGGGCTCGGCAACGACAAGCAGGGCCGCAGCGTGCCGGTGTGGAACAACCGCACCACGCCGTTCCTGGAAATGATGAGCGCCGCTGGTTTTGCACCCGACACCATCGACATGGTGATCTGCACGCATCTGCATGTTGATCATGTCGGCTGGAATACGCGGCTGGTCGACGGCCGTTGGATACCGACGTTCGCCAACGCGCGCTACATCTTCGGCCGCACGGAATATGAGCACTGGCGCGACCACAGCGCGGCCCCCGACGAGACGGCGACCTTCGCCGATTCCGTGCAGCCGATCGTCGACGCCGGCAAGGCCGAACTGGTGGCCAGCGACGCCGTCATCAGCGACGAGCTCACGCTGATCCCGACGCCGGGGCACAGCCCGGGTCACGTCAGCCTGCACATCCGCTCCGCCGGTGCGGAGGCTGTGCTCACGGCGGATGTCGCGCACCATCCCTGCCAGATGGCGCGTCTCGACTGGAGCTCGACCGTCGACGCCGACCCGGCGCAGGCGATTGCGACACGGCAAGCGCTGTTCTCGCGCTTCGCCGAAACCGCCACGCTCGTGATCGGCGGCCATTTCGACGCCGGCATCATCCGGCGGGACGGCGCAGCATTCCGCTTCGAAGCGATAGGGGCAGCGGCGGTGCATAGCCCCTAAGGTTGAATTTCGCCCCGCCATGCTCCATGACAGGGCCCTGGAATACCAAGGAGTCAGGGAGAGAAACCAATGAAGCTTGTTCGCTACGGCGATAAGGGCGCGGAAAAGCCGGGCCTGATCGATCCATCCGGCCAGTTGCGCGACCTGTCGGCCCACGTGAAGGACCTCGACGGCGCGGCCTATGCGCCGGAATCCCTGAAAAAGCTCGCCGCCCTCGATCCGGCCTCCCTGCCCGCCGTCTCCGGCAAGCCGCGGCTCGGCGCGCCCGTCACCGGCATCTCGAAGTTCGTGGCGATCGGCCTCAATTACTCCGATCATGCCAAGGAGACCGGCAACCCGATTCCGTCGGAGCCGATCTTCTTCCTGAAGGCCAGCACGGCGCTGTGCGGTCCCTATGACCAGGTCGAGAAGCCGCGCGGCTCGACCAAGCTCGACTGGGAGGTCGAGATCGCCGCCATCATCGGCACCCGCGCCAAATACGTCTCCGAGGCCGAGGCCCTGGATCACGTCGCCGGCTACACCATCTGCAATGACGTCTCCGAGCGCAACTTCCAGATCGAGCGCCTGGGCCAGTGGACCAAGGGCAAGTCGCACGACACGTTCGGCCCGGTCGGCCCGTGGCTCGTCACCAAGGACGAGATTCCCGACGTGCAGAACCTGTCGATGTGGCTCGACGTCAACGGCCAGCGCCGCCAGACCGGCACCACCGCCACGATGATCTACACCATGGCGAAGTGCATCTCCTATGTCTCGCAGTTCATGACGCTGCTGCCGGGCGACATCGTCACCACCGGCACCCCCCCGGGCGTCGGCATGGGCATGAAGCCGCCGACCTTCCTCAATGTCGGCGACGTCATCACACTCGGCATCGAGGGCCTCGGCGAGCAGCGCCAGGAGATCGTCGAGGCTTGAGACGGCAACCGCCGTCATTACGAGCGAAGCGAAGCAATCCAGAGCCGCCGCTGCAGAGCCGGACTGGATTGCTTCGTCACTGACGCTCCTCGCAATGACACCAGTCCATTTGCGTCGGCCAGGACTCAACGATGAAACTCACCTTCTCGCCCGCCTCTCCGTTCGCCCGTAAGGTGCGCATCGCCGCCATCGAGCTCGGCCTGATCGACAAGATCGAATTCGTGCCCGCAGCGGTGATACCGGGCCAGGCCAATGACGACTACTCGAAGATCACGCCGCTGAAGAAGCTGCCGGTGCTGATCCTCGACAATGGCGACGTCATCCTGGATTCCTACGTCATCGTCGAATATCTCGACGAGCTCGCCGGCGGCAACAAGCTGATCCCGACATCGGGCTCGACTCGCTGGAAGGTCAAAAGCGAGCATTCGATGCTGCAGGGCATGCTGGATTCGATGCTGCTCTGCCGTTACGAGGCGATGGTTCGCCCGGAGGCCATGCGCTGGAAGGCCTGGTCGGACGACCACTGGAACAGGGCCTGGATGGGCATGGCCCGCTTCAATGCGCAGAGCGACCTGATGACGCGGCCGTTCGACATCGTCTCGATCGGCCTCGTATGCGTGCTCGGCTATGCCGATTTCCGCTTTGCCGATTGCGGCTGGCGCAAGGCGTTCCCGGCGCTCGACGCGTTCCATCAGAAGATGATGGAGCGGGAGTCGATGAAGATCTCGTTGCCGCCGGCGGCCTGATCATTTTGGGGACAATCGAGTGACGCTGACGTTTTCGGTCGCAGATACGACCATCCATCGCATCGTCGAGCAGGAAACCAGCTTCCTGCCGGCACGCGAGATGTTTCCCGACCTGGCGCCGGACGTGCTCGCCGCGACGCGCAGCGAGATGCGCGCTGCCAATGCCCTCGACGCTCAGGACGCGCTGATCCTCTGCTTCCAGTCCTATGTAGTGAAGACGCCTGATCACACCATCCTGATCGACAGCTGCATCGGCAACGACAAGCCGCGTGCGCGGCCAGTCTGGAACATGAAGACCGACGACGCCTACATGCGGGCGCTGGCGGCCGCAGGCGTGTCGGTCGACGACATCGACGTGGTGATGTGCACGCATCTGCACACCGATCATGTCGGCTGGAATACGCGGCTCGACAATGGTCGCTGGGTGCCGACCTTCCCCAAAGCGCGCTACGTGTTCGCCCAGCGCGAGTATGATTACTGGGTGGCGCAGAACGCCAAGGCCGAGGTGCCTGCCTTCGCCGACAGCGTGCTGCCGGTCGTCGAGGCGGGGCGAGCCGACATCGTGGGCGACGAGTTTTCGATCGGCGATCACGTCCGCCTGCTGCCGACGCCGGGTCACACACCAGGCCATGTCGCGATGGCCGTGGGCAAGGGCAGAGACGACGCGGTGTTCTCCGGCGACCTGATGCACTCGCCGCTCCAGCTCGGCTATCCCGAGCTGTCGCCGAAATTCGACGTCGATCCGGTGCAGGCCGCGGCGACGCGGCGCAACTTCCTCGATCGCTATTGCGACACGGCGACGCTGTGCTGCACGGCCCATTTCCCGTCGCCCTCGGTCGGCCGCATCAGGCGCAAGGGCAATGGCTTCATTTGCGAGTCGGTGTAGCGCCCATCAACCTCAGTCGACGATGAACAGCTTGGCGCCTTTCGGCGTGAACGACCTGTGCGCGGCGTCGCCGAGATCCGAGACCTGATAGCTCATGCCGGCCGACAGGGTGAACCTGCGGCCGTCCTTGAGCTCGCTCTCGAGCTCGCCTTCGAGCACCAGCAGGATGTGGCCGCGATCGCACCAGTGATCGGCGAGATAACCCGGCGTGTACTCGACCTGCCGCACCCGGATGTCGCCGATCATCAGCGTCCGCCAATAGGCCATGCCCTGCTCTCCCGGATGCTCCGTCGCGGGAACGGCCGACCAGTCGGTGACAGTGAAGGGAAGCGTCGGAATCTTCATCGCGGGCTCTTTGGTCCTAAGGGGGAAGCCGGGCCTCAATCGAACAGGCTGGGCGTATGGTTCACGGCTGCGCCCTCGATCGCCAGCATCTTCAGCTTGGTGTCGACGCCGCCATTGGCGGAGAAGCCGCCCGGCTTGTTGCCGGCGGCGAGCACGCGATGGCAGGGCACCACGACGGGACACGGGTTGCGGCCGAGCGCCTGGCCGACTTCACGCGACAGCTCGACGCCGCCGAGTTGCCTCGCGATATCGCCATAGGTCAAGGTGCTGCCCGGCGGGATCCGGCGCGCGATCTCATAAACGCCGCGCTGGAACGCGCTGACGCCGTCGAGATCGAGGGCAACGTCGGCGAGATCATCCGCCTCTCCTTCAAGCAGCGCCTTGATGCGTGTCATGACGCGCTGCACATAGGTCGGCGGCTCGGCCTCGGCGATATCAGCGTAACGCTGCTGCATGCGGATGCGGGTCTGCGCGACGCCGCCCATCGGCAGTTGCACCGCATTGATGCCGCGCGGTCCCCAGGCGATCGCGCAAGCGCCGATCGCGGTGTCGAAAAGTGCGAAACTGTGGTCTGACATGGCAGGCTCCATCGCCGATCCGCCCCGTATCATCTGCCGGTCAAAATAGGCTTGGAGAATGTTGCGATCCACCCGGATTCTGCCAATGTCGACAGGCGCGGCCGGGCAGGCTCGGCCATGAACCAACGAGACAGAGACCCCGGATGACGCCTTTCCCCTCGCGCCTCGCAGCGCTCGTCCTGCTCGCCGCTGCGGCCGATCTCTCTGGCGCCCACGCCGCACCGGACGACAAGCTCAAGGCCGCCGCCGAACAGGCCAAGCCGGCGGTGGTCGACTCCCTGCGCGAGATGGTGCTGATCGAATCCGGATCGAGCGATGTCGAAGGCCTGAAGAAGATGGCCGATTTCACGGAAGGTCGGCTCAGGACGCTCGGCGCTACGACGGAGCGGCGCAAGACCACGCGCGGCGTCGGCGCCGACATGGTGATCGGAACGTTCGAGGGCACCGGCCGCCGCAAGCTGATGCTGATCGCCCACATGGATACGGTGTACCAGCCCGGCATCCTCAAGACCGAGCCCTATCATGTCGAAGGCGACCTGATCTATGGCCCCGGCATCGCCGACGACAAGGGCGGCATCGCCGTGGTCCTGCACAGCCTGCAGATCCTGAAGGACATGGGCTGGCGGGACTACGCGAAGCTGACGGTGGCGTTCAATCCCGATGAGGAGGTCGGCTCCATCGGCTCGGGAGAATTCATCGCCGAGCTCGCCGACCAGCATGACGTCGTGCTGTCCTGCGAGCCGACGGCGGCCAAGCCGGCGGCACCGGTCGACAGCCTCCTGCTGGGCGCGAGCGGGACCGCGACCGCCACGATGCAGGTGACCGGCCGCGCTTCGCATGCGGGCGCTGCGCCCGATCTCGGCCGCAACGCGCTGATCGAGCTTTCCCATCAGCTGCTGCAGACCAGGGATATCGCCAAATCGATTCCGGGTACCCAGCTGAACTGGACCACGGCCGCGGCCGGCACGGTGCGCAACCAGATCCCCGAGAAGGCGAGCGCCGGCGGCGATATCCGTGTCACGGTCGCCGACGGCGTCGAGAAGCTGCAGGCTGCGCTCGACGAGAAGATCAAGACCCATCTCGTGCCCGACACCGAGGTGAAGGTGACGATCGAAAAGGGCCGGCCGCCCTTCGTCGCCTCGGAGCGCGGACGGGCGCTCGGCAAGGACGCGCAGACGATCTACGCCGAGCTTGAGCGGCCGCTCGCGCTCGTCGACATGACCGGCGGCGCCACCGACGCCGGCTTCGCCAATCGCAGCGGCAAGGCCGTCGTGGTGGAAAGTTTCGGCATCGCCGGCTTCAACTATCATGCCCACAATGAGTATATCGACAGCACGACCATCGTGCCGCGGCTCTATCTGATGACGCGCATGCTGATCGAGCAGGGCAAGACGATGTAGATGATGCAGCGGAGCCAGCCCGGCGCGAAGACCGGGTCGTTCTCCGAGGAAACCAAGCGAGGGAGGACACCATGAAGCTGACACCGGAGCAGATCGCATTCTTCGACCGCGAGGGCTGGCTGTTCCTGCCCGAGCTGTTCAGCCCGGAGGAGACCGCCTTTCTCGCGCGCGAGGCCGAGGCGATCTACGGCACCAGCAGGCCGGAAGTCTGGCGCGAGAAGAGCGGCGCGCCGCGCACGGCCTTCGCGGCGCATCTCTATAACGATGCCTTCCGCGTGCTGGCCGCGCATCCGCGCATGATCGAACCGATCGAGCAGGTCTTCGGCGAGAAGGTCTACATGCATCAGTTCAAGATCAATGCCAAATCGGCCTTCACCGGCGACGTCTGGCAATGGCACCAGGACTACGGCACCTGGAAGCGCGACGACGGCATGCCGGAGCCGCGCGCGATGAACGTCGCGATCTTCCTCGACGAGGTGATGCCGATCAACGGGCCCTTGATGCTGGTGCCGCGGAGCCAGCATGCCGGCGATCTCGAGGCCTCCCACGATCTGCAGACGACCTCCTACCCGCTGTGGACGCTCGACGAGACAACGGTGACGCGGCTGGTCGGCGAAGGCGGCATCGTCGCGCCGACCGGCAAACCGGGCGGCATGCTGATGTTCCACGGCAATCTCGTGCACGGCTCGGCCGGCAACATCACGCCCTACCCGCGCAAGATCGTCTACCTCACGCTCAACGCCGTCTCGAACCACATCCGCACGCCGACGCGGCCCGACTACATCGCACACCGCGACTTCGCCCCGATCGCAACGCTTGACGACGATGCGCTGTTGCAGCTGGCACGAGCGCACCGCGAGGCGGCGGAGTAGAGACACGAAACGAGCTACAGAAAAAAAAGCCGTCATGCCCGGGCTTGACCCGGGCATCCATCAATCAGGCCGACGGTGCTCGTTGGAGATGGATGGCCGGGCCTTCGCCGCGCCGAAGGGGCTTCGTCCCCGCAGGCGGGTCAAGCCCGGCCATGACGATAAACTGATAATCGTGCTCACGCGCTTCCATAAATCCTGGATCCCGCAATGAACCTCTTTTCCCTCCTCCAAGCCCGCAATGCCTCCGGCAAGCCCGTCCGGGTGGCCCTGATCGGCGCCGGCAAGTTCGGCTCGATGTTCCTGGCGCAGGTGCCGCATGTCGCGGGGCTCGAGGTGCCCGTCATCATCGACCTCGATCCGGATCGCGCGCGGGACGCCTGCCGAACGGTCGGATGGAACGCCGAGCTGATCGCCCGCACGACGTTCAGTGCCGATGCCGCGAAGGCGCTCGGCGACGGCATCGATGTCGTGGTCGAAGCAACCGGCAGCCCGGCCGCCGGCATTCGCCACGCGCGCGCAGCCATCAAAGCCGGCAGGCACATCGTCATGGTCAATGTCGAAGCCGACGTGCTGGCG